>CAJWMT010000029.1:0-26281 GCA_913044275.1 uncultured Cellvibrionales bacterium
GCGGATTTGGGATAAGGGCAATGCCGGCGTCCCTGCTAGCGAAGAAATGCTTGATGAGATTGAATCTGATTGCCAGGTTGTAATCGCAGCATATGGTCATTGAGGTAGTTGCACAACCGGCACCGTGCGTGACGGCTTCAACCTTGCTAAAAGAGGGATTCCCTCCGTGGCGATGATAACTGATGACTTCTGGGGCCAAGGAGATTTCATGGCTAATTCCTTAGGGATGCCCGATTTACCGAGAGTTAGGCTTCCTCACCCAGTAGCTGGATTGGGCGAGTCGAAAATTGAGGCAATTGCCCAAAGCGTGATTGATGAGATACTGGATAAGCTTGCAAATGAGTGAATGGTTAGAGACTGAAGATGAGGAAAAGGCATTAGAGCAGTTGCATGAGATGCGCTGTACCGATGGTTTGCCCGTAGTTATTCCAACCAAAGACCGGCTCGATAGGATGATCTTAGCTACTGGCATGGATCCTGACCTTATTTTGGGAGAACTCGGGCCAGCGATGGGCATTGCCACAGTAGAAAAAGTGGCGGCGGCAGCTGTTATGGCAGGATGTAAACCTGACTATATACCCATTGTGATTGCGGCGGTTAAGGCCGCTGCTGAACCTGCCTTCGATTTGGCGGAATTGCAAGCGACTACCCACTGCACAGCGCCATTGATTATTGTCAATGGACCAGCGCGAATAAATTGTGGCCCGGTTTCCTCAGGATATGGAGCGCTAGGCCCTGGACACAGAGCCAATGCCACAATTGGAAGGGCACTTAGGCTTAGTATGATTAATATCGGTGGTGGGCGCCCTGGCGTATCAGATATGGCCCTCTTGGGTCATCCGGGTAAATTTACTTATTGTCTCGCTGAGGCTGAGGAGCAATCGCCTTTTCCACCTCTTCATACTAGTTTAGGGTTCGAACAATCTGAGAGCGTTGTCACTTTGCTGGGTTGTGAAGCGCCTCATTCTGTGTTGTTCAGTGATAATGCGGATGACCCGGAGGATTCTGAAAAACTGCTTTACGTGCTCTCAGTTGGCCTTGCAAATATGGCAACCAATAACGCAATTTTTACGAGTGGTACAGCTCTAGTCGTTCTTGGCCCAAAGCATGCTAGTGCTTTGGCTAGGGCGGGCCTGTCAAGGGAAACGATTGCCCAAAAGTTATGGGAACTTACTCATCATAAAACCGCTGATCATAACCGTTATGCAGGGGAGTTTGGGTCCAGATTTCAAGGCGAAACTTATCCATGTTTTCCTTCACCGAAAAATATTCTAATTATGGTAGCTGGAGGCATTGGGCTTTATTCCATGGTGATGCCTAATTGGGGAGGTGCTGCTCATAATAACTGCCCAGTCAGTGTCAGAGTTGAAGACAACCAATTCTGTGAAATACCGGGTTTGGCTGGTAACTAGTGCGCAAAGAATCTGCGAAACAACCTATCCCAAAAAGGTAAAAAATGGCTCCAATAACACTTTATGGCTCACCCTTTTCCTTGTTCACAGGCAGGACACGCAGCTATCTGATCAAAGCCAAAATAGATTATCGAGAAGAACCACATGCGTCATCACATTTTTATCAGACTGTTTTGCCGAAAGCGGGCGGCAGGCGGGGAATCCCAACCATAGAGTTTGCCAATGGTGATGTTATCCGAGATGGGGTTGCGATTATTGACCATTTTGAAAAATTAAATGGCCATCAATTTTCTCCTGGCTCTCCGAAACAGAAAATAGTAAGTCGTTTGCTAGATGTGATTGGCGCCGAGGGGCTTTTGCGGCCATGTATGCACTATCGGTTCAATCATGATGTTGATGAGGGTGACTTTCTGCCTTTCCATTTTGGGACTATCTACAACGAAAACACACCCCAAGGCATAGTTTCAGATGCGAAGGAACGCATGGCTGGAATTCGGGAGTTTGTCTTGCCTGCTTGGGGTGTTACTCCCGATACTCACGACTTGATTGAAACTTTCCATTTGGAGACTCTGAGAGTGCTGAACGAGCATTTCGCAGAATACCCATATTTTTTGGGGGGTAAGCCTTGTATTGGGGATTTTGGGATGATGGCCCCGTTATACGGGCACCTCGGTCGAGATCCAAAACCGCTATCTTTGATGACTAGGCACGCCGTTCGACTATTTCGGTGGGTTGAAAGGATGAATAGGCCAGAGCCTGATATCGGCGAATTTAAGAATAGACAAGAATCATATATGGAGGGAGATCTCATTCCCTCTACACTCAAGAGTGTTTTGAAACATCTTGCAAAGGATTTCATTCCAGAGTCCAGAGCAGCATGCGGGCAGATCAATCTTTGGCTGGAGGAAAACAAAAATTTGCCTAGCGGAACAGAGGTACAGCGAAGCGTTGGCTCATGTGATTTTGAGGTGTTAGGAACGATGATAAAGGCGGAGGCACAGCCCTTTCGGTTTTACTTATTGAAGCGCATGCAGGACGAGTTTGAGGACCTAGAGAGCCAGGATCAGGAGCTTGTCAAATCGATGCTTGAGGATACTGGGATGACTGAATTGCTTGACATGAAATTGTCGCGATCGATCGGTCGAGATAATAATTTGGAGGTGTGGGTTTGATGTCTCATAAAAAATCTCTTTTGTCTGGACGAACTGCACTGATAACCGGCGCATCTAGGGGCATCGGTTTGGCGATTGCAGAAGCTTATGCGCGAAATGGGGCTAATTTGATCCTCAGCGCGACCAAAGAAACCTCACTTGAGGAAGCCAAACATTCCTTATCTAAATATGATGTTGATATCTCTTATTTTGCGGTGGATCTCGCTGATATGGATGATGTCGACAGGCTTTTTTCCTTTTGTATCGATCGAGAACCCTTCTTAGACACGCTTGTAAATAATGCCGGCATTCACATCGGAAAGCCATTTACTGAGTATGAAATGGACGAATTTGATCGTCTTATGCGGATCAATGTCTATTCGGTCTTCCGACTTACACAGTTGGCAATTGATCACATGCAGACCATTGGCAGAGGAAAGGTGATCAATATCGCTTCAACAGCTGGCCTCAAGGAAAGCCCTAATCAAGTGCCATATAATACATCTAAGCATGCTGTAGTCGGCATGACCAAGTGCGTGGCGCTGGAGAATGCGAGAAACGGCATCACGGTCAATGCCATATGCCCGGGCATCGTGGAAACTGATCTCATAAAAAATGTGGAGAGCAAGATGGAGTCCGCTGGTATGCCTAGGGAAGAATTTCAACAAAAAATTAGAGAACAAATAACAATTGGACGAATGTTGCAACCTCAAGAGATAGCTAGCATTGCCGTATTCCTCGCAAGCAGCGACGCTGATGGAATGACCGGACAAACGTTAGCTATATAGTTGGTTTCTTGGAGATCTAAAAATGTCAGAGCCATTTAAATCAACTAGTAGGCCATTCGATGATCTTTTGATCACGGATATTAGCGGAACTATCGCTACAGGTTATGCAGGAAAGATGTTTGCTGATTATGGCGCTAGGGTAGTTAATGTTGAGCCTGAAGAGGGTTTCAAGACCAGGAGGTTGAAACCCATTCTTCGTAATGGCGACAGTGCTTTGCACGGGTATCTCAACGCTAATAAGGAAAGCATAATAAGCTTTGGTGAATTGATCGATCACCCTTCAATAATAGAGGCAGACTTGGTGCTTCTGGATCCTTTTTCGCTACCCTCATGTGTTGATGTTAATCGTGTTCAGTCAAACACTTGTGCAATTAGTTGGTTTGGCTCAGAGGGACCTTATTCACATTATCAAGGCTCTGATGAGGCTATACATGCCTTGACAGGCTTGATGTTGGGTATCGGGGAGCGCGAGGGACCACCGCTAATTCCAAAAGGTTATCAAGCGCAAATATTAGGCGGTTTGAGTGCATTCAATGGCGCTGTTGGCCATCTCATGGGCATTGATAACACATTGCGAAAAATCAATTCATCAGAGTTTTTTCGTCTAGATACAAGCATTTATGAAGCCAACCTTTATTTGACTGATGTTGGTGCGATAATGAGCTTTAATGACGAGCCACTTCCAATGCGAATGGGTATTAATCGTTTCTGGCCAACATATCCTCTCGGGATCTGGCCCTGCAAAGATGGCTGGATTGGGGTCACGGTTCTGAGCCCCGCCCAATGGGAATCTTTTTGCGCGCTCTTGGAACTTCGAGAGTTAAGTGAAAATCCAATTTATCATAGTAGCATGGCGCGTTTGGAAGCAGTGGATATAATCGAACCAAAAATATTGGCTGCTCTAAAAAAATGGACATCAGAGGACCTGTTCTATCGCGGTCAAATGATGCGGATTCCGCTTGCTCGCGTCCCAACTATGAAAGAACTTTTTTCGGTAGACCAGTACGAAGAACGTCAAGCTTTCTGCCAATTTAGTAGTGGGGAGGAACGATTTGTTGGTCCCACAATTCCTTTCAGATTGTTCGGCACACCGCCTAGACGCGGGGGAGCAATTGCTTCCCTCGGAGCTGATCAAGGCAAATGGTCAAACAATAACTCTTTTAAAAGTGAGGATCCCCGGAATTCAGTTGGCTCTGAACAAGAATCGAGCCTCACAAATGAGAGGATTTCTGATTTACCTCTGTTGGGTATTACGATTGTCGACTTGTCAATGGGCTGGGCTGGGCCAGTAGCCACACGAAATTTGGCAGATTTGGGGGCGATGGTCATCAAGGTGGAGGGATGCAAGCGGTTTGATTGGTTTAGAAGTTGGGAGGCAACCCAAGAGTGGATTGACGACGATGGTGCGGAAAAAACTACGCGTTTCATCTGGTTAAACCGCAATAAAATGGGGGTCACTATAGATTTCGAATCACCTTTAGGCCGCGATCTGTTGATGAACCTAATTGAAAAGGCGGATGCAGTGGTGGACAATTTTCCTGTAGGCGTGCTTTCTAAACTGAAGCTGGATTATGATCATCTTAAAGAAGTAAATTCAGAATTAGTAATGTTGTCTATGCCGGCATTCGGTTCTACAGGCCCTTGGGCGAAGTTTCGAGCGTATGGGTCCACCATAGAACAAGCCGCAGGTTTGCCACACCTTCTGGGTGATCAAGAACAGCCTCCCACAATGCAACATGTGGCTTTTGGGGACGCAATCGCGGGAGTAAACGGGAGTGCAGCTTTACTTTCAGCGCTCTACCATAAAAAGAGCACGGGTTTCGGTCAATTTGTGGATCTCAGTCAAGCAGAATGTGTTCTTCCAAATGGAATTCATGGCATCCTGAGGCAATCTGTTCATGGAGAGGCGCCGCCAAGGACAGATAACAACAGTGAAGACTATTTTGTGCAAGAGGTTTTTCGATGCAAGGGTGATGATCAATGGATATTGATCCAAATTCACACTCAGGATGATTTCCTCAGAGCATGCAATGTCATCGCTGCGCTAGCGGATCTCATCCCCATAGATAAATTTGATTTTACCGGCGCCTCGACCGCAATGTTTGATGTCATTAATGAATGGACCAAGGTTCGGGAGCCGAGAGAGCTGATGCAGGAACTTCAGTCTGCTGGCATTACCGCCGCGTCCCTGAACGGACCGGCAGATATTCTTTCGGACCCACATTTGTCTGCGCGAGGTTATTTCCAGTTTTTAGATAGAGATTTTGTAGGAAGACATCCCAATCCAAGTGCACCCTGGCGTCGTGGGTTCCATCCCATAAGTGTGCGCACACCGTCACCTAAATTAGGGGAGCATAATAAGGATGTTTTTTGCGGACTTTTGGGGTTATCAGAGCAAGAATTCGAATCACTTCAGCAAGCCAATATTATCGGTAATAAGCCGTGCTTATCATGAGTCTTTGTTTTATCTTAGTTGGTTTGGGTTGCCTGAGCGGGCAATCAATTTGGTTCTTAAAGCCCAGAACAGAAAGAGATAGTTAAGGAGTTTTGGATGAGTTTTTCTGGAATATTAATTGCTAATAGGGGCGAAATCGCAATTAGAATTGCGCGGGCAGCATCTGATTTAGGTATCAGGAGTGTTGCCGTGTTCTCGAGCGATGATGAATCTAGTCTTCATGTAATCAAAAGCGATCAGCGTGTTTTACTTCCCGGAAAAGGCGCAGCTGCTTACCTCGATATGGATAGCATAATTTCTGCCGCCAAGAAAAATAACTGTGACGCAATTCACCCTGGATACGGCTTCTTGTCAGAGCAAGCAGACTTTGCAAAAAAGTGTGAACTTGAGGGGGTCACATTTATAGGGCCAAAAGAAAAACATTTGAGGTTGTTTGGGGATAAGGGAGCTGCTAGGGACGCCGCTAGATCGGCATCCGTGCCAGTGTTAAATGGAATTAATCAACCCATAACTCTCGAAGAAGCAGAATCATTTTTTGAGGATGTGAAGGGCAGCATCCTTATAAAAGCCATCGCCGGAGGGGGGGGCAGAGGCACTCGCTTGGTGACAAGAAAGTCGGAGGTGAGAGAGGCGTTCGCACGTTGCCAAGCCGAGGCCAGTGTTGCCTTCGGTTGTAAAGATCTTTATGTCGAGGAATACTTGCATCAGGCTCGCCATATCGAAATTCAGATCGTTGGAGATGGATCTGGAAACATTGTTGAGCTTGGTGAGAGAGAATGTTCAGTTCAGCGGCGAAATCAGAAGGTAATTGAGATAGCACCATGCCCAAATTTATCGCAATCCCTCAGGCAGGATATCGTTGCATCGGCCATTCGATTGGCAAAAGCACAGGGTTATTTAAGTCTTGGGACCTTTGAGTTTTTGGTAGACTTGAATTCGACTGATCCAAAGTTTTTCTTTATTGAAGCCAATGCAAGACTTCAGGTTGAGCACACTGTTACAGAGGAAATTATGGGTCTGGATCTGGTACGCAGCCAGATCCAAATTTCTCAGGGTCTGACTCTTAAAGATCTCCGGTTAGATAATATTAACTCTAACAATCGCGTTGGGTTTGCCATCCAGGCCAGAGTCAATATGGAGAAGATAAGGTCTGATGGCACAGTTCTGCCATCATCTGGAGTGTTGTCTGCCTATGAACCGCCCAGTGGACCTGGGGTGCGCGTGGATGGATTTGGCTACGCGGGATATAGGACTAACACTTTATTTGATTCATTGCTGGCCAAGGTTATTGTTCGGGATAACTCTCCACACTTAGAGAATGCGATCAGAAAAATGGTTAGAGCATTATCCGAGTTCCGTTTGGAGGGGGTTCAAAGCAATCTTTCATTTTTGAAAAATATCCTAAGTCATACTGATTTTGTCAATTGTTCGATAACCACACGATGGGTTGATGAGCACAAGGAAGAGCTGGGAATGCCTTGGTTGGGTCGCAATTTGTTCCCAGACTTACCTGAACAACGATTGGGCAATGACGCTGCTGGTGCGAAAGTCGACTCCAATGACCCGTTAGCGCTTTTTAATTATGAATCGGATAACGTCTCTGGAGATCAGGTTAGTGAAGGGGTCCCGTTGGGTCCACTGGAGTATCATGAGCTAACAGGTTTAAGCTCCCCGATGCAAGGAACGATTGTGACAATTGACGTGATGGAAGGCGACGAAGTAAGAGCTGAGCAACAGGTCGCGGTGGTTGAAGCTATGAAAATGGAACATGTCATTTCTGCAAGCTTGAATGGGGTTGTGCGTCGAATAACGATGAATGTGGGCGACATTGTAAGAGAAGGTGATCCAATCATCTTCTTGGAAGCCGCGGAGCTCTCGCCAGAAAATGAGAAGGCTCCCGAAAGTATTAATTTGGAATACATTCGCTCGGATCTCCAAGAAACTATTGATCGGCATGCATATACATTAGATGAAAACAGGCCGGAGGCCGTTGAAAAGCGCAGGGAGCGCGGTGGGCGAATGCCACGCGAGAATATTTTGGAATTAGTGGATGAGGGATCGTTCAAAGAGTATTGGCCTTTGGTGGTGGCTCGTCAGCATCAAAGACACGACATGGAGACTTTGCGAAAACGCACACCCGGAGATGGATTGGTGGCTGGAACATGCACCATAAATGGTTCATTCTTTGACGAGGAGTCAGCAAGAGCTGCAGTGGTCCATTATGACTATACGGTTTTAGCAGGAACCCAAGGCCATCGTCATCATTATAAACTTGACCGAATGTTTGACTTGGCATCCAGGTTTCAATTGCCACTCGTTGTGTTTACAGAGGGAGGTGGTGGTCGCCCCGGTGACGATATGGTTGGTCCATGGGTTGCATTTGATACCTACACCTTCACTAAATTCTCAAAACTATCGGCTGCAGTTCCAATTATAGGAGTTAATCATGGTCGATGCTTTGCCGGTAATACGGCTTTGCTTGCGTGTTGCGATGTGATTATCGCTACCAAAAACTCGACCATTGGGATGGGAGGTCCGGCAATGATCGAGGGTGGAGGTCTTGGAGTTTATACGCCGGAAGAAGTGGGCCCCATGTCTTCTCAAGTTCCGAATGGCGTGGTTGATATCTTGGTTGATGATGAAGGCGAAGCAGTTGAAGTGGCAAAAAGGTATCTCTCATATTTTCAGGGTTCATTGAAGCATTGGGAGGCTCATGATCAAATAGAGCTGCGTCATATTGTCCCTGAAAATCGTCTGCGTCTTTACGATATGAGGAAACTCATCGAGACGATTGCAGATATCGGTTCGGTTCTTGAAATAAGAGAAAAATTCGGTGTCGCAATGATAACCGCTTTAATAAGGATTGAAGGCAGAACTATTGGAGTCATTGCAAATAATCCACATCATCTTTCAGGTGCAATAGATTCAGATGCCGCCGATAAAGGAGCGCGCTTTATTCAACTCTGTGATGCCTTTGATATCCCGTTGCTTAGCTTGATGGACTGCCCAGGAATAATGGTGGGCCCCGAGGCTGAAGCCACGGCGTTGGTAAGGCATTGTGCAAGAATGTTTAATACGGGAGCAAATCTTACCATACCAGTTTTTGGTGTAGTTATCCGAAAGGCTTATGGTCTTGGAGTGCAAGCAATGTGTGGAGGCAGTTCTATGGTTGGTTTTTTTACCGTAGCTTGGCCCACCGCGGAGTTTGCGGCGATGAATATAGAGGGCGCTGTAAAACTTGGTTATAGAAATGAGTTGAAAGCGATAGATGACAAAGAGGAAAGGTTGCATCAATTCAATCAGAGGGTAAACCAAGAATACGAGAATTCAAAAGCCATCAATGCAGCCGTAGGAGGTGGCTTGGATGATGTTATAGACCCTGCCGAGACACGGTCATGGATTTCAGCCGGTCTAAAACGTCTACCGCCTATTCCCCCACGCAGAAACAAAAAATATCCTTATATTGATACATGGTAGGGGAATTCTTAAATAGCAAAAGTCATATGCTTATTTGAGGTGCTATTGGTGCCCTAAGCGATCAAATTAGATGCAGGAAAAGACCAACAAGAGTTAACAATTTTCATGGAAATAAAGAACAGTATGATGCCTAATGTGCAGCAACTCTTGAAATTGAACGAGTGCAGTGATTCGGAGCCTTTTCACGTGTTAAATCTTATTAAGTTAAACAGTGAGGCTGAATATGCAGATGGAAGAGAAAGTAAACTTACAGGAGCAGAAGCATACGCACTCTATGGCCATGAGCAGAAGCAACATCTAAGGGAGGTTGGTGCTGAGATATTGCTGGCTGGCCAGTTGGAAGAGTTAATGATTGGAGAGATAGAATCCGATCAATGGGATCTTTTCGCCATAGTAAAGTACCCTAATAAAAGTGCTTTGCTGTCTTTTTTTTCTAATCCGGAGTGGGTCAAAAGCAACGAACATCGAGTTGCGGGATTGAAGGGGCAACTTCTTTTCTCAACCAAAATTCTTAATGTGTAAGGTGATTGATTTAGATTTTTCTGTTGACAGCCAATTGGCTTGATTCAGTAGCGGATAGACCTCAAAATCAGATCTATCATGAAGACCGAAAATAGCTGTTAAAAAAAGGCCTAATCAAATGAATAAGCCATCAATGAAGCCCATAGCGAAGGATTTTCAGACAGCTAACGACAGACGACGCCTGCTTCCATCTGTAGATTTGGTGTTGCGCAGTGCTTCAAAGTTGGTTGAGTTGTGGGGTCGATCTAGGGTAAGCGCTCAAGTGAAACTTGAGTTGGCCGCGATAAGAAAGAATGTTTCCACCAAGGAGCTCGGACCGCTATCGGTTGAGGCCGTTCTTGAATCTGTCGGAGCAGCACTGTCAGTGCAAGAGCAAACTTCTGCATTGCGACCAACAATAAATCTCACCGGAATTGTTCTGCATAGCAACCTTGGGCGCGCGGTGCTACCAGAAAATGCCATTAAAGCGGTTTCGACAGTCGCTGGTGGGCCGGTAAATTTAGAATATGATCTGTCGACAGGACAACGCGGTAATCGAGAGGAGATTCTGGAGGGGCTGATTTGCGAGCTGACTGGCGCTGAGGCTGCGACTGTCGTTAACAATAATGCAGCGGCTATTCTGCTAACCATGAACACCTTGGCAGCGAACAAGGAGGTGCCACTGTCGCGCGGAGAGATGGTTGAGATAGGAGATTCGTTTCGCATCGCCGATATTATGGAGCGCTCAGGTTGCACCTTGATAGAAGTTGGCGCGACCAATCGAACTCATCTGAGAGATTTTGAACAAGCCATTAATAATCGAACAGGTTTAATTATTAGGATTCATCCGAGTAACTATAGTATTTCTGGGTTCTCTAAGAGTGTGTCCGAGTCACAGCTTTCTGGACTTGCAAAAAGGCATCAAATCCCATTTGTGGTTGATATGGGCAGTGGAAACCTTTTGGATTTCAGTCGTTACGGCCTCCCCAGAGAACCAACCGCGATGATGTCGCTCGAAAGTGGGGCGGATGTCATCACTTTTAGTGGCGATAAGCTACTTGGGGGCCCCCAGTGTGGAATCATTGCTGGTCGAGCGGACCTGATAGATCAGATGCGAAAAAACCCAATTAAAAGAGCCCTGAGAATTGATAAGATGACTCTGGCGGCTCTACTAGAAGTCCTTAAGCTCTATCGATATCCCGAAAAATTACTTAGTGATCTGCCAACGTTAAAGTATCTAAATAGAAGTCAGAACGATATTAGATTGCAGGCGCAGAGAGTCGCTCCAATATTGGCGGATGCTCTTCCATCGGACTATCGAGTGGAAACTGATGAATGTGCAAGCCAAATTGGCAGTGGCGCCATGCCTATAGAAACTCTACCAAGCTTTGGTATCAAGATAACCACTGATAGTGATGAACTCCTGAGACGAGTGGCTGAAGCTATGCGATCTCTCAGCTATCCTGTTATAGGAAGAATTAAAGATGGCAAATTTCAATTAGACTTACGTTGTCTTGATCGTGAGTCGCTGTTTCTAGAGCAGCTATCTGATTTGAAGGGTTCACTTCGTTGATAGTTGCTACGGCAGGTCATGTAGATCATGGTAAAACCTCTCTTGTTAAGCAAATAACTGGTATAGATACCGATCGATTAGATGAAGAAAAAAAGAGGGGTCTATCGATTAGTCTTGGCTATGCCTTCCTGCAGGTTGGCGATGGAAAAGTTATTGGATTTATTGATGTGCCCGGTCACAAACGTTTTATAAATACAATGATCGCCGGCGTAAGCTCTGTAGATTTGGCCTTAATTGTTGTTGCCGCTGATGATGGCATAATGCCCCAGACAGCCGAGCATATTGAAGTTTTAAGATTTCTGGGGATACGAAATTATGTTTTGGCAGTAACCAAAATTGATCGAGTCTCAAAAATTCGAGCAACCCAAGTTTCTGCCGAAGCGTTGAAGCTGCTGGGGCAGCCGTGCCCTGTTTTTCCCATTGATAATATTAGCGCAAGAGGCATTCCTGCTCTTCACAATTATCTATCCTTAACCGCAAGAACTATGAAGGCCAAATCTGATTCTGGCTATTTTCGTCTTTCTGTTGATCGCTCTTTTAATCTGAAGGGAATTGGATTGATCGTAACTGGAACAGCTGTTTCAGGCAGTATATCTGAGGGGGATGTGCTTTATTTAATGCCTGAGAGGTCGTCAGTTAGAGTCAGATCTATCCATGCTCAGGATAACAAAGTGACTACTGGCGTCGCTGGTCAGCGCTGTGCATTGAATTTAGTTGGAATCGATAACTCAGGGGTTAATCGGGGTGATTGGCTAACAAGCCAAAGCGAGGCAAGGGTAACTGACAGGTTCGATTGTAAACTTAGGATTTCGAAATCCATTAAATTCTCAATAAAACATTATGCGCGGGTGAAGCTTTACCTAGGAGCAAAACGTGAATCAGCTAATCTTTGCATTATTGAGAAAAAGGAATTAGGCAACCAACTTAAGCCTGGAGATGAGATTTTTGCTCAGATTATTATTTCTAGCAAAACTGTTTGTCACTGCGGTGATGCATTCATCCTGCGCGATGATAGTGAGTCGGAGCTTGTGGGAGGAGGGGTGATCTTAAACCCGTTTGCGAAGCCGATTAAAAACAAGAGTGCGACACTTATTAAGAATCTTCAAGTTCTTGAATCTGGACTTCCAGGGAGTTATCTAAGGCATCTATTGATCGAGAAAGGCGGTATGGTGGACTTGAATCAATTCAGAAGTCTTTGGAATATAAGAGAAGATGAAATAACATCTTTGATCGATAGTACTTTCAAGATGGTTGATGTTACTCAAATTCCGATTCAGTTTGGAGACTTCATGGTTTCGAAAGAAACATGTGACGCGGTCGACCAATCAATACTGGAATATATGAGACTTTGGCATGATTCGAATCCGAGAAGCGAAGGCGCCGTCTTGGACGCCTTTAAGAAGAAACTATCCGCCCAACACGAGCTTACTATTGTGGAAAACAGATTTTCTGAACTTGTAAAAGCAGGAGTGATCAAAATAAAAAGTGGCATTGTGAGCATGTCAAAATTCCAATCAACAATCGAAGCCAATCAGAGTGAATTTCAGACGCTTATAGAGGTCGCTATTCGACAATGCGGCCTGAAGATTCCATCCCTAGCCGACCTGAAAGCAAACGACTCTCTAAAACATGCAAATTTGGAACGCATGCTCTGGTCGCTTGTAAAATCGGGTCGACTGCATGCTTTTGGTAAGCAGCGATTTGTTTCTTCTAAAACACTTCGTGATTTGGCTAGGTCTATCTGTTCTCTGTCTATGAAAATGCCGGAATTTTCTATTGTTGACGTGAAAAAACACATTGGCATTGGTAGGAATCTAACCGTAGAGTTAATGGAATATTTTGATTTGATCCGTTTTACAGCTCGAAAGGGTAATGTCCGAACCGTGATAGATCATGAATTGCCAGAGAAACTCCTTAAGGAGAAGTGATGTGGAAGAGTGACGTCCCCGGTGGGATGCCTGGTCTTCAAAACCAGTGAGGCGCTCAAAAGCGTCTGGTGGGTTCGACTCCTACCTCTTCCGCCATATTTGGTAACTTAACGATAAAATCAATAGTTTATATTGATTATCATTTGCCAAGTAGTAGTGAAATTCACCATTTTTCTACGGCGAAACCTTTATTAAAGCTGCGCCTAAATTTGCAACATAGAAAGGTTGATCTTCATCACCAAGAATCATCCCTGTAAGTAAACCGGGCATTTTTCCTGTGAGCTTTGGTCCAACTAAATCAGCCCAACCATCCCCATTGCTAACGCTAGCTAATCCTTGATCTACGAGCTTGGAACCCTCTTCCGTTTGTGCGTCAAATACAATTTTTGTAGTCCCCGTGGAGACATCTATAGAAAAAATTTGGTTGGCTAAAGGCGATGCTACCCATAATGTACCATCGTGGTTCAAAGCCATATTGTCAGGAGAGGGTATTTGTGCCAGCGTCGTCTGATTTGAAAGAGAACCGGACGATATATCTAAGTCGAACGCTAGGACTCTACTACTCATCATCTCAGAAAGATAAAATTTCTTGCTCGCTTCATCTATGTAGAATCCATTAGCAAAATTCAACCCTTCAAGAATTAATTCAGGGATCTGCGGAGAACCCTCTTCAGCTGCGGGTAGACGATATAACGCACCGTCAGGGATTACTTGAGCTAGCGCCCCGAATAGTCTCGCTTCATTTTGATTCTCAGTGGACTGAGTAAACCAAATGGCGCCTGTTGAATCCTGTCTTGCCGTATTAACGCCATATTCGTGAGAATATATGATTTCTGATGAGTTGCTTTCTATCGATGTTTTGTATATCTGGCCTGACAAGACGTCTGCTGTTAACACATATCGCTTGTCCGGTGTCAAGTTGATACCGTTGGGACCAGACTCAACTTCGGGAGGATTATGTTGGTATCCTAACACCTGAAAATTACCAAAGGGTGTCACCTCTCCAGAGACATCTACCTGAGCTAATCCGTAACGTTGATCAGCAACAATCAGGGAACCATCCAATAACATGACCCCATCTTCGACTCGAGAAAGTGAACGATCTTTTGGAAATTCTTCAGCGTCTAATAAAGTCCATGTGGCCTTATCAGAAGAATGACTTTCATCACTGTCTGAACATGAAATAACGAATAGGCATGTAAAAATTAAGACCAAGAATCTCTTTAGATTCAGAAATAGAATAGTCATCTTTCCTCCTGAAATTTTGAACATATAAAAATATGATATAAATTTATTGCTAGTCTAGTTAATTTTTTTCAAAACAAAAAGTCTCTGATAGTTCTGCTTGCTTTCGATTGTACAAACGATCATACCTCTAATCAGAGAAAGATCGGGTAATTAATTTCAATTACGTTTTAAAAAATGGTCCAACTGGTGTGGTTCGACTCTTTTAAAAGCCAAGTTCGCATGATAGTGGCGGGTGCCTTTTACTCGAAGAGTTACCGTTTGGCCGCTGGTCGTGCCTTGCCGCCAAAGTTAAGAAATTTTAATTTGACCTTTCTTGAGGCAACACCCTACGAAGTGACTAGAGAGAGGGACGTCTGATGGAAACAAGACACCGAGGTATCTCCAGAGAAAGCCTAAGAGACGTTCCTTGGGAAATATCGCGAAGTAAAGTAGAACATTTCATGAAATGCCGAACTTGCTTCTGGAGAGAGAAAATAGGCGGAGTAAAGCGAGTTGGTATGCCAGGCTTTCTCATCAATACCAATACAGATAGACTTCTTAAGAAAGAATTTGATAAATACCGAAGCAAAAAATCTCATCCCTTCTTAATTCACCACGGACTTGGATATTTGATTCCCTATGATTTTCCAAAGAAATGGACGCTTTCCACAGCGTTTGATGCGGAAGGATACTCTCATTACGATCATGAGCCGAGCAATATTCGTTTAGGTGGAGGTATCGATGATATTTATGAGAACACCGAAACTGGTGAACTTCATGTTGTTGATTACAAATCCACTTCACAAGGTACACCAAAGGAAATTACGTTAGATGGCTATTACAAACAAGCATACAAACGTCAAGCCGACATGTATGCGTGGATATTGGAGAAACTAGGTTACAACGTTGGAAAGACAGCTTATTTCCTTTATGTGGATGGTTTGCATGAGGGCATAAACGGAATGATTGACGATGATCCTGAATACGCCACAATGAAGTTTCAGACCACTTGGATTGAGTACCAAACCGATACAAGTTGGATTGAGAAAGTATTGCTAGAGATAAAAGGAATGACCTATTCAAATAACGCGCCGCCATTAAACGAAGATTGCAATGATTGTATGTACCTCAATAATTTTCTAAAAATGGATACATTCCTTGGGTATAGCAAAGAGAAAGAAAGAATGGCTGATGCAACTGGCAGTAAACCCTCTCCGATTATTAGAAGAAATTAAATTGGAGGTTTTTATGGTGGGCCCTTTTTTAAAAAAACCCAAAAAAATTAATTCATTATTAAAGTATATTTTGACCCCATCAAACTGCTCTTTTGCTATAATTTTGCCATCTCCGATATCGTGCACTAACGTTGCCTCAACTTTTCTCTATGGCTTGAACCCGAGATAAACCCAATTCACTTTCCTCTAATGTAATTTCAACTAACACGACAAAATTACTCTCACCCCTCATAGGATATGTATATGTCTCAATTTAAGAATGTAACGGTTAACATTGCAGCTAACATTTATTTCGATGGCGGCGTCATCAGTCGCTCAATTTATTTGGCTGATGGCAGCCATAAAACTCTTGGAGTTGCATTACCCGGGCAATACCAATTCACCACTCAAGTCGAAGAGTTAATGGAATTTTATTCGGGCGAGGTCGAGGTGTTATTGCCTGAAGAAACGATGTGGCAAACTATCACTGCTGGCATGTCGTTTGTGGTACCCGCCGAAGCGACCTTTCACCTGCGAGTTCTCACTATCAGCGATTATTGCTGCTCTTATGAGCGCACATAACCACTAAGTCACGCGGTCAATAGCCCAATTGATGCGGATATAGCAGCTCAGAATCAGGTTGCTGGCTGAGTTTGTTTGCAGAGTGGCTACAAGTAGATTAGTCTCTTTTTTATATCTTTTGTGGAAACTGACGAATGAACATATTTTTGTCCCATGGGACATACTTCGTCATATAAGAAAATTTGCACCAACATGTTTTGTGCTAGATCAATTTTCCGAATACAATCCTGTCACTGACTTGTAAAACACATGATTAATGAAATGGCTCCATTCCAGTCAAAAATAGGGTGATTCACCGGGATAACCGATTTACGTTGCTAATCATTTTAAGTACTATCTTTTCTCCGGGCTCGGTGTAAATAAGAAACTTATGCCAATTGTGTCCTCTCTAGTGCGAGCAGCTCTCTTTGTATCGGATCTTGAGCGCTCGGAATTTTTCTATAGAAGCGTGCTTGGTATCGGTGAGTCCTTCGCAGAAAACGCCACGCAAAATAAGGAGTTTGCTCAGCTGCTGGGGGTTACAGAGACATCACATATACGATACTCCATCCTAAAAATTCCAGGACCGGCCAGAGGCATGATCGGCTTATTTCAAGTGACAGAACCTCAAATACCGAGTGTCAAGAAGGATATTTCATCTTCAAATGTGGGCGAAGTAGCTCTTGTGTTTCATACCGATAACATTTTGGCTCTGAAGCAGAAGTTGGACGATTGTGATTTGCAATTTATCTGCCCTCCTACTATTTTGAGCGTGCGCAAAGAGACGAGAAATTTGGAAATGACGTTTCGAGACCCTGATGGCATTATGATAAATATCTTAGAAAAGGACCCGCTTAACCTTTATCAATAAAATACTTCTAAATATCGTTTCATGGCCATCTCGATCTAGGGCGTCTATTTTTTCCCCCAGGTTCTCGATTCATGTTCTACCAAAAAAAAAGTTGTAAAAAACCCTTTTCTGTCTTTAAGCGTAAATAGCATGTATGCTGTCACGATTATTAATGGTGTCAGCGAGCTCTATGAGTAGTTAATGGGTACCGAGGTTGTAGACGATCTCCATGGATATCTCTTGCTGTACGAGGAGTGCTAAGAATGCTAACTATCGAGGAATTTGCTGACTCTAATGATCTTTCGATAGATCAAGTCATGGATGGGGTCAGATCCGGAAAATATCAATCCGACTACAAGGGGGGCAAGCTCCTGGTAGGTTTCAGCGCCGGAACTAATGCGTTATTCGCTGAAAATATTCGTTATCTAGTTCTCGGCAGTGACCCCACAAGGCCAAAGTGGAAGGTAATCCTTTCCGCTGTACTGATGGTATATCTGTGGGTGGCTTTCTTGATGACTTACATTATGTTGATTGATTAGTTTTTTAATCATCGAGGATTATTCGACAACGCCATATTAAACGCATGGATGCTGTATCCCGAGCAGTATTTATCTTGCAACACCGGTCTTTAAAGATCTGGCGACGTTTGCTATTGTGATCTAAAAGGATGGCGAAAAGGCGAGACGAAAAGTCATAGAGGAAATATTCATATGAAAAAACATCAATATCTTGCTCTCTTTGTTCTAATCGGTTTAGGCGTTGGCACCACTTTCGCATGTGGCATGCATGGGCTCTATAGCTTTGGCAGCCCAATATATATCCCAAAATGTATAAAGACCGATGGTTCGGAAGGGTTCTGCAGTGAAATGATGTCTTCGTCCACCGCAAAAGAAAACAAACTGGCGCTCACCACTGATATTTCAAAAACTAGTATTGTTTCGAGCTCTCATGAAGAGATTCGTGATGCTATAAAAAATGGAGCGACATGCGTTCTTAATTCAGAGTGTGCACCAGGCAAAAAGTGCTTGAAGCACCGCGGACTTTATGGCGTTTGTAAATAGTTTTTGATCACTCAGCGGTTTTGGCTCCAGCAGCTATAAATGTGTTGTCGCAAAGGGTTCATTCCAGTGTAGACTAGCTGGAGGGCGTTGCCTCATTACCTGGTAAGATAGAATGATTGAAGTCTGTCATTAATCCGTTTTCAGAACTTTTGGGGCATAAAGCTATATCTAGAGGTAAGTATGTTGCCTTCCAAAAATGATATGTAGTATCATGAAATCTTAAATAGACCACTTTTAATCTGACATGCCTTCTCAGTTTTCCAAAATAGACTGCCTGACAGCGCTCCTCGCTTGTTTTCTGTTTTCATCGATTGCTAAATCCGAATCATCACATCACGATAAGCATGGACACGGATCTAAGCAAGATAAGCATATGCATGGTGTCTCAGAACTTATGCTCGCGCTCGATAAGGGTAGCCTTGAGATTCATTTTGAATCCCCGGCAGCGAATATTGTCGGTTTTGAACATAAGGCACGTACTCAAGAGCAGATCAAAATGTTAAAAGAGGCAAAAGATATCTTGGATACACCAGAGAAAATCTTCGTATTCAGTGGAGGTGATTGCGATTTGCAAATGTCCGACGTCAATATTTCTGGGCTGTTGAATGAAACTCAGACTGAGCTCAAAGAGCACAAAGAGCATAAAGGGCAGGATGAAAGAGATCATGGGTCTCATTCACAGCATCGGGGCCCTCATGATAAGCACGAGCATCACGATCAGAAAACTGATGGATCTGATTTAGACCATCATGAAACTGGTGATGCGACTCATAATGAGATCACTGCTGAATACAAATATATGTGCAAGAATGGGGATACTCTGACAGCTGTTGAGGTTAAATTAATAAAAATATTCTCGGGGATTGAAAAACTCAAGGTATACTGGCTAACCGACATCATGCAAGGTTCCATAGACTTGACCGGCAAATCCGGTCTTATAAATATCAGATAATCACTATGAGAAATATTCAGCAAATTGTTGATCATGCGAAAGAAGTTTGTCTGGATAACGGATTGAGATTAACAAAGAAACGTCGGCAAGTGCTACGTGCATTATTGGCGTCGCCGAAAGCATTATCTGCCTATGAGATCCGAGACGTATGTAAAACAGATTCAGGCGATCTATTGCCACCGATGTCGGTTTACAGGATTCTTGAGTTTTTGCAAGAAGCAGGATTCGTACATAAACTCAATATTCCGAATAGGTACACCGCCTGTGCTCACATTACTTGCGATCATGAACACCTTTTCTCGCAGTTCTTAATTTGTATAAAGTGCCAACTGGTAACAGAAATTAATATCCCTGACTTGACTATCAAAAACATGAGGAATGATGCTGAATCTGCGGGGTTTGCATTAGAAAGCCCGCAACTGGAAATTAACGGTGTTTGTTATACATGCAGAAATAAAGCGGCATAGATTGAGTATGAATAAAGGCAACCCAAACTTTTTTAAGATTGAGAATACGTCACTCTTTGGAGATATCGCATCGATTTGTTTGTCTAACATTTGCATCATCCACTGTCTCGCGCTGCCGATTCTTACTGTGATGATCCCACCTTCTTTATCATTGGTTCTCAAAGAGGAAGTTTTTCACCTCTATATGCTCATCTTTGTTCTGCCAATAAGCGTTGTGGCGCTGACGATGGGTTGCCGAAAACATAAGAAATTTAACGTCTTGTTACTGGGTGCCGTCGGGCTCTTGGGTCTGGTATCAGTGGCTTTTTATGGCCATGACTTATTTGGTGAAATTGGCGAAAAACTCCTGACTATAATGGCTGCTGGGCTGATAGCCTCTGCGCACTTTATGAACTTTAAAGCGTGTAGACGTATAGATTGTGACTGCTTACCCTGCGACGGTTTAGAACAACTACCAAAAGACAAATAACGACCGCAGGCACTGAGGCGATAATAGGGGCCAGTGGAACAATATTAGTGCTTTTGAGTCCCCTTAATCCAGTGTCGAGTCTCTAATTTGTTTTGGATTGAAAGATCTCCGGTAAAAAACCGTTAAAGAATATGTGACCTGAGGTCGGCCAATTGCTGCCGATGTTGGATCAGGCAGCTTTTTACTCCTCTGAATATGGCTCATAATTCTCCATGTCTAGGGCATAAGCGGCCGTGGCCATATCATTCTCTATCAGAGAGGTTTTAAGTTTTCCAGAGATCCAAAATGGATGATAGAGAGCCTCTAGTATGAGGCCCTTGGGATATTTAACATAGATGATCTGATTGGGCGGCGGTGGAGGCATATGGATGCATGCGCCGAAGTAGGGAACTAAAAAGAACTCGGTGATAATCTGTTCATCATTGAACTCTAAGGGAACAATGAAACCTGGCACGCGGACTTTTTTCTGGTCCATCTCGGGTTTTATGCTTTTGGAGATTAACGCCTGTTGATACCTGTCGTTCTCCACTGCAACCGGATCTGTCTTTAGTTGGCTAACAATTTGATCTTCAATGGAGCCATCTTCGACATCGGTGATATAGCTGGGCGGGTTGAGAAGAACATCAAGATCTTCTTTTGGAATTAGATCTATCCAATCGATGATTTCATAATTGCTAATTTGATTACTTAAATCAGAAGAAGTTTGCTGACTTGAGCTGTGAACATTAGTTCCCATTGAGATCAGGAACGGCAAGAATAACAAACCTGAAAGACAGTCGGATTTTTTAAAAAACCTAAAAATGAACATAAACAACCATTTTTGCCATTTGAAGTTTATATTTTACAGTGTTGATGATACTGTGTATCGAGTTGATTTACACTCATTTCTATCAGTTTAGTGCACTTGCATTATGACAGTTCAGCTTAAAGATATTTGCTTCAGTTACCCCGAATCCCCAAAGGAAAATGTGATAAATATCAAATCATGGTCGGTTAATAAGTGTGAAAGAATATTTCTTCATGGTCCCTCAGGCTGTGGCAAGTCGACGCTTCTTAACTTACTCAGTGGTATTCTCAGGCCAAATTCGGGGGAGATCATTATGCTCTCTCAACGCGTTGACAAAATGACAAATCGACAACTTGATCACTTTAGGGCAAATCATATTGGTTACATCTTTCAACAGTTCAATCTCGTTCCCTATCTCAATGCAGTGGATAATATCAAGCTAGCGAATCAATTCTCAAAGAAAACACCTCCATCTGCATTGCAAGAAAAAATGGTAAATTTACTATCGACCTTCCGTATCGATGACACAGATTGTTATAAGCCAATAGAAAAGCTGAGTATTGGGCAACAGCAACGGATTGCTATTGCAAGGGCTATGATAAATGAACCGGAAATACTGATTGCTGACGAGCCAACCTCGTCTCTTGACACGAGGAATCGCGATATCTTCATGTCAGAACTGCATCAAATGGTGTCGGAAATGAAAACAACGCTGCTTTTTGTTAGTCATGACCTTTCATTATCTGACGGATTTGACCGAATCGATCCGCTTCTGGATATCAATGATTTAGAGACAACTAATTAATGTTTTTTAAGCTTGCGCTAAAGAGCCTTTTCAACAGAAAAGGGTCGGTCTTACTCACGGTGATCGCGATGAGTGTCAGTGTTTATGCACTGCTTGGCGTGGACCACATTAGAAGCCAGACTAAGGACAGTTTTCATAGTACCGTATCAGGCATTGACCTTGTCGTTGGCGCACGAACTGGTAGCTTAAATCTATTGCTTTATTCGGTTTTTCGCATTGGAAATCCTACCAATAACATCGATTGGGGCACCTACAATAGTATCGTTTCAGACTCCAAAGTGGCTTGGTCGATTCCTATCTCATTAGGTGATTCGCACCAAGGTTTTAGAGTGGTGGGGACTACCAAAGATTATTTTAAGCACTTCAGTTATGGAAATAAGCAGACTCTTCAATTCGATGAGGGAAGCCCATTCGAGGATATTTTTGATGTTGTTCTTGGGTCAGAAGTTGCAAAAAAATTAAATTACTCGATTGGCCAAAGAATTGTTTTGGCCCATGGACTGGGGAAAACCAGTTTCACTCTCCATGATGATAATCCTTTCAGGATTGTTGGGATATTGAGACCCACTGGCACCCCAGTGGATCAGTCGCTCCAAGTCAGTTTGCATGGTTTGGAGGCGATTCACAACAATGCATCGGGCTTGATGCGCGAGCTTCCTTCGGATAACCAGTCAACCCATCAACTTTTTCAACCAAAAAAGATCACGGCATTTATGCTAGGACTAAATTCTCGTTTGGCCACGTTTGGCGTGCAAAGAGATATTAATAATTTTTCGCGTGAGCCTCTGACTGCAATCCTTCCGGGAGTGGCGCTCTCGGAACTTTGGCAAATGATGAAGATTTTAGAAAATACTCTTAGGCTAATCTCTGGTCTTATTTTGATTGCGGCCTTACTGGGTTTGACAGCAATGATGCTAGCCTCTGTCAGGGAACGGGAACGGGAGATTTATTTGCTGAGGGTAATTGGGGCACCGCCGATTTTTCTTTTTCTTCTTATCGAAATTGAGGCGCTATTGATCAGTTGTATAAGCATTTTAATAGGTGGGGCTGGACTAACTATCACTCTCATCGTGTCAAACGATTTTCTCTCCCATAACTATGGTCTCCACGTTGATGCTCAGATCTTATCTGCAGACAGTATCCGTTATGCTTTACTTGTAATTGGTGCCACCGCTTTTGCGGCCGCCATTCCAGCCATGGCGGTCTATCGGAGTGCTAAGGTAAACTAGAATCGTCTTTCATGAACATTTTCGGGCTTCCTGCGCAAGCGAGTGGCACCAGAAAATTAATCTTTCGTTCCATAATTAGGTGGCTTGTTAGGTTGGAGTGGCAGACGTAAGTACTCATAGGTCGCTAAAATTTCCGGTCACATGTGCGTAATTCGGTTCATTGACTATCTTATGAGGATAAACCGATTATTTTGGAGCCAACGAAAATTGACGATCATCTACGGTTTCTTAGTAGCTTTTTAATCAAAACGTTCTGTTAAACCTGTACCTCGATTTTGGATTCGATATCACGTATTAATGCCATAGATTAAAAGGTTTGAACTTTTTTGTATCTGGCGGCGTTTTAAGGTTGAAATAACAAAATGATATGTTGTATCATTCCGTCCCTTCAAAGATATCACCTTAAAAATTCGGGAAAACAATGAATAATCGCCTACCTGTTACAGTACTTTCCGGATTCCTCGGAGCCGGAAAAACAACGGTACTTAGTCATATTCTAAATAACCGACAGGGAAAAAAGGTTGCGATTATTGTGAATGATATGAGCGAAATCAATATTGATTCAGCCATCGTTCAAAACGAAGTTTCATTAAACCGAAGCGAAGAGAGGCTTGTAGAGATGAGCAATGGTTGTATCTGTTGCACGTTGCGTGAAGATCTTCTAAAGGAAGTCACTCAACTTGCGCTTGAGAACCGTTTTGACTACCTGATTATTGAATCAACAGGTATCTCTGAGCCGCTGCCAGTTGCAGAGACTTTCACCTTTGCCGATGAAAATGGAGTGTCACTTTCAGACGTCGCAATCTTGGATACAACGGTTACTTTGGTGGATGCGGTCAATTTCCTTAAGGACTATGACGAGGCAAAATATCTTCAAGAGACGGGAGAATCACTGGGCGAAGAGGATGAGCGGACTGTTGCCGATTTACTGGTCGATCAGGTTGAATTCGCCGACGTTATTCTTATAAGCAAGACTGATTTGGCCAGCATACCTGATGTGGAACGCCTAACCGCAATTCTTCAAACGTTAAACACTAGAGCAAAAGTGATTCCGATCTCCGGAGGTAAAATAGACATTGATCAGGTGGTCAACACAGGGCTGTTCGACTTTGAGCAATCGCAACAGGCACCGGGTTGGCTAAAAGAGATGCGCGGCGATCATTTGCCTGAAACGGAAGAGTATGGGATCGCAAGTTTTACCTACCAAGCAAGAAGGCCGTCTCACCCTCAAAAGTTCTATAATTTTCTTCATGAAACCGAAAAGTTCGGAAAACTGCTCCGGTCAAAAGGTTATTTTTGGCTCGGATCCCGCCCAGAATATGCCGGACAATGGAGTCAAGCGGGAGGAATCGCTCATTATGGTCTTGCAGGAATGTTTTGGAAGGCTCTGCCTAAAAAGAACTGGCCCACTGACAAAGAATATCTTGCCTCCATAGAGAAGCAATGGGTGGAGCCATTTGGTGATATGCGTCAAGAATTAGTATTTATCGGCCAAGAACTAAACCAAAGCGACATGATCGATGCTCTGGATGCTTGCCTGCTGAGTGAGGAGGAAGTTTTGAGGGGGAAAGCACCCTGGGCTACTTTTCCTGATCCCTTTCCGGCTTGGACGGAGAGTGCATGAATCAGCTATCCCATAACATCGCTTCTATCGCACCGCCAAGATATGCATTGGGTTGTGTAGCAGGTAGCGAACTGCAATCACTCGGTGGTATCTATCGAGAAGACGTAAACATTGCCGTATGGCAACGCAAGCTAAGCCTAAAGCTTACTCAAGCGGCTGACACCATACTTGATCAATTTCCGGCTTTGAAGATCTCGCTCATTGCCCCACCTGAAGCCATTTATCCTGCCATAGAAAGAGAGCTTAGTTTCTCAGCCGAGTCAAAAGCCCTCGCAGAGGACATAGCCCATCTGGCAGACATTTACGCTTGCCTATTTGGTCTCAACCGCGTCGGGCTGCGAGTCAGCGCATTGGACCGTGCCATGTGTCCAAGGTTTCATGTTGATCGAGTGCCTTGTCGGCTTGTGACCACATACCAAGGTACGGCTACAGAATGGCTTCCTAATATTTTTTCTGATCGCACCAAGCTGGGTGTCGGCAATCAGGGTAAACCAGATGATCAATCGGGACTGTTTGATTGTGCAAATGACGTTCAATATCTAGCGCGAGGCGATGTTGCTTTGCTCAAAGGAGAGTCTTGGGAAGGAAATGAGGGCAATGGGCTTATTCATCGTTCACCGCAGTTGTCCGGCAATATTCGACGATTATTGCTTACGTTGGATTTTATGGAGGATTGAAAACCCGATGCCTGAGATCACAACCTTAAAAATTGCAGATGTCTTTTTGCATAAATTTTTGCGAGCGAGACAAGCCAATACTTAAAAATTCACTTTATTTAATCAAAGTTTTATAGGAGACAGTAAATGAAACATGTTCGATCTGCGACAGCAGTTGCTGTGGCGCTAGCGCTAAGCGGTGGCTTGGCGTCGGAAACGATAGAAGAGGTGATTATCACTTCCTCTTTTGTTGGCAATAAAGCTAGTGAAATTGCCAATCCCCTGCATATAGTTGATGGCGATGATATTTCAAATGATGCCACTGCTAGCTTAGGAGAGTCACTTGACAATTTGCTGGGTATTGCCTCTGCGGATTATGGTGCAGCGGTGGGGCAGCCGATTATAAGAGGAATGTCAGGCACTAGAGTGAGAATTCTAAACAACGGAATGGTTAATCGTGACGTGTCTGGTCTCGGCGCTGACCATCCCAATGACATTGACTTAAACAATATAGAGCAGATTGAGATTGTTAGAGGGCCCTCATCATTGCTTCATGCTAACGGGACCATTGGTGGAATCATCAATATTGTGGACAACACGATAGCCACAGAAGATTTTGAAGAGTCTGAGTTTCGCCTTGGCCTCGAAAGCCAGTCGGTAAATGATGGGGAAGCGGGAGAGTTGTCTTATCAAAACAATATTGGTGGCTTAAACCTGAGTTTGTCCTATAAAGATTCGAAATTCGATAACTATGATATTCCTCCTGGGGCGATTATTCACTCCGAAGACGAGCATGATGAGCATGATGAGCATGAAGAGGGCCATGATGAGCATGATGATGCGGAAATGGGAACGCTGAGCAATTCAGATGCTGAGTCTGAATCCATGAGAATAGGCATCTCAAAGACCGGAGACTGGGGATATGTGGGTATGTCTTTTCGCAGCACGGAGAACGTCCACGGTATCCCATATCACGGTGAGGGCCATGAGGGGCATGGGGGACATGGAGAGGCTCATGACGATCATGATGAGCATGATGAGCATGAGGACCATGGCGCTCATGATGAGCATGAAGGAGAGCGCGTCTTCGCCAT
>CAJWMT010000030.1:0-25540 GCA_913044275.1 uncultured Cellvibrionales bacterium
ATCCTAACGAAGAAGCAATCATTTACAAAGCAGGTTGGTTAAGACACCCTAGTACACAATGGGTTATGAAGTCTGCTTACAATTATATGTGGTTATATAAACATATGCTTGCTTTAAATGAAGAGTATAAATTAAGATGGCAAAAAAATGATGACCATGTATCAATTACAAAACTAGGTGAACTATTAAAACACCCACCTAAGAACGCACCTGTAAATGTAATAGGTACAGACGCTACACCAGCTATGCCTGAACATTGTAAAATACCAAATGATGTAGTTGGGTCATATAGAAAATATTATATCTTAGAAAAGAAAAGATTTGCTAAGTGGGAAAAACCTAATGCTGTTATGCCTCAGTGGTATAAAGAATTTTATGACCCCATTGTGTCTCTTTCTAGTGTATCTGCAGTAACAAAATCCCTTCAATTGGGTTTAGCTGTGTGTTTAGTGGCTCAGCATCACCCAATTCAGTTGGCAAAGAGATTAGCCACGCTTGACCGAATGTCTGATGGGAGAGTGATTTTTGGCATTGGAGGTGGTTGGAATCGAGAAGAGCTGGCTGATTTTGGTATAGAGTTTGGATTTCATTGGGGAGTTATTCGCGAGAGCGTAGAAGCAATCCGTGAACTTTGGTCGTCGGAGCAAGCCGAGTATCACGGAAAGCATGTCAATTTTGATCCAGCTTGGTGTTGGCCGAAACCGATAAAAAAATCGGGTCCGCCGGTCATCATGGGTGGAGGTGGGGTAGCAACCCCACGAAGAATTGCTAGGTATTGTGACGGCTGGATTCCGTTGGATGGTGGCCATGAAATCGAAAAGTTGTTAGCTCAAACCGCATTGGAAATGGAGAAAGTTGGACGGTCCATGGATGAGCTTGATTTAACTGTTATCGTTGGTTACGCCACCTCGGCAAATGAAAAGCGTATGGAAGAACTCCTGCTTATGGGATTCAGTACGATATGTTTTTATGTCCCACCGGAGCCTCCTGCTGACCAATGGAGATCGTTGCAAGGGTGCAAAGATATAATGGAAAATTTTTTAGGCAGGGCATAATTGAATGATTAGGCTATGTTTTTGTTTGTTAGTTTTTCTAGCCTTTGTTTCTGGCTGTGGTTTAAAAAAGCACTATATATCTGGGCAGGTTGTTAATGAAAAAGGAGCCCCAGAAGCGGGTGTATGGGTAATCGCCGAGACTGATTCGCTTCCAACCGATTATCGAAAGATTGTCGTGACCGATGACAAAGGTCGTTTTGTTTTACCTGAACTGCCGAATGTCGAATATGAAATTTGGGTTCGCGGATATGGGTTGGCTGACTCAGAAAAACACATGGGTAGCGGAGGAGATGATCTTCTCATCCAAGTAAAAAACGCTGAGAGTGCCTCGGTTGCGGCTGAAATCTATCCGGCCAACTATTGGCTATCCATGTTGTCGCCCCCAAGTGCAGATCTTTTGCAAGAAGCCGATTATCCATATGATTCTCAATCGGCCTGGTTGAGTCAGTTCAAATTGAGTTGCTTGCTATGTCATCAGATTGGGAATTCATATACGAGATTTACGGATCGAGCCGCTTTTGATCATGGTCTTAAGAAAACTGCGGGCATGAATTTCATTTCGCAGGAAATGAATCGGGAGTTGTTAGTGAACACTCTCGGGTCTTTTGCGAGTGATATTGCTTCGGGGAAAATCCCTGCCGAAGTGCCGCCCCGACCTGAGGGCATTGAACGGAATTTTGTCATCACACAGTGGGGTTGGGGGGAGCTCTATACTTGGGCACATGACATGGTCTCGACTGACAAGAGAGATCCTTTTCTTTATGCAAATAAACCGGTTTATGGCGGAGATATTGGAAACGATCATGTGCTTATTGTGGATCCTATAAAGCATGAAGCGAGGCAGATAAAAATTCCAGCTGGGAAAAACGCGAGCCGATGGTGCGAGCGAACATATAAGCCTCTCGGCAGTGAAGACATCTTTACAGGCGTTGCCGCAAAAGGCCTAGGATGCCCTGAGCCGAGGATCCATACTATCCATAAGCCGGGTTACGTTAATCTAGTAAATCCACACAATCCGATGATGGACGATACGGGTAAAGTTTGGTCAACGATGCGAGTCCGTAGGGAGTGGGGACAAGATTTGCCGGACTTTTGCACAAAATCTGCCGTAATTGCTAACAACTACCACCATCGGCAACTTGGAT
Organism: uncultured Cellvibrionales bacterium; assembly: GCA_913044275.1. GTDB lineage: Bacteria > Pseudomonadota > Gammaproteobacteria > Pseudomonadales > Porticoccaceae > TMED48. The sequence continues at coordinate 2,201 of CAJWMT010000030.1, forward strand.
ATTTCGATACATTGACCGAGGAAATTATTCCTGTTGATACCTGTTTCGGTATTCATCACCTGCAGTTTGACAATAAGAATTTACTCTGGACAAGTGGCGACGCCAATGTTGTTGATTGGCTTGACACCAAAACTTTTTCAGCAGATGGCCCAAAATCTCTTGAGTCGTCGATGGGTTGGTCTGAGGGTAAAATAGATACCGACGGCGATGACATCGCCGATGAAACTGTTGTAGGCTTTCGCTATGGTGTTATCCCGAATCCATAAGATAGATCTGTCTGGTGGGGGATGCCTGCAGGGATTCACTTCTCCAAGCCAGGTCAGCCGGGCTTTATTCTGCGTTACGATCCTAGCATTAATGAGCATGAAGCGTTCAGCCCACCTTTTCCAGGCAATGGTCCTAGGGGCATAGACGTTGACACTCAAGGAATTATTTGGACGGCTCTCGGTGGGAGTGGCCACCTTGCGCGTTTTGATAGAAAACTGTGCAAACAAACTTGGGGGCGAGGAGATCAATGTCCAGAGGGTTGGAAACTATGGAGAACACCCGGCCCTCAATTCAAGGCTGAGCGCGAGGTTATGGGGAGTGGCTCTAACGATATGCATTACTATATTTGGGTTGATCAGTTCGATACTCTAGGGATGGATAGCGATACGGTGATTATTAATGGGACTGCTTCTGACTCACTGATCGCATTTAATCAAAAAGCAGAGACGTTTACGGTCATTCGGGTCCGCTATCCTTTTACCACTTATACTCGGGGCGCAGTTGGGAGGATAGATGATCCTAAATCCGGTTGGAAGGGCAGGGGTTTATGGTTTACCAATGGGCAGGCACCCATATTTCAGTCCGAAATTCCAAAAAAAACCTATGCAGGTAAAATTCAGCTCAGGCCCAGCCCTTTGGCTCATTAGAACCGATCTGATGAGAGTATCATGTTTGACCTGAGTCGTTGATGGATGGAGAATCCTTTTGCAGCATATTGGCCTTAAACTGCGTGCGATTGGGCAGATTTATTCGATCAGCCTGCCGTAAAAAATTGTTTTTAAATCCGATGCAGAATAAGTAAATGTAGCTCTAATTAGCTGAAATGCAGAACTTTTGTGGCAGAATTTCCAAAATATAGGCTACCGCGTTTTGACGTTCACCATGGTATTCGGCGGCCTGACACATGCCAAAACGTGCCTGTTTCCCGAAGAGTTTTCTCATTCATTAGCCTTATCAGCCCTTTAGCAGAATCCGAAGCGTTGATATCCCCGCTAAAACCTGTCATCTCGGTTTTCACGTATCCTGGATGCAATAGAATCACTGCGATTCCTCTTCCACGGAGGTCTTTGCTCAGGCTCTTTCCAGCCATGTTCAGGGCTGACTTGGACATCCGATATCCATAATAACTCCCGGAGGTGTTTTCGGTAATGGAGCCAAGCCGGCTAGTCAGGAGGCCAATTTTGGACGGTTGAGACAGGTAGGGTAAAAATGTTTGTATGGTAAGGATTGGGCCTATGGCATTTACTGACATCTGCCGAATGAGTGACCTCTGCGTTAGCTGCGCCAAATTCTCGTTTCTGAGAATTCCCGAGACATGTATGAGCCAGTCAATTCGCTCATTACCAAGCTGTTTGATCTTTGCTCGCATGACCTCTGGGTCGGTTACATTAAAATTTTCGATGATGGCGGCAGGCTTAAGTGCGCCCAGACTAGGGGAAGTCTCTCTGCAAAAGGCAAAAACACGTGTCTCTCTTGCAATCAAGTGGCGCACGAGTTCAAGACCAATGCCCCGATTTGAACCTACGATAGCAACGTTTTTCCCTTTCAGGATCAGTCCTCCTTAATGAAAAGTTATTCTCCCGATGCGCTGATCTGACTGCCCTCACTCAAAGCGCTGAAGAACAGTTTATTGCATCTTATTTAACGCGAACTCTTGCCGTCTGTCGACTAAGCGCAACAAGTTTTCCACGAGAGTCCCAATAGTAGCCATCTTCTTCAAGCAGACCTTCGGTAACAGCATGGGTTGCCAAGGTGCCGCGAATAGGCCCAGGACATGGTATGCCTCGAACCTGCACAGTTAACTCGACTGTGGGAACCCAGCCGGCTAGCCCGAAAACATTAAATGGTGGAGGCGGCAACGCATCTGCAAACATTATAAGAGATAAAATGTCTGGATCGGTACCATCTTTGTGTGCTAACCAACCATCGAATCTGGCATTCCCACTTGGATCACTGCCCTTGAGCACTCGGCCGCTTGAAGTGAGGCGGATATCGACTCGTTGTCGAAATTCCAGTTGAGTGTTACCGGCGTCTTCGCATTCATCCCAAGGTGGTATTTCAACTGGCGCTAGGTCGGTCCAGCTAGGCCCGATCACGTTAGCAACATCAACATAAGCCGCCGTAATTTGCACTTTGACTTCGTCTTCTTGAAGCATCTTGACGACAGCATGGGTGGTACGCTTGCTTGAGCGAAGTGTCTCGACATGACAATAGATTGGGCCTAGGACGGTGGGACTTAGGTAGAAAGCGTTTATTACCTGAGGGTGAGGATGGGGGAGAGCTTCGCTGAGGGCTCTAGCTCCAATTGCTAAAACATAACCGCCGTTTGGAACGCGCCCTATCCGCCAGCCTCGATGCAAGTGTCCCCTCCACACGTTTTCGCTGACTCTCTCAACCGATGTTTCAATCTGAAACTCACTCATCCAAGTCCTCTCCATGCAATTACACCCGTTGTAACTTGCCAGCACCAGTCGATTGTCAGCTTTTATTCCATATGGAGTTAAAACTTTAGTCGCTCTAGCACTATCAAGGCTGAAGTTGTCGCATTTAATACATGAATTGCGGGTCGACGCAATAATAATTGTTTACTTAACGTAAACGCTATTATTGGGCCGACCGCAAGGGGAGAAACTAGTGTCTCATTGGAGAATGTGGTCCATAGATGATTTACTAAAATTCATATCGCAATTCAGCTTTGAACTCTCTTCCTGCAGAGAGAAAGAGGTCTTTTGCGGGGTCATCAGCCGACTTCCCATCTACGCTGATCCAATCCCAATACTTTCTGTCAGTTAGATTTTCCACGCCAACTTTAGCCGACAAATTCCTCGTGACCATATAATCGGCATAAAGATTGAGGGTAGTATGGCCAGAGACCTCAAGGCAATCGCCTCGTCCAGATCGGCCGCAGTTTGATTTGTTTCCGGGCCCATCGTCAATCATCGAGGCTACTGCACGAATAGATAATCTGTCTTCGAGTGGTTGCCAATCAAGCACAAGTAAAATCTCTGTCGGCGGTATGCTTGTCAGTTTTTCCCCGTTTTTCTCCCCATAATTTCGGTTTATCCCGATGGTTGTCGAGAGATTCGAAGAAAACGATTGCTTCATTTCCAGTTCGAAACCTCTAATAGAAACTTCATCAAGATTGACGTATTGATAGATCGCTAGTCCTCGCGACGTTACCCCAGTTAAATCGGTTTCGATAAACTTTTCATAGTCTGTATCGTAGAAAGCCATTGACCAGTTGGTATCTTCGGTCCCACCCCTCAGCCCAATTTCAAAGCCAGAGCTTTCCTCGGATTCTAGGTTTGGGTTTGGCGCCACACTGTAGTAATACGCAAAGTTTACAAAAGATAAGTTAGCGCTCTCGTAATCAGGGCTTCTAAATCCCTCAGCATACTGAGCGAATATCGAAAGATTATCAGTTAGATCATAAAGAATCCCAAATTTTCCTGAAAATGCACTATCGTCAATGAAAGCTAATTCATTGCGCGCTACGTTCAAGACATTGAACAATGGATCTGGTTTTGGTTTGAGGTCATACTGATCATACCTCAAGCCTAACACAAGAGACATATGATCGTTTATTTCTATTCGATCACTAAAGTATGCTGCTGATCGCTCGGTAGTAGTATCGGGAAATGTTTTATTTGGATAAATGTCTCCACCGAAAATGCTTGATGTAGCGCCGGAAAGTACATCAGTAGAAGTCTTGTATCTCGGTCGTTCAACTTCAATTTTTTCATATTCTAGGCCATAGACCATTTGATGTTTAATGCCTGAGCTCTGAAGTAAATCCTTCCCGAATTGAATAGACATGCCTTCAACCGATTGATTGAACTCAAAATTACTTGCTTCCGTCTGGAATTGTGTTGGACCAGCCATTGGTCCAAAACCGAAGATCTGTTTTACTTTATCTGTCTTCTGCTGCTGATCTGTCGACTGATGAAAAGCATTGACAGTAGCGTAATCGAAGAGGGCTGTCTCTCCGGAGTGTTCATAAGAGATGGTATATCTCTCGCGATCCGTCTTGTCTGTGCCAAGTGACTCTGAAGTGTTTGTTATGGGCGATGGAAAAAAACTCATTCCGATATCTGTAGGCAGGTACCAGTCCGACTCAGAGCGCTCCATATCTATGATTAAAGATATGGTTGACGTGTCGTTCAGATCATAGTTTAACTTAGCCAATATGCTAGTTTTATCGCCCTCCATTGGATTAGGAGCTAAGGATGCGTCGTCATGCAACTTTGATTGTTCCATATCATGCCTGGTAGCTTGGAGTATCCATCCTAATTTGTCTTTGCTGGATGCTAGTGTCACTCCGGTTTTCACCCTGTCCGAGCTCGAGTCAAAACTTGTTTTTATTGAGGTATAGAGTTGCCCATTAGCACCGAAGTCCTCAGGGTCTTTTGTAATGTATGAAATCACGCCAGCCAATCCATCAGAGCCATATAAGGCGGAGCTAGGACCTTTTAGAATCTCCACCCGTTTCAGTAATTCGGGATCCACAAGGTCACGACCATAGCCAGTATAAGTATCACCTACACGAACACCATCGATTAGAACATTTACTCTTTTTCCGCCGAGTCCTCGGATCATTATCCCATCATTGTACATTCGGCTGTAAGCTTGTCGCTTGTCAACGGAAACTCCGACCTGTGTTGCGAATAATTGAGCCATGTCACTGACCATCCGAGAATCGATATCGGAACGATCGATTACGCCAACAGAGCCAATCACTTCGTCCATTGGAACAGGAACTCGAGACGAAATTACCACTATTTCATCGATTCCATCAGCTTGAGTTTCGATATCATTTTTGTTCGCATGAGCTGAATTTGATGACCCTAGAATCAGAGCAATAACGAGTGCTGCTGGTAAGATGTGAATAACCCGAAATATTTTTTGTTCATCAGAGGGGGAAGTACCGTTCATTTTTTTGCTCCTGAAGCAATTAGTTAATATAATTTATTCAGTTATGAATAAATGAATGATAATCATTATCGTTCGTATTCGCAATATTTTTTTCTATCCGGGGTTTAAAGCGAAATGATGAATAAACTAATCATGATTCTAGGTTCCTTTGCCATGTCGTCCATCGTCCTCGCATGCGAACCAGCAAGTGATCCTTCTCGGATTACTGTCGCCGGGGGTTCACTCACGGAAATTCTCTACTTGCTGGAGATGGAAGAAAACATCGTCGCAGTCGATACAACCTCAACGTATCCAGACACCGCGAAGGCATTTCCCTCGATAGGTTATGTCAGAAATCTTTCAGCGGAGGGATTACTCTCTCTCAGCCCAACACTAATTCTTGGTGAGAATGATATGGGACCACCTGAGACTATGGTTCAGCTCAAAAATTCCGGGATTGAGTATTTTAGGATTGATGAAGTACACACCAGCCGGGGCATAATTGATAAGCTCATTTGCGTGGCGAGAATTATGGATCGTGAGGAAAAAGCTCAGGAAATGATTCGGGAAAACCTTTCGGTAAAAATAAAATTGCTGGAGGAGCTTGTTGTCAAGACGGCTGGACAGCGACCAAAAGTGATGTTTGTGCTGAGTATGCGCAGTGGTTCACCAATTGTCGGCGGGAAGGGTGTCTCGGCAGATGGATTTATAAATATGTTTGGTGGCGTCAATAGCGTTAATTTTGAGGGCTGGAAACCTGTCGGACCAGAAGCGATAATTTCCGCTGATCCTGACATGATTATTATCACAAAGCGCGGTCTCAAGGGCTATGGTACTCGCCGAGAACTCAGGAATCATCCATACTTGCGATTGACCAAAGCCGCTAAAACCGACAACATCCTGACAATGGACGGTATGGAGATGTTAGGCTTTAGTCCTCGCACGCTCTCGGCAGCGGTGTTTGTAGCACAAGAAATGGTTAAGTGAATGTTTCCTCAAAAAGATCAAGTAATAATCGTCAGAATTTTAGTGCTTTTGATAATGCTTGGAGCAATTATCGCCAGTGCTATCGGAAGTTTTTCAATCCCTGCTTTAGACTTGTTGTCTGGGTCATTGACGGAATTGCAGCGAACTGTTTTGATTGAGATACGTTTGCCCAGAGTCATTTTGTCGGGCTTGGTCGGCGCAAGTCTGGGACTGTCAGGTGCAGCATTGCAGGGTCTGTTTAGAAATCCTCTTGCAGATCCCGGTCTCATCGGTGTCTCTGCCGGTGCTGCTTTGGGGGCGGCAGTGGTGATTGTACTCACTTCTGATCTCTACATTCCTCCCTCTTTGGAACTCTTTATGCTACCTCTCGCCGGAATTTTTGGGGCATCCATGGTAACTCTCCTTCTTTTTGTGTTTACCAAGGGGTTCGGCTATCAGGGGGTGACTTATCTCTTGTTGATAGGTATTGCGGTAAATGCAATTGCTAGTGTCGCCATTGGCATTTTAACCTACATCAGCACAGACTCTGAGCTTCGTTCTCTTACTTTTTGGACTATGGGCAGTTTTGGTGGAGTAACCTGGTCGGTGCTTATGCCTGCAATGGTTTTGATGATTTCATCTTTCTTTTTTATGTTACCTGCACGAAGAACCTTGGATATATTGCAGTTGGGCGAAATAGAGGCCTACCGTTTAGGGGTGGATGTCAAAAGGGTAAAGTATAGAGTCATCTTTGCGTCTGCTGCGGCAGTAGGCGCCAGTGTGGCTATTTCGGGGATGATAGGGTTTGTTGGGCTTGTTATTCCGCATCTAGCCCGCTTGATTGGTGGAGTCAATCATAATTATCTGCTGCCTGCTTCAGCGGCTATGGGTGCTTTTATAATGATTTCTGCGGATGTCATAGCTAGGATGGTGATTCAGCCAGCTGAGTTGCCTATTGGACTAATTACGAGTGCAATAGGATCACCCTTCTTCCTGTGGCTGATTTTTAGGATGAAAAAACATGACTATTAGTGCTGTTTCAGTTGATGTTGTTGTCAATGATAAATTGCTCTTGGCGAAGACCTCACTGGAAATCGTGCCTGGTCAAATTCTGGCGCTGGTCGGACCCAATGGCGCTGGAAAATCCACATTGTTGCGTGTTATTGCCGGGGATTTGAAACCCAGCGCCGGTAATGTTTTCTATGACTCTAGAAATTTAGAGCAACTTACGGTCAGGGAGCGCGCATTTCCGAGGAGTGTGATGTCTCAAACTCAAGCCATGATTTTTGATTTTACCGCACGTGAGGTTCTAGAGATGGGATGGTTGCATGCGGGTCATAACTACTTTAACAAATATTTTGAGGCTGCCGTTGATGAGTTGGCGAAAGCATGTGAAATTGAACACTTAATGCAACAGAAGTTTAATACCCTATCTGGAGGCGAACAAAAATTTGTCCACTTTGCTAGATGTGTCCTGCAACTATGGACACCTGACGATTCAGAAGATAATCGTTACTTGCTTTTGGATGAACCGGTAGCTGGTTTGGATATGGGACGAGAGTTGCATATGTTTAACGTTATAAAAGAACTAGCTAGAAAGATGGGGATATTGATTGTTTTGCATGATTTAAACTTGGCGGCACGTTTTGCTGATAACGTTATCTTAATAAGAGAAGGAAAAATAGTGAAATCGGGAAGGCCGAATGTTGTATTTACTGAGGACATAATAAGTGATGTATATAAAGTGCCTGTTACTATAACGCAAGAACCGCTCACAATTAGATATTATTGAATATGGCAAAGATGGCAGAATCATCAGACTTATCCCCCGTTGAATTATTCAGATCGAGTGATGAGGCGGTATTATCGACGATATCAAAAAGCACTCAAGACTATCCTTTCGGCAGCTTTATCACATTCATGTCCAACACCAACAGGGATGTGATTCTTTATGCCAGCGATATCGCTCAGCATACTGCCAATTTTACCCGCGACTCTCGCGCATGTATCACGATCTGTGGCGCAAACCTCAAGCAAGACAAACAAGATAGAGCAAGACTGAGTCTGATAGGTGATATTTCAAAAATTGTTGACGAGGACGCCGATCGCATCAGTTCGCGTTTCTTCAAATTATTTCCAAACAGCACCTCGTACTCGCTCGTGCATGGGTTTCACTTTTATTTGTTCAAATCTTTACGGGCTAGATGGATCGGAGGTTTCGGTGAAATAGCTTGGCTAAACGAGCATCATTGGCAGGCGGTGGCGCCACAGTGGACAAAAAATGAAACTTCTATGATCAATCACATGAATGAGGATCACCGGAACGTAATCTGTTCAGCTTTGAATGCAAGATATGGGGTAAAGGATCCTCTTGCAGAGATGCTGGCCTTATGCACGGATGGTTACTATTCGCTATCCTCTGGGGAAAGATATTTCATCGGGTTTGATCAACCTTGCTACACGGAAAAAGAGGTTAGAGATGCTTTAGTGCATCAGGCTAAAAGTTTTCGGCCGTTTGAAATACATTGAGGTTCGAAATTTGTTGAGGCAGGTTTTTCGCTTATAAGCATGGAATTGAGTTGCAATGCTTGGTCGGAATGTTGCGCAAACATACATGAAAGGAAAATCAAGATGCTCAAGTGTCATTTTTAATGGCATCTTATTTGATTTTTTTTCTTGAAACGATGATTGCTGATCGTCCGATCTTGAACTTAGGCTCGATAATAATTATCATTCGCATCTAAAGAGCATGTTCTGTCCGTATTACTGACAGCTTTATGTGGCGGTATCGATGTTCCTGTAGTTAGATATTGTTAAATTAACGATCGTGAGTATTTATGTATATAGCAATGAATCGATTCAAAATATGCCTGGGTCGAGAGGATGATTTTGAGACTATTTGGAGACATCGGGAAACGAATCTTGATTCGGTACCCGGATTTGTGGTGTTCCATCTGCTAAAAGGCGAGAAAACGGATAACTATACCGAATATGCATCTCATAGCACGTGGCGCTCCAATGCTGATTTTAAGAACTGGACTAAATCTGAGGCATTTCGCGAGTCACACAAGGATGCAGGGCAGTCAAAGGACATGTACCTCGGGCACCCCATTTTTGAGGGTTTTGAGGTTGTCTTATGATTAAGTGTGCCGACTTTTATCGCAGAGCAAGCTGCACACCCTATTTGTTTGTGTCGATCCTTTTTGCCTTTGTTCTGATTGCCGCCGGAGCTCAATCAAATTCTCCAAATGGTTACTCTAAAAATGATGGTGATCGTGAAAAGGAGGTATATACATTTTCTTGGAATCTTACTGATCGTCCTCATCAGCTTCCGAGAGGAGGGCTCACCTCAGGGACTCCCGTTAAACTGGATCGTAAGCCAAGCCCTAGATGGCGATCTCTGAATGATCCAGCGAAGACTGATTTTGAGCGCGATAGGGCAGCTATTTTGTCGATGGCGGGAGAGTATAGGGCCTCCTTTGAATTTCTTGAAACCATCGTTTTCGATCCTGCCCTTGATAAAGCTAGACCCTATCAGTCATGGGGAACCGAATTTATCTTCGTTCTTGATGATAGGGAAACATTCATTAGCCTTCAGCATATACTAGTAATGCGAATGCAAGGCGGGGACGGTCAAGAAACTCAACCGATTACAATTAAGCATTGGCGTCAAGATTGGCAATATGAAGACGAGTCGCTCAATATCTATCTCGGTAATAATCGCTGGGGTAATATATCTCTTGATCCTGGCCGCGCAGAGGGCATGTGGTCGCAATCAGTCTTTCAAGTCGATGACTCGCCTCGATACGAGTCGCTGGGCAGTTGGGTCCACTCTAATGGTATGTCGACATGGGAAAGTGGTGAGACATGGCGGCCCTTGCCTCGAAGGGAATTTAGCGTACGAGATGATTATGATTTACTGGTTGGAACGAACCGCCATTCGATAACACCCACCGGTTGGATTCAGGAGGAAGATAATCTAAAGGTCAAGTTATCCGCATCATCCAAACAGGGTCAGTTTGATGGGATAGCGGCTCACAGCGTTCTGGCAAGAGAGATTGGCTTGAACAGATATGAGAGGATTGAAGGCTTTGATTTTTCTCCAGCGAAAGAGTATTGGGGCAAGACGCAAGCTTTTTGGGACTCAGTTAAGGATAACTGGCAAGATATTCTTGCCTCCAAGATGCCCTATTCTATACAAAGACTTGAGGGTCGTAGTTTATTAATGAGCTTGATGATGCGCGCTGAAAGTATAGCTGCTTCCGATGAAGATAATGCAAAGGCTCACAGCACGGACGTTGCGAGCATTTTGGATGATTTCATAATCATCGATAAATAGCATGATCGATCGTCTGGGCAGAGTTGAGTTCGTCAAGCCTCAGAGTTGCGACAGAATCAAATTTACTGTTAACGCTACATTTTCGGCGGGGGTAGGCGTCTCGACAGGCAGAGGCCCCTTTAACCAATAGTCCTGCAGACTTAAAATTTCCGCGACCAGTCGTTCCCTTGATGTTTTTGGCAAGCGACGCGCATGCTCTGCTGCAACTAACACGAATCCGAATGCGTCTTGGTATTCGCCAACATCGGTGAGCTTTCCGTCTCTAACACCAACTGAGTATTCTTCGACCGAAGTTTTCAGAAGAAACCTGATGATTTTAATTGGATCACCACCGGCTTTTTCTCTCATTCTGTCCAGATGCATCTCGGCTTCCTCTAATAGGGGTAATAGAATTGCTGCAGATTCCTGCGTTTCGAGTGCCGCTGATACACGTTCAAAAATTTCTAGATTAAAGCCTATATCATTTAGTCCGATTCGTTCATCAGCAGGAGTTTCGGAAACCGGGTGCATTAGGTGTGAGGCGGCCATCTTCAACTCGCCGGCATGATATAACGCGATGCCCGCGCTAACGTGTCCAGATATAAATGCGAGTCTAAGGGGTGTCGTAAGCACATCTTTTTGCTCAACACTCGAGTTTTTTGGTGCCTCGTTGTTAGCAAGTGTCTTGTTGTCCACGCCAATGGTTAAGGAGCAAGACGCAAGAGCCAGCACAAAGAGTATTTTGGGTAAAAGTGTCAGTGTTAGTGTCATGAATTCCTCACTGTCCGGTAATTGCTCTTTTCACTAATTCTAAAACTTAAAAAGCTTTACTTAAAGTGCTACTTTTACATGTCGGTGAATAAACGCATAAGGTGGTGGTCATGCGGCCATGTAATTGGCGACGTTGTTACGAGTAGAGATTGTGTTCGGAACGGAGCGACTTTGACAGTTCTCTCCCAAGCAAATGATGAACCGCTCTGGGCTGCTGGTTAGCTTGAGCGACCATTGCGTGTGCGGCGCGCGAGACTATGCTCTCTGTTGCCAATATTCTCGGTAGCAGTGGATGATACATCTCTCACGTTTGAGCCATAATCATGTATATAAAGGGTTTGATGAGGAGCGTCGGGCGACTGTCCCGTTGCTATAACAGCATGAGGCCAAGGTAGATGGTTGTTATAGTACACGTTTGTATCCCCAGAATAAGCGTTGCCGTCAGATGTGTAAAGCTCTGAAGAAATGACTTCAAATCGAACGTCATTAGCATTGATCCCCACTAAAGCAGATTTGTCGATTGTGTGATCTACCGCTGTTACGGAAATCGAAGCGCCCGAACCCTCATTATATGTACCATACCACTCGACTTTAAATATGGCTTCGTCAAGACCAAGCGACCCATCGTCGTTTACAAATTGGATGAAAGAAGGCCTGCTTGCAGGTGCATCTTGATGGGTGTAAATTTGAAATTGGGCCACATCATTTTGGGTGGAATTGCTTAGATGGGAGATTTTATTACCTCTCTTTTCAAGAGCATTATTGGTGGCGTTTTGATAAGGGTAGAGTTCATCTGCACTTGGTGTTCCCTCTATATTTAAGTTCGTTGAACTCTCGTTGTCAGATGCGATGTCAGAAAACCCATCATTTCCAACAAAGAAATCTCCTGTATAAGGTTTGCCGTCAGAGGCACATATATAGATCGGGCACGATGAATTGCCAACGTGCTTGTCCTACAGAAAATTCTGTTGAAAAATTTTCCATACTTACTGAGTCATCAATCGGAGACAAAGAGATCGTGCCCTTGTTTCCGCTCGAATTTATGACTTTATTCACCGAAAATAGCTGATTGAGGTGATATCTCCGCTGGTGTTTTAGCGACCATCGACGGAGCCCGAAAAACGTTGTCCACGAATCTCCCATCCTTCACCATCCTGTGTAATTGATTGCCAGGTTACGGCAAATCCCCCGTCAGCTAGAGAAGTAGGCGTTTCGGATGCCTTGCCTCAATCCAATTATTTGGCTGGTCATTTTAGATGAGATCGCTAGCCCCGCAGCGTCATCGGCCGCAGAATTTATTCGCACACCGCTGGCTAGGCGCTCTAAAGTTTGATCCAAACTCCTCTGGGTGCTGGTCAAAGAAATTGCAGCTTTTAGAGCAGAAATATTAGTATTTACTTTAATCACTTTTGACAGTACCTATCACATTTTAAGCAATTTAAAGCCTATAATCATCGTCGGAAATACCTCAAAAATCTTTATTAACCCGGCGATATATTGCCGTAATTTTGTCTTTTAAGCTATTGATATAAAAGCCAAAAAATTAGGAAAAATACTGGATCGGTTTAAATCTTTAACACTTTTAACCGAATAATAAGACTGTTCATCGGTAACGATTTGGTGTAAATCGTGAGTAAAAAAGCCGTCTTTGTTGATTCAGTGGTCTCAATCCGTGATACTTGCCATATGTTATTTTGTGAACCAAATGGAAATTAATTGCTCACATGTCTAGTAGAAACTTTGTCCTAGCCGCGGCGCTAATAGCCTTGATTTGGATGCGAATATCGAATGACTCTGCAATTGGCAATAATCAAGCTCAAAATATTATGCCGTCGCAGAAAAAAATTGAGCTCGATATGAACCCAAGTGAGGCCAACCTCCAACCCGCTAGTAGCTCTTCAAGTAGTTTGCAATTGGCTAACGAGCTTTATCAGGTTCAGGACGAAGCGCTTGCCAGAAATATCGGCCGAAATCTAGACGTTCCTCATCCGGACCAACCAATCCAAATCATATCGACTCAAAATAATGGAGAGGAAGTATTGAATTTTGGTCAGAATATTCCGGTAGGTTTCATAGACCCATTAGAAAGTTTCAAGAGAGATCTTAGGTCAGTTGGAGAGCCCCTTGATCCAGAATCTCTAGAAGATAGCAGTGCGTACATAGAGCCAGTGGATACCGGGCCGTTCCTCGACATCCCGCCACCAAGTGTGCGGTGAACATGCTCAAACAGGCCATTGCGAGGCGGTTGAATGGCCAATATAAGCTTATGTGCCCATCAAATTTATTGGAGCTTATTTGTTGTATGGACATTGCATGATGAGTGAGTGCTTTTTCTTTTCGATGCTCAGTCAAATGACAGTTTCATATGAGTTTTAAAACGGCGAGTTGGGATCATATTTAAACTTTTGACAGGCCCGAAATACTTCGTCATAAGAATGAACCGAAAAATTTCCCCTGGCAGGGATAACCTCAGATAGATGCGTTGCCAATTTCAGCTCGCCTGAATTCAAACCGGCGTCATTTTCTAGACCCGCAATGACCGCTACGGAAATGTTTTCACAGTCATATTCGTTGAACTGATTGCAGCTCATAACAAATGCTAGCGTGATTGCGGCGAAGAGAATTGGAAGTCGAATAGAACCGGACATGGTTGACCTACCTTAACTAAAACGAGTGAAGCGTTGAGTGGCTTATTGGAAGTTAATCTTGACAGACATTACGACCCTTGCAAATAGCTTTGATACATTCCTGATTTAACAAGGTAAGGAAGGATAGCATTGGTAACATATGTAGCTGTGGAACCCTTTTGTAATGTTTAAAATGACTATGGGTCGTATGCTGAGATCTCAGGTTGCGTCTTTTTGATATTGGAGTTTTGTGCCAGACAAAAATAATCTTAGCAGGATTTTTGTGGGGTATCTTCGCGTTAGTGATTGCTGTATCTTGTCTGCCAGAGAGCTTTGGTCATTAAGACGTGTTTGTTTTGCGTCCAAAATTTTTCTGTGGGGAAAACTCAGGGATATGCTCCTATGATTATCAAAAGTGAGATCGCTGGTCAGATATGGAAGACTGTTGCTAAGGTGGGTCAGGAACTGAAGGTAGACGATACAATAGTGATTATCGAATCGATGAAGATGGAAATTCCGGTTGCTGCTCCAATTGCTGGAATCATAATTGAACTGCATGTAAAAGAGGGAGATGTTGTGATGGAAGATCAGGATATTGCTACGTTGGAAGTCTTGCGAGCATCATAGTGAGCTGGGAAGCCGACATCGCTGAAATTAAAAAGCGTCGTGCTTTGGCAAAGCAGCAAGGGGGCGAAGAATCTGTAGAGCGTCATCATCAGAAAGGTAGATTAACAATCCGAGAGAGGATTTCTGCGCTGCTAGACCCTGAAAGTTTCGATGAGATAGGGGAGGGAGCCGGAGTTCCCGATTATAATGAGTCGAATGAGCTCGTTGACTTTCAACCTGCCAATTTTGTGCTAGGTTTCGGTGAGATCAATGGTCGTAAAGTTATTGTTGGTGGCGAGGATTTTACTCTTAAAGGCGGCTCACCAAATCCGGCTGGTCTGAGAAAGAGTGTATATGCTGAACAACTGGCTTTGCAGTATAAAGTTCCTCTAGTCCGGTTGCATGAGGGTGGCGGTGGATCAGTCGGCGGGACGGCGCAAGAAAAAAACCGTCGCCCACTTGGAGACCCAGTTTTCTCGACCTCCCGATTCCATCCGCTTGCCTTGACCCTAGGGCAAGTGCCAGTGGTGGCAGCGGCCTTAGGCCCTGTAGCAGGGCTACCTGCTTCGCGATTGGTTGCCTCTCATTTCTCGGTTATGACTCCCAACGCGGCTGTTCTAATTGCTGGGCCACAGGTAGTAAAACGGGCGCTTGGGCGTGATTTAACGAAGGAAGAACTCGGAGGGCCGCAGGTCCATCTTAAGAGCGGAGCTGTTGATAATCTAGCATTAGACGAGCAAGATGCAATGCATCAGATTTCAACATTTTTATCGTATCTGCCAGATAATGCCTGGTCGCGCCCCGATCGAATACCAACTAAAGATCGACCAGATCGCTGTGAAGATATCCTCGCTAACATTGTACCGTCAAATCGGCGAAAACCCTTTCAGATGAGGAAAATTCTTGAGCTTGTACTAGACAAGAATGAGGAGGGAAGTAGTTTCTTTGAGATGAGTCGAAAGTATGGGCCGAGTCTCATCACGGGCCTAGGCCGTCTCAATGGCCATTCAGTAGCCTTGATAGGCAATGACTGTATGTACTATGCGGGAGCGATGACGGCCTCGGCCGCACAAAAACTTAGACGGTTTGTTGATTTCTGCAATAGCTTTCATTTGCCGATTCTGAGTTTTGTAGATGAGCCAGGTTTCATGATTGGTCCGGAGAGTGAAGCAGCAGGTACTATTCGCCATGGTACTGCCGCAATAGCAGCAGTGCTTCAATCACGAGTTCCTTGGGCAAGTATCCACGTTCATAAGGCTTTCGGAGTGGCAGCTCAAGCTCACTTCGGGCCGGATGGGTATGTGCTTAGTTGGCCTAGCGCTGCAAGTGGAGCGTTGCCTTTGGAGGGTGGGGTAGCAGTTGCTTTTGCTAGGGAAATTGCTGCTGCAAGCAATCCGGAGACAAAGCGACGACAACTTGAGGACATGTTGGCCTCAAGTCAATCACCCTTCCCTAGAGCCGAGGGGTTCTCGGTGCACGAAATTATCGACCCTCGAGAGACTCGGCCCAAGCTTTCAGCATGGCTTGACGTGGCAGTGAAGGCGAAAACCGAGCCTGCGGTTCCTTTTCAAGCAACCATGCGACCATAGTCACGCTCTTTTACGCCCCGATATCAATAGTCTGCTGTTGAATTGAGCAAGTATTTCCGAGGGGACCCGTGAGACAGTTTTGTGGGTTAATTTCTAAGATGGAACGGTTATCATTGGTTTTTTGGGGGGTGTCCGTTTTTGTTGGATCGCGGCTGTTTTGGTCAAGCATCCGTGTTGCTTTAAGTTTTTTCTCCCAATCAGAGTCACCTTGAGAAGCCTCAGGGAATGAATTATGAAGGCCAGTTTCATTGACGCTTGATATAATTCCATTTTTATCAACACATGTCTGAAACTTTTCTGTCCCGATACACTCTGCGATCAGATGCGATGGGACACATGCCAGCAGAACAAGAAACAAGAAGTTTTTGGTTATCATTGAATTCAGGTTTAGTTTTTGTGTCGGAACTTGGCGTCTAAAAACTAGTTGGTTTTCATGCTTTTTTTTGGGGCATGGGGTTTCGTTATTCATCGAAGTCGGATCCCTCTTTAGAGAGTATAGTTTTTATTTCTGTAAAATGCCGGATATCTTGTTCTGGATATCCCTCCAATTCTTGGGCCGTCTTCTCAGCCAAGTCGTCAGACATGATTCTAAGAGATTTGCCAGTCTGGAGCGCGAGGATATAAGTTTTAGCAGCACGCTCGAAATAATAAAGACGGTTAAAAGTCGTTGCAACAGTCTCCCCAAGCACCACAATCCCATGGTTCCCCATTATCAAAATATTCTTCTCGTTTTCATCGAGCAGCTTTGCGCATCGTTTGCCCTCGTCTTCAAATGCCAGACCACCATAGTCTTCATCAATAACATAGCGATTGAAGAATGTTGCACAATTTTGATCTATTGGTGGCAAACGGCTGTCCGCTAATGATGCCAGTACAGTGGAATATATTGGGTGAACATGCATGACGCAACGCGCATGGGTACAATGGCTATGCAGACCTCGATGGAGTCCCCAGGCTGTGGGATCGGGAGCGTGCTCGCGTCTCAATGTATCTCTATCATGAGAATCAATTACAATTAGATCTGAAGCTCGAATGCGAGAGAAATGCTTTTGGTTGGGATTCATTAGAAACTTTGAATTGTCTGCACTAATAGAGAGCGAGAAATGATTTGCGACCCCTTCATGCATATCCAGTCGCGCGGTCCACTGAAATGCGGCGGCGAGATCGACGCGTGCTTGCCAATGATCGGTATCTGTTGGTTCGGATTCACACATCGCCGAAGTCTCCCCTCTGAAGCCAATCTCTAAAAACAAACAATTAGAGCTATTTGTAATCGGAATTTCAGGAACATCTATATCATGCTGATGAGCTATCCATTTGCAGCTAGCTTGTTTTTTATAGCACTATTTTCAACCGTCTGAATTAGATATGTCAATTTCTGTAGGTAGGGTCTTTTTTATCGATAATTCGTTGCATTGCATCAAACTCTAATTGGCCGGCGGGATTACCCATGTTTTGGAGTGTCAAGAGCTGCTCAGTTTTCTTCAACACCTCGTCTTTCACCGGCACGATGGCTCTGCCGCAAGTATCTGTGGCCACTTGGATGTCACATGCTCGTTGCAGCCCATAAAGGTTAATGAAAGCTTCAGCGATCGATCGACCGCAGCTCAGTAAACCATGGTTGCGTAATATCATTACATTCTTTTGTCCGAGGTTAGCCACCAAACGCGGTTTCTCGTCATCCAACACGACAATCCCTTCAAAGTCATGATATGCGACTCGTCCTTGGGTTAGGGCGGAATAAAAATTATCATTTCTCAGACCTTCCTGTTGGCAAGCAACTGCCATCCCCGAATCCGTATGGGTGTGAGCAACGCAAATCGCATCCTTTCTGGCGGCATGAATGGCCGTATGAATAACGATGCCAGCTGGATTAACAGAATACGGGGTTTCTTCGATAATGTTTCCGTCTATATCCATTTTAACAAGATTAGATGCGCATATTTCGCTGTAGTGAAGGCCGTATGGGTTAATTAAGAAGTGATTTTCATCGCTAGGCAATTTAACAGTTATGTGGTTAAAAATAAGTTCAGTCCATCCTAGGTAATCAAATATTCTGTAACATGCTGCGAGTTGAATACGTAATTCTTTTTCATCTTCCGACATTTAATCTCACCCCCAAAATTGGTTTAACTACGAACCGAGTGTGGCTTGTTATGATGCTAGGCTCTCTCGAATTTCGTGCTCTTATTGTATCCGAGAAGCAAATGTTCGAACATCCTATGATACCCTCTAATAAGCTATATTTTAAAAGGTTAATGCTATCGAACTGCCGACCCTTAAAGGTTCGAGCGCACTCAAAATCCTGTTTTTTCGTGAATTGACCGGTTTTACTCATTAGATTTTGGTGCAATTCAAGGTTGATTCGTATATAACGATGGAGACGCCATTTCGCTGTTTATCTTCAGGTGGTTTGTTTGAGGGAATAGTTATTTTTTGCATCAACTTGCCGGTCAAGGTGTTTAGAGTGTATGTGTCATTGAATTGTACTTTTTGAAGGTAATCAGGAGAATGGTTAAAACTAATAATATTGCCTGTTCGCTCAAATGGCAGGCCCGTCAGAGCGCCCAGTCTTAGAATCTTTCTTCGGGAATCAATTGAAAGCACAATTACCTTGGGTAGTTCGGTGAATATTTCATCCTTGCCATGCAGAACTTTATGTTTCTGCAGATGACACTCTAGAGTTAATTTATTCCCAACGGGCTTTAAATTCTGACGCTCTTTTGCCTGTTTTATAGCAGCAGGTTGCTTACCGTCCTCATCTGCTCTGGGAACCGATTGCGGATCTGATCTTGCACTTGCATAATCAAATGTATATGTTTTTATTATTGCAGTGGCGGTTAGGCCAAGGATTATTACACCGCAAGCCGCCAAAACTATGGTTCGTAAACAGCTCTTCCGTCTTTTTTTCCCCAAGTATTCCAGTCCCATAGCGTATTGAAAACAAATTAAAGTCTAAGTTAAATTGCATTTCGTTCAATTGGGTGCAATTCAATCGAAAGCACTGGATTTCGGTTGGAGTCCCGATACTTTGGGAATCACGTCGGTAGCATAACACTTGAAGAATAGTAAATGAGAGAGTTTAGGTGAAAAATTGCTAGCTCTGCCGAATCGGCAGAGCCGTTTTATATTTTACTTGCTTGAGAGCGAAGCTTGATCTTATATTAGACACGCCTGCGATTTTTGATAATTTATTTACAATAAACGCCTCCAATGTCGCGATATCGGCTACCACGACTCTGATTAGGTAATCGCTATCTCCTGTCATGAGGTAACATTCCATCACCTCCTGTTGCTTTTTCATTTGAGATTCGAAGTGTTCGGTCGAAGAGTATATCTGTCGTTCGAGAGTTACGTGAATGAAAACGCTGATGGGCAACCCAACAGTGGATGGTGTAACTAGGGCGACATAGCTATTAATAATCCCCTCTGTCTCAAGAGCACGAACGCGGCTTAGGCAAGGTGAGGGCGTTAATCCAACGCGTTCTGCCAGCTCTGCATTCGTTATCTTCGCTGATTCCTGGAGAACTGAAACGATTCTTAAATCTGTTGAGTCAAGCGATTTGCGAGGCATAATATGCTGTATATTGTATTAATATAATATATATATGCTGAATAATATCACATCTCAAAGATAAATAAGCAACATATTTTTCTAGATATGAATTACTATCTCCAAGATTAATGATTAGCGATATTATTTAGTTATGTCTGATTCTACCCAGAAAAACAAGAACAATGAGGATGATGATCCTGTTGAAACTCAGGAGTGGTTGGACTCGTTGAATTCTGTTTTGGCCTCAAGTGGCGTGGAGCGCGCGCAGTATCTATTGCGCGTGCTGGACCAAGCCGCCCAGAATAAAGGCATTGCCTTTTTGGAGAGGCCTTACTCGGCCTATAGAAATTCCATTGATGTCGAACATCAAGGGCCTTACCCAGGAAACCTTGAGCTAGAAGAGCGACTGACTGCCATAATGCGTTGGAATGCTTTGGCTATGGTAATGCGTGCAAACAGGGCATATGGAGCGCTTGGCGGACATATTGCAAGCTATGCTTCAGCAGCCGAGATCTTTGAGGTTGGGTTTCATCATTTTTTTCAGGCGTCTTCTCCTGGAGTGCCAGGTGATCTGGTCTATTTTCAGCCTCATTCGGCACCGGGAATTTATGCGCGGGCTTTCCTAGAAGGGAGATTGAGTGAAGCTATAATTGCTAATTATCGTCAGGAGGTTGGAGGCAATGGTTTGTGCTCCTACCCGCACCCTCAGCTGATGCCCGAATTTTGGCAGTTTCCAACTGGATCAATGGGTGTCGGGCCGCTTGGTGCCATTTATCAGGCCAGATTTATGCGTTACCTCGAGCACCGAGGGCTTGCGGATACATCCAATCGGCATGTCTGGGGGGTTTTTGGTGATGGAGAGATGGACGAACCCGAGTCGCTAGCGGGATTGACGCTGGCTGCTCGTGAAGAGCTCGATAACGTTACTTTTATTATCAACTGTAACCTCCAGCGTCTCGATGGACCAGTTCGTGGCAATGGTCAAATTATTCAGGAGTTAGAAAGCCTATTCGTGGGCGCTGGATGGCATGTAATAAAGGTGCTCTGGGGTTCGGAGTGGGATAACTTATTTGCCCGTGACAAACAAATGGCGCTCCTTCGTCGATTTGCTGAAACGGTAGATGGCCAGTACCAGGATTTAGGGTCGAAAGATGGAGATTACAATAGGATTAAGTTTTTCGATACTGACTCAGCGACAAAAAAGCTGGTGGAGCATATGACCGATTCGGAAATTAACTCCCTGAAGCGAGGAGGGCACGATTTTCGAAAGCTATATGCGGCCTTTTCAGCAGCTAAAACAAAGAAGGGCAAGCCTACGGTAATTTTAGCCAAAACCAAAAAAGGTTATGGAATGGGAAAAGCCGGAGAGAGCCGAATGGTATCACATCAAGCAAAAAAACTTGATCTGGATAGTTTGAGAGAATTTCGGGATCGTTTCCAACTTCCGCTGGAAGATGCTGACCTAGAGGCTCTAAATTTTTATAAGCCAGCAGAGAGCAGCGACGTAATGTGTTACCTGCACGAGCGCCGAACTTTACTTGGAGGGTATATTCCGACCCGAATTTCTAAAGTACCTGAAGAGAGGAAAATACAGCTCCCTTCTCGAACTAGTTATGCCAAATTTGCAGAAAAACCCAGCGGTAAATCGATGTCTACTACTATGGCAGCTGTTCGAATGATGGGCTCGCTGTTGAAAGACAAACAGATTGGTCCAATTATTGTGCCCATAGTAGCCGATGAGGCACGCACATTTGGTATGGACGCTCTGTTCCGACCAATTGGAATCTATGCGCCAAAGGGGCAACTATATAAACCTGAAGATTCCGGTTCAATCACATCATACAAAGAATCGGCAACGGGGCAATTGCTGCAGGAGGGAATCAACGAAGCTGGAGCCATTTCGTCTTGGACTGCTGCTGCCACCTCGTATTCCAACCATGAAAAATCGATGCTTCCGTTTTATATCTTCTACTCGATGTTTGGGTTTCAGCGAGTAGGAGATTTTATTTGGGCTGCGGCAGACCAGCGTGCTCGAGGATTTTTATTAGGTGCTACTGCGGGCAGGACGACACTTTCTGGAGAAGGTCTCCAACATCAAGATGGTACTAGTCACTTGATTGCGAGTGCGGTTCCCAATTGCATGGCATATGATCCAGCCTATGCGTATGAACTGTCTGTCATAGTATCTCATGGAATGACGAGGATGCTGCATCATGACGACGATGTTTTTTACTACATCACAATTATGAATGAAAATTATGAACAGCCAGATATACCAGAGGATTGCATTGATGGAATAATCAGGGGTCTCTACAAGCTTGATAACAGTATAGTCAATGAAAATGGAGTCAAATTAAGGCTGCTTGGATCAGGAGCAATCCTTAATGAAGTGATTAAGGCTGCCGCCATTTTATACGATGAATACCAGATCGCTTGTGATGTATTCAGTGTTACCAGCTATTCAGAATTAGCACGAGATGCGCGTGAGACAGCTAGGGAAAATCGCTTGTCTGGACTCGATACTTATAATCATAGCTACCTTCAGTCTCAACTGGAGGGCGAGTTGCCAGTAATTGCGGTCACAGATTATGTGCGTGCTCTTCCGGATATGGTTGCACCTTACCTCGATTGCCCCTTCGTCTCTCTTGGCACAGATGGTTTTGGTAGAAGCGATAGGCGCGAAATTTTACGAGAGTTTTTTGAGGTTGACCACAAAAGTATTGTGATAGCCGCTACTGATATCCTGGCGCGGGAAGGACTGATAACAATAGATTTGCATCGCCGAGCACTGGACGAGCTTTTTATTGATCACGAATCTCAACCTCCTTGGGCGCCTCAGGCCTAAAAAATGTAATAGACCAAAAAAACAATTGATATTAACTCGGTTCGATCAAATCTATTCTTAAGCCAGCAGGAGTGTAAATTGACCAGTGGACACCGTCGCCAGCAAGGGTATTAAGCTTGCCTCTGCTGATTATCCTGCAAGGAAACGCTTGCCCTGAAATAACAATATTTTCTGCATCAGCAGTAATGAAGCACACAGAATGGAGACCACAGTTTGGTAAACATCCGCGACTGAAAAGGTTTTTTCCAACAACGCCGTCGTATTCAACCAATTCCAGTTGAGCGTTTCGCTGACCATGGCCCCCCCAAATACTGACATCCAATCCCGATCCCTCAGGGAGACCTATCATTTGCTCGATTTCGCTGCCATTAAAGTAGTTGTTGGACAGCATCTCAAGTTCAAGAACCTCTTCATAAAACTTTTTTCCCGGACAACATCTGGTACCACACTAATTATCGGACCAATTTGACCAAACCCCTTCGCATTAAATGGCATGGCTTCATTCATCAGCTCTAAAAGCACAAGGTTAATGTCGTCATGAATATGAAAGTGCATTTCTTTGAAGTGAGTGCCGTCTTCTGCCACGATCTCGCTTGGAAGGGCATTGCGGGAGGAGTAATTGGCAGACTGTAATTCTTTGCCTCGTGAGACTATGTCAGTCACATAAATATCTATATTTTTGACACACTGGTCGAAAACAGCTGCTCCCATCCTTACGGATGGCCCAGAATGCGCTGTCTTGATGAGCAAAAGTCTACCATCTTGATTGTCTCCATGCCCCAATAACACTTGCTCAATCACGGAACCGGCTGGAATATCCCATTGTTGTGCGAGTTGGTCGTCTCGTCCCTTTCGCGAAGCGACCGCCTTAAAGCCCATTAAGT
>CAJWMT010000031.1:0-24937 GCA_913044275.1 uncultured Cellvibrionales bacterium
ATTGTTTAGACTAAAACTTAAGTATTAGCCAGGGTATAAGGGAAATGGTGCCTTAATTGAAGAATTAATCAAACGAGAGGCAACCATTCGGTCGTGCGAGATGCCTCCTTAGATTCTGAAATGGGTCGGAAAAGCATGTATTTATTAATAAATAAAAGGTTAAAAAATGGAAGTCATTGTAAAAAAGTTTAATTATGGAAAAAACGAGGTCATTATAGAAACTGGCCGTATAGCGCGACAAGCCACTGGAGCGGTGCTGGTCTCGATGGATAATACATCAGTCCTTTGTACAGTAGTTGGAGCAAAAGAAGCCAAATCAGGAGCTGACTTTTTTCCGCTCGGAGTGCACTATCAAGAAAAGGCTTATGCTGCTGGCAAGATTCCCGGAGGTTTTTTTAAACGCGAGGGACGTCCCAGCGAAAAGGAAACTTTGACATCTAGATTAATAGATCGCCCGATTAGACCTCTTTTCCCAGAGGGGTTCAAAAATGAAGTTCAAGTAGTCTGTACGGTGGTATCGGCAGAAAAAGATATCGATCCTGATATCGCGGCTATGATTGGCACGTCTGCTGCATTGGCCATTTCAGGTATACCTTTTAAAGGGCCCATAGGGGGCGCCCGCGTGGCGTACAGTGCGAACGACGAGTATATATTAAACCCCTCATATAGCGAACTTGAATCCTCAAGTTTGGACATGGTAGTGGCGGGCACCCGGGATGCAGTTTTGATGGTTGAGTCGGAGGCAGACGAATTGTCAGAGGACATTATGCTTGGAGCTGTGCTATTCGCGCATCAGGAGATGCAGACAGTCATTACTGTTATCCAGCAGCTAGCAGATGAAATTGGAAAATCCAGATGGGAATGGCAAGCTGAAACTGAAAATAATGACTTTACCAAGGCTCTAAAGGACCTAGTTCATGATGATCTTGAGTCTGCTTATCAGATTATTGACAAGCAAACTCGGGTATCGCGTGTTAATGATCTAAAACAGGTTGCTGTAAAAGAACTATCCTCAGAGACTGAGATTTCTGAAGATTCCGTTAAGGAGGCTTTCAAAAACTTAGAAAAAAATATAGTTCGAGGGCGGATTATTCGCGGGGAGAAACGAATTGATGGTCGGGACTCATCGACAGTGCGCCAGATTGAAGTGGAAGTGGATGTCTTGCCGCGGGTCCACGGATCTGCATTATTTACCCGAGGAGAAACACAAGCTATTGTAGCCGCAACACTTGGTTCTGCCCGTGATGCGCAGATGATTGATGCCCTAGAGGGGCGGCGAGACGACCCATTCATGCTGCATTATAATTTTCCTCCTTATTCTGTAGGAGAATGCGGGCGACTTGGTTTTACAAGCAGGCGTGAGGTGGGTCACGGCCGATTGGCCCGTCGTGGTATTGCAGCTGTCTTGCCTTCGCAAGACGAATTTCCTTATTCTGTGCGTGTCGTATCGGAAATAACTGAATCTAATGGCTCCAGTTCTATGGCGTCAGTCTGCGGCTCTAGTTTAGCTCTGATGGACGCAGGAGTGCCTCTTAAAGCGCCCGTCGCAGGCATAGCCATGGGACTAGTTAAGGAGGACGACCAGTTTGCTGTATTGACTGATATTTTGGGGGATGAAGATCATTTGGGGGACATGGACTTCAAAGTTGCCGGCACTAGTGAGGGGATCACAGCTTTGCAAATGGACATTAAAATAGATGGTATTACTGAGGAGATTATGGAGATTGCTCTGGATCAAGCCAAAGATGCTCGCTTATATATTCTCGATAGAATGAACAAAGTTCTTGCTGTGGGGCGAGAGGAAGTAGCGGAATCTGCTCCTCGGATGGGCTTAATGCAGATTCACTCGGACAAAATCCGAGATGTTATTGGCAAAGGCGGCGCAACTATCCGAGCTCTGTGCGAGGAAACGAACTCTACGATAGATATCACTGATGACGGAGCGGTAAAAATTTACGCTGATGACAATGATGGCTTGCAGGCGGCTATTGATGCAATTAGTGCTATCGTTGCGGAGCCCGAACCAGGCGCTATTTACGATGGTAAAGTGGTCCGAATAGTAGATTTCGGTGCCTTCGTAAACTTCATGCCCGGAACTGATGGACTCGTGCACATATCACAGATTGCTAAAGAACGAGTAAACAAGGTAACAGATCACCTGTCTGAGGGCCAAAACGTTCGTGTGAAGGTAATAGATATTGACAATCGTGGTCGTGTTAAATTGTCAATAAAAGAAGCGAACATTGAAGATGCGGAACCGATCGAGGGAGCCTAAAAGCCTATCTGGCCGCCGTCGCTAGGTAAGTTGAAGTACTCATTAGTTAGCGAAAAGAATTTTTTACCGAGATCTCGCGAGCTGAGACATCTCAGATGCGTGCCTGAGGGTGGTTTCGGTTATCGTTGCTCCACCCAGCATGCGGGCCAGCTCCTCTACACATTGCTTTTGATCAAGTTCCTCAATTGTTGAGGTGGTATCGTTCCCATCTACAATCTTTCTAACCCGATAATGGGCGTCTGCGTGGGCGGCGACCTGAGCTTGATGTGTTATGCTTAATATCTGACCTTTTTCTCCCAAGGTCTTCAATAAAATACCTATCGTGTCCGCAGTTGCTCCTCCAATTCCCACATCGACCTCGTCAAAAATAAGTGTGGGGATCTGCGAATTTTGTGCAGCTACTGCTTGTATAGCGAGACTAATTCTCGACAACTCTCCACCTGAGGCGATCTTATTCAACGATCGATAAGGTTGGCCTTTTGAAGTCGAAATGACGAACTCTACTTCCTCGAGTCCACTAGGTTTCGCCGCTAAATCTTTGACAGGGTTTAGTATAATAGAAAATCTTGCTTCTTCCATCGAGAGATGTCTGAATTTTTCGTTAATTTCCTCTGCCATCCCATCTAATGCATTTGATCTGATTTCGCTGAGCTTAGATGCAGATTTGTGGAAGTTTTCTCTCTGCTCTGTTATTCGGTCTTTTAGGTCGAGTATTTTTCGCTGATTAATATTGAGACTAGCAAGTTCCTGTTTTAGACTTTCATTAACCCCTAAAAGCTGATCGGGTCTCACTTTATGTTTGCGAGATAGCTGAAAAATTGAAGCGAGTCGTTGATCTACCTCGGATAACCTCTCTGGGTTAACAGAGAAATGATCAACAGAAATTTCAATTTCTCTTGCAACCTCTTCCACTTGGATCAAACTGCTTCTGAGCATTTCCTCAACATGGTCAAGCTCAGATGGTTTCTCGGGTAGGCTCATTGCTATTGAAAGTGCTTGGTTGAGGTTGTCTCGAATGTTGCACCCCTCGTTATGGGAACAGAGCATCAGGATTTGGCGGCAATCTTTGATAATTTGTTCCGCATTAGCTAGTCTTCGTTGTTCAGCTTCAAGTTTACCAATCTCGTTATTCTCCAATTTTAGCATTTCGAGCTCATTAATTTGATATTGGAGTAATTCAACTTGTGATGAGTCGACATCGGCTTTGATTTCAAGAGAGCGCAGTTTTCTTTGAGCCGCGTCTAGTGCCATATATTCTTGTCTAACTTCTTTAGCTAAGGTGCTTGCCTCAGCATATTCATCCAGCAGCCGTTTATGGGTGCTGCGATGGAGAAGTGATTGGTGCTCATGCTGATTATGGATATCTACCAGTATGCTGCCTATATCTTGCAATTGTTGCATCGTACATGGATCGCCATTAATGTAACCGCGGGAGCGACCTTCAGCTTTGAATATTCGGCGCAGGATACAAGTAGTATCTGCCTCGAAATCTCGCTCACTAAGCCACTTCAATGCAAGAGGAATTTCGGAAACCTCAAATTGTGCAGTAACTTCACTTATGTTTTCTCCAAATCGAATGGCGTCGGCATCTGCACGACTCCCTAGGGCCATCGCTAGGGCTTCCAGGACCAAGGACTTTCCTGCTCCAGTTTCTCCGCTGATCGCTGTGAACCCTCTCGAAAATTCTATTTCCAAGTTTTCGACTAGAGTGTAATTTTTGATATGAAGAGATATTAACAATTTTTTCACTTCCAAGTCTTAAGATCTTATACACGGACGCAAGGTTTTAGGCAATTGCTTGAAAGTAAATAGTTTGACCCCATATCCTCCAATAAGTCAATGTATCCCGAGCAACTTGAATTAGAGAGGAATCAGCTGTGTCCAACGATCTAGATACAGGCAACGAGGAT
Source organism: uncultured Cellvibrionales bacterium (assembly GCA_913044275.1). GTDB lineage: Bacteria > Pseudomonadota > Gammaproteobacteria > Pseudomonadales > Porticoccaceae > TMED48. The sequence goes on from CAJWMT010000031.1 coordinate 4,186, forward strand.
AAACCGGAAGATCTTTCTTCAGACGACCTTGAGCCTGGGGTTGAGGAGTTGTCATCAGGTAAGGAACAATTACAGGGAGAGTTGGAAGAAGCCAATGATCAATTGCTGAGAATGAAGGCGGAAGTTCAAAATATTCGTCGCAGAGCTCAGCGAGATGTTGAAAATGCGCATAAATTCTCGCTCGATAAATTTGTGACAGCATTGCTGCCAGTTGTTGATAACATGGAGCGAGCTCTCGGTTCAGTTGATGCCGAATCGCGAGTCGACGATGCCGTTAGCGAGGGAATGGAATTGACCCTGAAAAGCTTTATAGCCGTTTTAGAAGACTTTCATGTTTTGCAGATTGACCCGGGGGGGCAGCCTTTTGATGCCGAGTTACATCAAGCTGTAAGCATGATTCCAAATGATGACCTTGAGCCTAATACAGTAATTGATGTCTTCCAAAAGGGCTATACATTAAGCGGAAGACTCGTGCGACCTGCAATGGTAACTGTTTCAAACGCATCATAGGGCTTGAAATTGTGCAATTTGCACCCATTTACACCAACGATCAGTAGCGAAATCCGATACATTTGCTGAAAATTAATACAGGAGATTCACGGCATGGGAAAAATTATAGGGATAGATCTTGGCACTACTAATTCTTGCGTTGCCGTTTTAGAAGGAGACAAGCCAAAGGTTATTGAAAACTCCGAAGGGGCCCGCACGACTCCCTCAGTCGTGGCCTATGTCGATGATGGGGAAATTTTGGTAGGGCAATCAGCCAAACGTCAGGCCGTTACTAACCCTACTAATACTGTGTATGCGGTCAAGAGGCTCATCGGTAGAAGGTTTGAAGATGATGTCGTTCAGAAAGACATAAATATGGTGCCATACAGCATCGTAAAGGCGGATAACGGCGATGCTTGGGTAGAAATACAGGGAGATAGTAAGGCTGCGCCTCAAATATCTGCGGAGACCCTAAAAAAAATGAAGAAAACCGCAGAAGATTATCTTGGGGAGTCTATTACCGAGGCAGTTATAACCGTGCCTGCGTACTTTAATGATTCTCAACGACAGGCCACAAAAGACGCAGGTCGTATTGCGGGATTGGATGTTAAACGAATCATTAACGAGCCCACGGCGGCGGCTTTAGCCTATGGTATAGATAAAGTATCTGGGGATCGGGTGGTAGCCGTTTATGATCTTGGAGGAGGGACCTTCGATATTTCGATAATTGAAATTGCTGATGTTGACGGGGAAACTCAGTTTGAGGTGTTAGCGACAAATGGTGATACGTTTCTTGGCGGTGAAGACTTTGACTTGAGCCTCATAGATTACTTGTCCTCCGAATTCAAGCAAGACAGTGGTATTGATTTGCATGGAGATCCATTGGCAATGCAGCGCCTGAAGGAGGCAGCTGAGAAGGCAAAGATTGAACTTTCCTCGAGTCAGCAGACGGAAGTAAACCTTCCTTATATAACCGCAGACTCTACGGGACCAAAGCACTTGGTGGTGAAATTAACCCGAACGAAGCTCGAGTCGTTAGTAGAGGACTTGGTGGAGCGCTCTCTTGGTCCTTTAAAGATTGCTTTAAAAGACGCTGGGAAATCAGCGTCTGACATCGATGAGATAATTCTGGTGGGTGGTCAGACCAGGATGCCTTTGGTACAAGACAAAGTAACCGCATTTTTTGGTAAAGAACCTCGAAAGGATGTAAATCCTGATGAAGCCGTAGCGGTTGGAGCCGCCCTACAAGGCGCTGTATTGGCTGGAGATGTTACCGACGTTTTGCTTTTGGATGTGACACCCTTAAGCCTTGGTATTGAAACGATGGGCAGTGTTGCGACACCCGTAATTGAAAAGAACACGACCATTCCTACTAAAAAGTCTCAGATCTTTTCAACGGCTGACGACAATCAGACAGCCGTGACCATTCACGTTGTTCAAGGTGAACGGAAACAGGCGGCGCAAAATAAATCTCTGGGCCGCTTCGACTTGGCGGATATACCACCCGCACCTAGGGGAATGCCTCAGATTGAAGTCACTTTTGATATCGATTCGAATGGTATCTTGAATGTCAGTGCGAAAGACAAAGCCACGGGAAAGGAACAATCTATCGTCATTAAAGCTTCCTCGGGGCTTTCGGAGGAAGAAATACAGTCTATGGTGCGTGACGCGGAGGCAAATGCGGAGGACGATAAAAAGTTCGAGGAGTTGGTGCAGGCTAGAAATGCTGCGGATGGTCTCGCGCATGCTGCTCAAAAAACACTGCAAGAGGCTGGCGATAAGGCTGATCCGGAAGAGAGGACTGCTATAGAAGATGCTATTAAATCAGTTGAGGAAGCCGTTCAAGGGGACGATAAAGAGAAGATCGACAAGGCGGCTCAAAAACTTTCTGAGGTGTCGGGAACCTTAGCGCAAAAATTATATTCTGAGCAAGCTCAAGAAGCTCAAAATGAAGCGAACCCCGATTCATCCAATGATCCGGCCGATGATGCGATGGACGCGGAGTTTGAGGAAGTTAAAGAAGATACCAAATAGAGCTAATGTTCTGAAATAATTGGCTTTCTTTGGGCGCGGGCCAAGGCTCGCGCCCTTTCGTATATGGGCTGCATTTGGTAGTAATATTATCCAGTAGCAAAAGGCGTGTTATGTCAAAGCGTGATTACTATGAAGTACTAGGAGTTAATCGAGACGCCTCGGCGGATGAGATCAAGAAAGCATTTCGACGCGTGGCTATGAAGCATCATCCTGACCGTAATCCTGACAATAAACAGGCGGAAGAAAAGTTTAAAGAAGCTCAAGAAGCCTATGAAATCCTGAGTGATGATGAGAAGAGAAGCAATTTTGATAGGTTTGGCCATGCATCGACGAATCAATCTGGTTCTGGCAGCGCTGCCTTCAGTGATATATTCGGGGACGTCTTTGGCGACATTTTTGGAGGCGGCTCTGCCGGTCGGGGCGCCCCGTCACGTGGCTCAGATTTGCGCTACGACTTGCATTTGGAACTTGAAGACGCTGTTCGAGGAAAAACGGTAGAGATCGAAATACCAACGATGGAAGGTTGTATGGCTTGCGATGGGTCTGGTGCGAGAAAAGGTTCCTCGCCCAAGACATGCAATTCTTGTCAAGGCGCCGGTCAAGTGAGGATGCAACAAGGCTTTTTTTCTGTTCAGCAAACTTGCCCGAAATGTCGCGGTCGCGGTCAAATGATTACAGATCCATGCGGCGACTGTCATGGTCAGGGCGTAAAAGAAAAGCGAAACACATTATCCGTCAAAATTCCTGCTGGTGTGGATACTGGTGACAGGATAAGACTGGCAGGTAAAGGAGAGGCTGGACCTCAAGGTGGGGCAAACGGGGATCTATATGTTCAGATCGGTGTTGCTAAACATAATATATTTGTTCGGGACGGGGCTAACCTTCACTGTGATGTGCCCATTAGTTTTTGCCAAGCTGCTCTTGGAGGAGAGTTGGAAGTTCCAACCCTGTCAGGAAGAGTCAAATTGAAAATTCCTTCTGAGACACAAAGCGGTAAGTTATTTCGATTGAGAGGAAAAGGAGTTTCTCAGGTGAGAGGAGGAGGACCTGGCGATCTGTTATGCAAAGTGATAGTTGAAACGCCAGTGAATTTATCGGCAAAGCAGATCAAGCTATTGGAGGGATTCGATAAAAGTTTATCCGGGAGCAGCAAGCACTCTCCAAGAAGTGAGAGTTGGTTTGGTGGGGTGAAGAGTTTCTTCGATAATTTGACAAATCAGTAAGCTTAAACTTTTTTGGGGCCACGATTTGATTTGGATTATAAAATGATCAAAATAGCAATAGCTGGTGCAGCAGGACGCATGGGTACGAGTCTTGCGCAGGTCATCCATCAGACAGAGGGTATGAGACTTGTTGGTGCCCTTGAGCGAGAGGATAGCTCGGTGATTGGCTCTGATGTTGGGGAAATGTCGGGTTTGGGCAAGATAGATTTGCCTATATCTCATTCTTTAAAAGACTTATTAGGAAGTATCGACATCTTGATAGATTTTTCATCGCCCGACGCTACGGCTTTCAATGCGATTAATTGTGCAAATAAAGGGGTAAAACTGGTAGTGGGGACCACTGGTTTGAGTAAGGAACATCTAGCGGCCGTGAGATCTGCGAGTGAGCAAATTCCCATCTGCATGGCTTCAAATTTTTCTACTGGGGTGAACATTTGTTTAAAATTGGCCGCCCTAGCCGCAGAAATATTGGGCAACGAAGTCGATATTGAAATCACTGAGGCGCATCATCGTGATAAAGTCGATTCCCCGTCGGGCACTGCACTAGCTCTTGGAGCGTCGGTCGCTGATGCATTGAAGCGAGATTTAGATGAGGTAGCAGTATATGGTCGTGAAGGTCAGATTGGTAAGAGACCTAGAGAAGTCATTGGGTTTTCGACAATTAGGGCTGGTGATATTGTTGGTGATCACTCAGTTTTGTTTGCTAGTGATGGAGAACTCATAGAAATCAAGCATAGAGCGTCAAATCGGATGGCCTTTGCGACAGGAGCTGTGCGGGCAGCTATTTGGTTGAGTCAGAAGTTATCGGGGCTCTACGACATGCAAGATGTTTTGGGTTTGCGTCAACAAGCTTAGGTTATTTAGATTTTTTGGAAATAAGTCTTACAAGCTGTTGGACATGAATGATCATTTTCACTAAACTATACTTCCAACGCAGGTAATTTGCTTGCGCCGGTGCGTGAGGTATATTACCGAGTGTTAAGAGCTAATGAACGAGATGAAACGCAGAGTTTCATCTCGTTTTTTTATGCTAAATGGTATGTCGCAATTAAAAAATTTATTGCACCAAAAGTTTATTCACGAGGAGTGATTTGTTGAGTCTCAATAATGAAAGAGACGCTATTCTTGTGTTGGCGGATGGCACAACATTCAGAGGGCTTGGGATCGGTGCAGAAGGATTTTCTGTTGGCGAGGTGGTTTTCAATACAGCCATTACTGGATATCAAGAGATATTGACAGATGCCTCCTATGCGCGCCAGATAGTGACACTTACATATCCCCACATAGGTAATGTAGGAGTGAATGCGCAGGACGAGGAATCAAATAAGGTATGGGCTGCCGGTCTGGTCATACGCGATCTATCAAACGTTGAATCAAATTTTCGCAGTGAGGGAAGCCTGAGGGATTATCTTAGAGACAACAACATTGTTGGTATAGCTGATATCGATACGCGCAAGTTGACCCGTATTCTTCGTGAGAAGGGCTCCCAGAGCGGTTGCATTATGACTGGTAAAATAGATCTCAAGTTAGCATTAAAATCAGCGCGAGAATTTCCTGGCCTTCAGGGTATGGATCTCGCGAGTATAGTATCGACTAAAAAACCTATTGAATGGCGCGAACCAAGCTGGCGGCTTGATGGTAGATGCTCCGAACCTGATGCCGAAAAGTTCCGAGTAGTCGCTTATGATTACGGTGTAAAACACAATATTCTTCGACTCCTGGTTGATAGATTTTGCGAAATAATTTTAGTGCCGGCTCAGACGCCCGCTGCAGATGTTTTGAAGCTTCGACCAGACGGAGTATTTTTATCTAACGGCCCCGGAGACCCAGCTCCATGTGATTATGCCATTGAGGCTATAAAGATTATTATTGAGAATAATATCCCCATATTTGGTATTTGCCTAGGTCACCAATTGCTTGCACTTGCATCCGGCGCTAGGACAAAAAAAATGAAGTTTGGTCACCACGGGGCGAATCATCCAGTGCTTGATATCACCAAAAATCGAGTGCTGATCACCAGCCAAAATCATGGTTTTGCAGTAGACGAATCAAGCATGCCCGCAAACCTCAAACCGACGCATCGCTCCTTATTCGATGGCTCATTGCAGGGAATCGAGCGAACCGACAGACCGGCTTTCAGTTTTCAGGGTCATCCGGAAGCTAGTCCAGGGCCTCACGAGGCAGCATTATTATTTGATCGGTTTGTAAACTTGATGGCTGAGTATAAGCAGTGTGATGCATGATTTTATAGACTCAGGAAGCATTTAACCGAAAGATTCATCTGTTTTTGGAGAAGAAATGCCTAAAAGAATGGACATAAAGAGCATTCTCATCATTGGAGCAGGACCGATTGTCATAGGACAAGCATGCGAATTTGATTATTCAGGCGCTCAGGCTTGTAAAGCTCTTCGTGAAGAGGGTTTTCGAGTAATCTTGGTTAACTCCAACCCCGCTACAATTATGACCGACCCCGTGATGGCTGATGCAACTTATATTGAACCGGTTGAATGGCGGACGGTGGCTAAAATAATTGAGAAAGAGAGACCAGATGCTCTTCTCCCCACCATGGGAGGTCAGACAGCTCTCAACTGTGCGCTAGATTTAGCCAAGCATAATATTCTCGAGCAGTACGGTGTAGAAATGATTGGGGCTGATGCAGATGCAATAGATAAAGCTGAGGATCGAGAGCGTTTCGATAAAGCCATGCGCTCAGTTGGGCTCAAGACGCCAGAATCAGGAATAGCCCATAGTCTCGAGGAAGCTTATCAAATCGCTGATAGATTTGGATACCCGTGCATCATCCGACCATCCTTCACCATGGGTGGCTCAGGAGGCGGAATTGCCTATAATCGCGAAGAATTTGGTGAGATCTGCGGTCGAGGCCTTGATCTTTCGCCCACCAATGAGTTGCTGATTGATGAGTCACTTATAGGTTGGAAAGAATTTGAGATGGAGGTGGTCAGAGATTCCCGAGACAACTGCATCATAGTGTGTTCGATTGAGAACTTTGATCCAATGGGTATACATACTGGTGATTCGATCACCGTAGCTCCTGCCCAGACACTCACTGACAAGGAATACCAATTAATGCGCAATGCTGCAATCCTTGTGCTAAGAGAAATTGGAGTTGAAACAGGGGGATCGAACGTCCAGTTTGCGGTTAATCCTCTCAATGGTGAGTTGGCAGTTATTGAAATGAATCCGAGAGTCTCGCGTTCCTCCGCCTTGGCGTCCAAAGCTACAGGATTTCCGATTGCCAAAGTCGCCGCAAAACTGGCTATCGGGTATACGCTTGATGAGCTAAAAAACGAAATTACAGGCGGTGCAACACCCGCTTCCTTTGAACCCAGTATTGATTATGTTGTTACAAAAATACCTCGGTTTGCATTTGAAAAGTTCGATCAGGCAGATCCAGTATTGACTACGCAAATGAAATCCGTTGGAGAAGTGATGGCAATTGGACGCACCTTCCAAGAGTCTCTTCAGAAAGCTTTGAGAGGACTAGAGGTCGATTCAGCTGGTTTTGATTCATTCGAATCTGAAAAAATTGATGCAAACATACTATTCAACAGGCTAGCTCAACCTACACCGGAGCGCATTTGGTATATTGGAGAGGCTTTTCGCAGTGGTATGAGCTGTAGAGAAATTTTTGAGTTAACTAATATTGACCCATGGTTCTTGGTTCAAATCGAAGATATTATAGATGAGGAATCGAGAATCAATTCTTTGAAAAGCATAGACAGGGAAACGCTATTTCGGCTTAAAAAGAAAGGATTTTCTGACAAACGCATAGCAACTGTTTTGGGGTGTGATGAAATTGAAGTTCGCAAAATGCGGTACGCATATCATCTGCATCCTGTTTACAAGCGAGTAGACACCTGCGCTGCAGAATTTTCCACCGAAACAGCATATATGTATTCGACATATGAGGAAGAGTGCGAAGCGCAGCCAACTGACGGGAAAAAAATATTGGTGCTTGGAGGTGGCCCCAACCGCATAGGTCAAGGTATCGAATTTGATTATTGCTGTGTTCATGCCGCGATGGCAATGCGCGAGGATGGTTATGAAACAATAATGGTGAATTGTAATCCGGAGACTGTTTCGACAGATTATGATATCTCAGATCGCTTGTTCTTCGAACCGGTTACTCTTGAGGACGTGTTAGAAATCGTTCGGCTTGAAAAACCATTTGGAGTAATAGTTCAGTTCGGGGGTCAAACACCTCTCAAGCTGGCGCGGTCATTAAGCGCCAATGGAGTCAATATTATTGGGACCTCGCCCGATGCAACTGATCGTGCTGAAGATCGAGAGCGTTTTCAGCATATGCTCAATAAGCTAGACATTTTGCAACCAGCGAATACGACTGCTAGAAGCGTTGATGAAGCAAAGAGTTTGGCGGATCGGATTGGATACCCTTTGGTGGTTAGACCATCTTATGTCCTTGGTGGGCGTGCCATGGAAATTGTTTCCACAGAAAAGGAACTTCAACACTACATGCTCACAGCAGTGGAAGTCTCTGAAGACTCTCCCGTTCTGCTTGATTCCTTTTTGCCCAATGCAATTGAAATCGATGTTGATGCAGTAAGCGATGGTGACGAAGTGGTCATTGGCGCAATAATGCAGCATATCGAGCAAGCGGGCATACATTCGGGTGATTCTGCGTGTTCTTTGCCCCCATATAGCTTGGATGTGGGTACCCAGAACCAGATGCGTGCTATATGCCAAAAAATGGCGATAGAGTTGGGCGTTGTTGGGTTAATGAATGTGCAGTTGGCCTTACAGGACGACAAAATATATGTCATCGAGGTGAACCCGAGAGCCTCACGGACAGTGCCTTTCGTTTCCAAGTGCATCGGTATTTCGCTGGCTAAAATAGCGGCCCGTTGCATGGTAGGAAAAACGCTTGAGGCTCAAGGGTTCACTGAGGAAGTTATTCCGCATTATTTTGGTGTAAAGGAAGCAGTCTTCCCCTTTAATAAATTTCCTGGAACAGATCCAATTCTCGGCCCAGAGATGAAATCGACAGGGGAAGTGATGGGCGTGGGAAAAACATTTGCAGAAGCATATGGTAAGGCTGAGCTTGGCTCTGGTGCCGAAATTCCTACCAAAGGAACAGCGTTTGTTAGTGTGAGAGAGAGGGATAAAAACCAGTTGGAGAATCTAGCCAGAGATTTGCATGATCTTGGATTTGAACTTATTGCAACTAGGGGTACGGCAGCGGAAATCCATAAGGCAGGGGTGCCAGTCTCGATGGTGAATAAGGTTCAAGAAGGAAGGCCTCATATTGTAGATATGATTAAAAGTGATCGGGTGGATTTGATAATAAATACAACGGAGGGGCGACAAGCAGTTTCTGACTCATCAACCATTCGTTCAAATGCTGAACAACACGGTGTATATTATACTACCACTATGGCTGGTGGCCGGGCTGTTTGTGAAACGCTTAAGTTTTCCGGGGAGTCGGTCGTGCGAAGTCTGCAAGAGCTGCATATGGAGATTGGATGATGCAAAAAAACCCGATGACTCTCGAGGGAGAAAAAGCTCTGAGAAAAGAGTTGGACTTCTTAAAGACAAGCAAGCGTCCGGCAATAATTGAGGCAATAGCTACGGCCAGAGCACATGGTGATTTGAAAGAAAATGCTGAATATCATGCAGCGCGTGAGCAACAAAGCTTTGTTGAGGGACGGATTCAGGATATCGAGGGTAAACTTTCGCATTCTCAAGTCATTGATATCTCCAAGATGCCAGCGGGCAATCGGGTGGTTTTTGGCTGCACGGTAGTCATTATAAACATTCAAACAGATCAAATTTCAAAATATCGTATCGTGGGAGATGATGAAGCGGATGTAAATGCTGGTAAGATTTCCTATCTCTCTCCAATTGCAAAGGCTCTTATTGGCAAAGAAGTCGGTGACGTGGTGCAGGTTATTACTCCAAGCGGTGAGGTAGAATATGAGATCGATAAAGTCGATTACATTTGAGTCATTTTTTGTCCTAAGAGAAAGAGCATCAGAGCTTTTTGGGCATGTAACCTGTTTTCTGCTTGATCCCAAACTACAGAAAAATTTTCGTCCTCAATGAGTTCTGTTGAAACTTCTTCATTGCGATGAGCGGGCAGACAATGCATAAAAATAGCATTTTCTGAGGCAACCGACATAAGCTCATGGTCTACGCGAAATGCACGGAATTTTTCTAGACGCACTTGTCTTTCCTTTTCCTGACCCATTGAAGTGAACACGTCAGTGGTAACAAGACTTGCCTTTGTTGATGCCTCTCTGGGGTCGCGGAATAGTTTTACTCTGGCCCCAGCCCTTTGCAATAGTTCTTTAGATGGTTCATATCCTTCGGGACATGCGATATTAAGATGGAAATCAAATAGAGTCGCTGCATTTATCCAAGATTGACACATATTGTTACCGTCACCAATCCAGGCGACAACTTTATCTTCAATGGGTCCACGATATTCTATGAAGGTTAGAATGTCTGCCAAGAGCTGACAGGGGTGGAATTCGTCGCTTAGCGCATTTATCACTGGCACAGACGAGAACGTAGCAAACTGCTCGATATTGGCATGGGAAAATGTTCGTATGAGAATGATATCAACCATTCGAGAAATAACCCTAGCTGAATCTTCCAAGGGTTCTCCTCTGCCCAACTGAGTGTCATTTGTCGATAGAAAAATAGCAGAACCGCCCAGTTGAGCCATACCGGCTTCGAACGAGACTCTTGTTCGAGTTGATGATTTCTCAAAAATCATAGCGAGCGTTTTGCCTTTAAGCACCTCAGAGTACTGGTCACTATGACGGCTTTTTTTTAACTCGATGGCTTTATCCAATATTGAAAGCGCATCATTCTTGCTTAGATCATTTAGCGTTAAGAAATGTTTTGTAGTCATAATCTGGATTACAAATCGTGTTTAAACTTCTTGATCAGGGGGCAAAGAATTGACACAAGAATATCGGTTTCTTCATCAGTCATGATCAAGGGCGGCAATAATCTAACAACATAATCTGCAGTCACATTGATAATTAAACCACTTTCCAACGCTTGCGAAAAAAGTGATTTACATGGTCTGTCAAGTTGAATACCCACCATGCACCCCAACCCTCGAATATTTTCAACATGCTCAACGTCACTTAATTCATGCTTAAGTTTGCTCATGAGTAGATTACCTATCTTCCTTGCTCGAGAATTTAGGTCTTCTTCACGAATCACTTTTAGTACTGCCAAAGCTGCCGCACAAGATAGAGGATTCCCACCGAAAGTTGATCCATGATTGCCCGGTTTAAAAATATCAGCGGCTTGATCACCTGCCAAACAAGCACCGATTGGTACGCCATTGCCAAGACCTTTTGAGGTGGTTATTACGTCGGGTATGATTTTGGAATGTTGAAAACAAAAATATTCCCCCGTTCTTGCATTGCCGGTTTGAACTTCGTCCAGCATGAGGAGCCAGTCATTCTGAGAACATATTTCTCTCAAGTTATATAGATAATTGTCCGCAGGCACGATGATCCCACCCTCGCCTTGAATAGGCTCGACAAGGACTGCGCAAATATTTGGATTGTTCTCTGAAATCTTGGTTAGGGCATTTAAGTCGTTGAAGGGAGCGCGAACAAAACCGGCGACCAAAGGCTCAAAACCTGCTTGCACTTTTCTAGAACCCGACGCACTTAGTGTGGCAATTGTTCTTCCATGAAATGCATTATCCATCACTATAACCGTAGGTGTTTTGATGTTTCGATTTTTTCCATACAAACGAGCAATTTTAATCGCTGCTTCGTTAGCTTCAGCGCCTGAATTACCAAAGAAAACTTTGCTCATTCCGGAAATCGTGCAAAGTTTTTCAGCTAATTCGCGCTGGCCAGGAATATCGAAAAAATTTGAGCAATGGTTTAACTTGGAAGCCTGCTCCGCCAACGCCGATGTAATCGCACCATGGCCATGGCCCAAGCCACAGACCGCTATTCCTGATAGGCTATCGAGATATTTCTTGCCTGAGGAATCCCAAAGCCAACATCCTTCGCCTCTTACGAGTGTGGCAGACCTATCGCCATAGGTATTCATAAGTGCTTCACCAACCATGTTCTAGAGACTCTTGACTACCTTATCATTGAATTGAAAACAATTAAAAAAGGCAGCTGTGCTGCCTGAAAGTTCCTCAAATGATATCTTGCTTTAATAATCCTGGCAATTAAAGCTGGATTAATTTTTGAGGCCCTTGTTAATATCTCGCAACGCATGGAGCTATATGCGAATAGAATATTGCATACGTATCTTTTTACAGGGTAACATATCATTCTGATAGATTTTTGTAGATTTTGAGGAAAATATGGAAGTCATGGATAGTATTCGCGAGCAAGTGGAGGGTAACTCCGTCATTCTTTATATGAAAGGTTCTCCTAGCCAACCTCAGTGCGGATTTTCAGCCACCGCGGTTCAAGCTTTAATCGATTGTCGGCAGAGGTTTGCTTATGTGGATGTGCTTTCAAATCCAGAAATTAGAGCCAACTTGCCCAAATATGGGGATTGGCCGACTTTTCCGCAATTGTGGGTAGCTGGGGAGTTGGTTGGTGGAAGTGATATAGTATCGGAAATGCACAAGAGCGGTGAATTAAAGCAATTGATAGATGGAGTCATTGAAGATGCTGTTGGAGCTCATGAAGAGGACGATTAATTAATACAAATAGAGCTAAAATATCCAAGATTGCTTTTGTGAGGACGCCAAAACTACTGTGAAAGTTTTAAGCATGGTTATGAGCGGCCTCAGGGCTTCTCCAGCACTTATTGATTTGTTTGTATTTCACGTCATATTGTCCGCATTTACGGTCATTGAAAAATGATTTAAGCATCTCAGCAACTACCGGAAATGCAAGTTGTTCCCAGGGTATGTCTTCTTCGGTAAAGAGTTGCACATCGGAAGATTCGGTGGTTTTGGAGAAGTAAGGTTTTTCCATTCTTGCCCGATAAAAAATGTAAACCTGTTGTATGTGAGGTATGTCATAAATTGCGTAAAGCGTTGCGTCAAAAACCGTAGCTAAAGACTCTTCTTTGCACTCCCTAATGGCTCCATCTAAAGTAGATTCACCGTTTTCCAGAAAGCCGGCAGGCAGAGTCCAAAAACCCTTGCGAGGTTGAATGCCCCTCTCGCATAGAAGGATGCTGTTATCATAAATTGGCAGAACGCCGACAATAATTCTTGGATTCTGATAGTGTATCATCGGACAGAATTTGCAGACATAGCGAGGCCGGTTGTCACCCGGGGGAACCTCTTTGAGAATGGCTTTGCCGCAATTTGAACAAAACTTCATGACGCTTCCTAAAAAAACTTGTGAGATTATAAAGCACAAATGCTAAAAACACTTAAGCAAAATTTAAAAGCAAGATCGCATCTTTCAAGACCCCAACCAATTATTGATGAAAAATCAAAGAATGCGGCCGTTCTTGTTGTGGTATGCGGCGTTGATGACAATTTAGAATTGTTGCTCACGGTTCGGTCTGAGCATGTCAGTCTTCATCGGGGTGAAGTCGCCTTCCCGGGAGGTATGTGGCAAGAGGGCGATGATAGCCTCCTAGAAACGGCTCTCCGCGAGGCTCAGGAAGAAGTTGGTCTTCTGGAGAGCTCACTTGAGCTTTTAGCCACTCTGCCAAGCTCTTCTCCAATGCAGGACCACATTAGGGTATTTCCATTTGTTGCATACATGTCGCGAGAGCAGGAATTAATCGCACAGGCGTCTGAAATCTCTAAAATTTTTAGAGTCCCCATCACATATCTGATGAATAATGAAAATTATTTTTACTTTAAAAAGAGTTTTGATGGCAAGCTCTTTTGTCTTCCTTACATAGATTATAATGGGGATAGGATTTGGGGTTTTACGCTAAAGGTTCTGGTTGACCTTCTAAAAACCAGTTTGGATGCTAAAATTCATTTGTGTTTTCCTTCTAAGCCTTAAAACATGAATTGATTTCTCGAGGAGGTCAGATGCGCTACGAAATAGGCGGCCAGTCACCCAAAATACATGAGAGCGCATTTGTAGCTTCAAGTGCAGATATTATGGGTTCGGTAATTGTTCGGGCAAAGGCCAGTGTTTGGTTTAATGTTGTCATTAGGGGAGATTGTGATCTTATCGAAGTAGGAGAGCGTTCTAATATTCAAGACGGATCTGTGTTGCATGTCGATCCAGGACAACCCATGTTAATTGGTCAAGATGTTACCGTTGGACACAAAGCTATGCTCCATGGACAATACATAGGGGATCGAACTTTAATAGGCATAAACGCAGTGGTTCTTGATGGGGCAAAAATCGGTAGCGATTGCTTGATCGGGGCGAACACATTGATAACATCTGGTGCCAGCATACCTGATGGCTCGCTAGTTTTGGGATCCCCAGGAAAAGTCATCCGTCAACTAGACCAGAAAACAAAGGACTTTCTGTTCCAGTCTGCTGTTCATTATGTCGAAAAGGCAGCCATAATGAGGACAAAATGCAGAGAAATTCTAGCGTGATTTAACAGAACCATTGGCAGATGTTTTTCAATGAAGGTCTAGAGTTGATTATGAACTATTCAACTAAAAACCAGTCGACGATCAGCCCTCTTGGTCTTCCTCATCGAAGCCCACTTTTAGAGTAGTTACAACTACCTTTCTGATCATCACACTATTGAACTCCTCAGTTTCGAATTTGTATCCGTGCAACTGGAAACTAACATTTCCATCAGGAATGCGTTCAAGCTCTTCAAGAACAAGTCCATTCAGTGTTTTAGGACCGTTTGTAGGTAAATTCCAGCCGGTAGTTTTGTTTATTTCCCGAATTGTTACAGAACCGTCAATTGAGTAACTGTCAGTTGTTAACAAACGCACTTCATGATCATGGTCAACATCATTACTGGTGAAATCACCCACAATTTCCTCTAATATATCCTCTAAGGTAACTAGCCCTTGAACTTCTCCATATTCGTCCACCACCATAGCGTAACGTTTACTACTCTTCTGGAAATTAAGGAGTTGAGTTATAAGGCTAGTACTTTCAGGTACGAAGTAAGGATCCTCACAAAATCGTTTTATCTTGTCGTGGGAAAGCATATTTGACCTTAGTAACTGATACCTTTTTCGAAAATCAAATACGCCCAAAACATTGTTTATGTCGCCAACATAGACTGGTAGCCTGCTAAAATGCGAATTAACTATCTGTAGTTTCAATTGGTCAATAGGACTCTCCAGATCAAGGCCCACGATTTCATTCCTTGGTATCATAATATCTTCTATTGTGACGTTTTCTAAATCAAGCATACCCTTGAGCATACGCTGGTGATTATCTGATATCTTGTCCCCAGAGACATCTACGACTGATTTCAGTTCCTCGGTGTCCAATCCATCATCTCTATTTTTATTTGGATCAAAGCCTAATAGGCTTATTAGCCCATTAGTAAGTTTATTAATTATCCAAACAAGTGGGGAGAAAAAGTACAGCAGAGGTCTGAGAATATGGCTAGCCTTAAAAGCAAACCATTCAGGATTTTGTGCCGCAATGCTCTTGGGGGTTATCTCTGAAAAGACCAACACGAGTATTGTAAGGGTAGCTGTGGCTACCCATGGTGCTGCAGATGGGCCAACATAAATAATCGCCAACATATTGGCGATTATTGCTGCAAGGATGTTGACGGCATTGTTTCCGATTAGGATCAGGCCAATCAGTTTGTCTGGGGTGGCCAAGAGTTTTGCCGCGCGTCTGGCTCCCGCACTTTTCTTCCTTTGATGCCGCAAACGATAGCGATTCAAAGCCATCATTCCTGTTTCCGAACCAGAGAAGAAACCCGAGACAATTAATAAGATCAGTAATGCAGTCCAAAGCACTAAAGAATTTGAACCGTCCAAAGACACCTTTCCTGTAACATTAGGGCCTCTAATGGTGTATCAGTTACACTTTTTTGGCAACCAACTTTCAATCTTTTTACAAAGAAAAGGCGAGCTAACCGGTTACTACATATTCAAAAACAAATTTTGTCCCGATATATGCAATCAACAATGAGGAGAATCCAGCCCAGGTTAGTCGAATGGCTATACGACCTCGCCAGCCTCTATAATACCTGCCATAAAGTAATATTGCGTTAAATAACCATGCTAAGCAACTAAGTATCGCTTTGGGAAGGAGGGTCGTGGCAAAGAAGTCGTAGAAAGCTAATCCTGACAGCAGAGATAGGGTTAAAAAAAACTGCCCGACCAAGATCACGTTAAAAAGTACTAATTCCATTGTCTCCAATGGGGGCAATGTTCTGATCAAAAAGTTTCGGCGCTTGCGCTTAAGTTGCCAATCTAGCACGCCTATAAATAGAGCTTGGAGAGCAGCAATCGATAACAGACTATACGCTAATATTGAGAACAAAATGTGAGCTTGCATGTTTGTTGATAGGATCAAGATAGGACTGCTACTTGGAACAACTGTCGCCATTAATAACGTGCCTGCCGAGATAGGGAAAAGTACGAGGTAAAGAGTATGCTGTATTTTTGTTAATCCGCTTGCAAATACTATGAGATTTATTGCTAGAGCAATAAGAACAAAAATTTTAAGCAGGCTCAGATCTAGCCCTTCAGGCGCTAAAAGAAAATAAATAGTGGCAACTAGATGTGCTAGTAAAGCCAATGCAGTAATTACCTGCAATCTGGAAAGGTTAAACTCTATACTTGAGCGAAGTTTAAAAATATAATAGACCAAGCCCCCTAGATATAGAGTTGTAGCGGTTAGCCCAGCAATTAAATTGGTCATTTTGAATTCAGGCGTCGATGCACAGCAAAATTCCTCCACTATAATGATAACAGTTATCATTATCAAAACAATTGTTTAATCTCTTCGGCGAGTTTGGCATATTCCATCACTTCGGTGAAGTTTGGTCTTAAATTAACGTTATACTAGCCGACAATAAAAGTATGAGGATATTGAGCCATGGCCATGTTTAAGAATCTAAGCGAGCGCCTGTCCACCGCTTTTAAAAAAATATCGGGAAAAGCCAGCATCAGCGAGAGTAATATCGAGGAGACTCTCAGAGATGTGCAGGTGGCACTGTTGGAGGCGGATGTTGCTTTACCAGTAGTTAAGGACTTTCTATCGCATGTTAAAGAAAGAGCGCTTGGCCACGAGGTTAGAAATAGCCTTAACCCGGGACAACAATTTCTAAAAATTGTTGAAGCAGAATTAACTAAAGTGATGGGTGAAGAGAATCAAAGCTTAGAAATATCGGTTCAACCTCCTGCAGTCATCTTAATGACCGGAATGCAAGGTTCTGGAAAGACTACATCCTCTGCCAAATTAGCCCGTTATCTGAAAGAGCGGCATCGTAAAAAAGTAATGATGGTCTCTGTTGATAGAAACAGGGCGGCCGCTATTAAGCAGCTAGAAATTCTGGCTTCCGAAGTGGGTGTGGATTGTTTCCCTACTAACACTTTAGATAAGCCCACTGAAACTATTGAATCGGCAATTGCTGCCGCTAAAAAAAATCTCGCTGACGTTCTGATTATCGACACCGCTGGACGCTTGCACATCGATCATGAAATGATGTCAGAATTGAAGTCCATTTGCGATATCGCCAAGCCGGCTGAAACGCTATTCGTTATCGATTCAATGGTTGGGCAAGATGCATTGAATATTGCAAAGTCTTTCAATGAACGAATAGATCTAACTGGGATTATTTTAACAAAACTAGACGGTGATACCCGAGGGGGAGCTGCGCTTTCCGTCCGACAGATTACAGGAAAGCCTATCAAGTTTATTGGAGTCGGTGAGAAGATCGATTCCCTTGAACCCTTTCATCCGGAACGGTTGGTTTCGCGGATACTGGGTATGGGCGATATGCTCTCCCTTATCGAAGATATTGAGCGCAAGATCGATAAAGAAAAAGCTCAAAAACTAGCGGGAAAAGTTGCGCGTGGATCTGGCTTTGATCTGGATGATTTGCGAGAACAAATTCAACAAATGCAAAAAATGGGCGGTGTAGGCGGTTTGATTGATAAAATACCCGGGATGAATAATATTAATCAAATGGCATCAGACTCCAATGTTTCTGATGAATTTAGTCGAATGGAGGTCATTATTGACTCGATGACGAAGCAAGAGCGACGTAATCCCGAAATTTTGAACGGTTCTCGGAAGCGCCGAATTACTGCGGGATCAGGAACAACCATCCAGGATCTGAACAGATTAATAAAGCAGCACAAGCAAATGAGCAAAATGATGAAAAAGATGAAAGGAAAGGGAATGCAAAACATGATTCGAGGGCTAACTGGTGGCTCAGGATTTAAAAACCCATATTCCTCGGGGGCAACTCGCAAATTTTAGTGGTGTGGGCACGAACAGAACCAGTAAAAATGAGTTTTAACCCTATATTAAAATCGTATTACTCTAAAGATGTTTAGTTCACATATCTTTTCGCGTATGATGATGCGCCATTTGACAAACTAAACGTCTAACGAGGATGCACATATTGAAAGAGGTTTAGACAACCTCCGTGTAAAACTAAGGATTTCCGTTTATGGTAACAATACGATTAGCCCGGGGCGGCGTCAAAAAGCGACCTTTCTATCACATTACAGTAGCTGACTCTCGTAAAGCGAGGAACAAGCGGTTCATTGAACGTGTAGGCTTTTTTAATCCTCTTGCGAGGGGCGCTGAAGAAAGGCTTAGGATAGATCTCGAAAGGATTTCATATTGGCGTGACCAAGGCGCTCAGGTTAGTGCACGAGTTCTCGGATTGCTCAAGGAAGCGAAAAAGAACGCGGCATAAGCGCGGCGCCTGACATGGTGGGGTCAAACAGCTGTAATTTTCAACACAAAGTGGTTGTGGGGCGCTTGGCTTCCGCTCATGGTGTTAACGGCTGGATCAAGGTTTGGTCATACACGGAGGTGAAGGAGAATATACTAACGTATAAACCTTGGTGGGTAGAAAGCAAAGGAATCTTCAAAGAATTACTCCTAGACGATTGGAAATTGCAAAGCAATGGACTTATTGTTCGCTTAAAAGGAGTAGCAGATAGAGACAAGGCAAAAGATTGGTGCAAGAAGGACATTTTGGTGGACTTCGCGATATTCCCGAAACTACCAGGTGATAGTTTTTATTGGTATCAGCTGATTGGGCTTAACGTGATTAGTGATTATGAGGGAGGAGCTGTAAACTTAGGGCATGTTTCAAACATAATGGCGACTGGTGCGAATGACGTGTTGATAGTCAGTGGAGGTGAGGAGAGCATTGACAAAAAAGAGCGGCTTATCCCTTACATAAGGGACTATGTGTTGTCGGTTGATCTCCAAAAGCAAGTTATTGAGGTTAATTGGGACCCAGACTTTTAAAATTAGTGGGGATTTTTTGACTTGAAGGTTGCAGTGGTTTCGTTATTTCCAGAGATGTTCGATGCTCTTTCAAAGTATGGGGTTAGTGGTCGAGCGTTTGAAAATGGACTCATTGAACTTCGGCTGTATAACCCGAGAAACTATGCTGATGATCCTCATCAGTGCGTGGATTCCCGTCCCTATGGGGGCGGACCGGGTATGGTAATGATGGCGGAACCGCTTAGCAGGGCTTTGGCAGATGCTAAGGTTTGGATGGGATCGACTGATCATAGAGTGGTCTACATGTCTCCGCAGGGCAAAGTGTTAAAACAGAAACACTTAAAAAGTTTTTCAAGTTGTGAAGGATTTATTTTAGTTGCTGGGCGTTACGAGGGGGTGGATGAGAGATTTATTAAGCAGGAGGTGGATGAGGAATGGTCGATTGGTGATTATGTCTTAAGCGGCGGAGAGTTGCCTGCTATGGTTATGTTGGATGCGTTAATACGCAATATTCCTGGGGCGTTGGGTCATGCTCAGTCTGCAGAAGAGGGGTCGTTTAGCCAAGGGCTTTTGGGGCACGCTCAATATACTCGTCCCGATTCGGTTGCTGGCGAAATGGTGCCGACAGTTCTCTTGTCTGGGAATCATGAGCAAATCAGGCTGTGGCGCATGAAATGCTCTTTAAAACGAACCAGAGATAGACGACCTGAGTTGTTAGACGCTATGGTGCTTAACTTGGAACAAACGAAACTTTTAGATGCTATGGATGAAGATTTCGAACTTAAAGTGTAGTTAAATCGAGAAAAATAATTGTCTCACATTGATTTGATTGAGGAGTATTCAATGAGTAATAAGATACCGTTGATAGCTGAACTTGAGCAGGAGCAGATGACTAAAACTATTCCCGATTTTAGTCCTGGGGATCAGGTTATCGTCCGGGTAAAAGTAAAAGAGGGTTCCAGAGAGCGTTTGCAAGCTTTTGAAGGCATTGTTCTAGGCAAGCGAAATAGAGGCCTGAATTCAGCTTTCACCGTTCGCAAGATTTCTAATGGCGTAGGAGTGGAACGTACTTTTCAAACATACAGCCCATTGCTTGAAAGCATTGAAATTAAGCGGCGAGGCGCTGTTCGACAGGCAAAACTCTATTATCTACGAGAACGGTCAGGTCGGTCGGCCAGAATTAAGGAAAAATTGGCTCAGTAATTCTTTTAATGTCTTATCAGACCTAATGGGTGGTCAAAAGTATCCCATTTTAATGGTGTAAAACGGGTTTGTGTCTGCAGTTTTCGTCATAAATCAAGGCCTAATTTTTGATTTAACAAGATGCCAGTCCTACCCGCTTTGATTAAGATTTTGGGTAGTTATGAATTTATCAAGCCACATTCGATACTTCCTTTATTAAATTAGATTAACGCTATGATGGAGGAGAGCATTAGTTTTTGGTCGGGTTCAGAGTGAAGACTTAGCTAAAATCATTGGGCAAGCTTCGGTGAGGGTCCCTCTCACGCACGGTGCAGCGAAGTGACTGAAATATTCTCACGTTCTGCTTATAACATACTATTTTTTGAAGTTGATCATAGACCACGTATTTAGGAACAAAGTGATGATTTTTGAACCCTGCCGAGCGTGTCATATTTAGATTTAGATTTAGATTTAAATTTGCATCTTGAAGGCTATTATCCAGATAAC
>CAJWMT010000032.1:0-24581 GCA_913044275.1 uncultured Cellvibrionales bacterium
TTCACTCTTGGAATTTCAGCGCTTACAGTCTGAACGTCAATAGAGGGTTTGAATCCAGCAGGATGTCGAATCGAATGTTCCTTTTGAGAGTTAACTTGCAGTTGCTGAGCTGGCGAAGCATTAAAGTTCCCTTCCACTGATGCCCCGTTAAATTTCTGTACCAGAAGAATAGTAACCACAGCAACAGAAGCGGCCACTCCAAATTGCTTGAAGATATCTTGCAGGGCATATGATGGTTTTGAATTATCAAAAGACCAGCCACTAATACTGCTAGATATATCATTTCTGTAATCAGTGTCAGCAAGCAGATTTTCACCTCTAATTATTGATGAAGAAATCTGGTATCGGTTCCAGATCTTCAACAGATCTTCTCGCTCAGATGTGGAGAGCGCGGCCAAAATTTGGCGTTTCTCTAACTCATTGGATTCACCATCCATAAGTGCTGATAGCGACTCCTTCAGTTCATCCCTTACTCCAGGCATATAGCCACCCCAATTGGTTTTAATTGCGCGAGCACCTTATATATGACAATTCTATTTCAGATTTGTTCCATAAGTAATTAATTTCCGTCTAAAAATTGTTGAACCTTTCTGTCGATTATCTCTCGAGCTCGATATAACCGCGATCGAATGGTTCCCGTCGGACAACCCATGATTTCTGCAATTTCTTCATAACTAAGATTCCCATATTCTCTCAGCGATACGGCTGTTCGCATGTCTTCAGGCAAGTCATCAATAATTTTTCGTATTATGGCTGCCAACTGTTGACAAAATAACCGAGTTTCGGGGTTTTCTATCTCGTGCAATTTCTCATTTCCATAGCCTGTTTCGGCCAGGTCAATCTCCACATCTACGGCTGGCGCGCGGCGGGCACTCGATAAAGCATGATTCTTAGCAGTATTTACAGCGATTCGATACAACCAGGTGTAAAACTGGGAGCCGCCTCGAAAGTTCTCGAGCGCTCGATAGGCTGCCACAAATGTGTCCTGAGTGACGTCATCGACATCATTACTATCCCTTAAAAACTTTGAGACAACCGCTCTGACCTTAAATTGATATTTAATCACAAGGAGCTCAAAGGCATTTCGGTCGCCTTTTTTAGCAATTGCTATCAATTGTTCATCAGCAGTGTCATTTTTTTTGAGCATGATTTCGGAACATGTTACTTAAATAATCTGGGAAAAAGGAGAACTCTAAAACTTTTTACTTGGCAAAAACCCTACTGTCATAATTGATGCGACTGCCAATCAGTTGGCTGATATATTATCATGACGTTCCCAACGTGTATGTCGAAAGAATGGAACAAAATAAATATTTTGATGTTTTGATTGTAGGAAGCGGCGTTGCGGGTTTAACCCTAGCGCTGTCCATTGAAGAAAGTTATCGTATTGCAATCATCAGCAAATCGACCCTCCAAGGCGGCGCCTCATGGCTTGCGCAGGGAGGAATAGCTGCAGTTTTAGACAAAAACGATACTAAAGAAGCTCATGTGCGAGACACCGAAATTGCCGGAGCGGGACTATGCCATAGCGATACCGTGCGTTTTGTGGTTGAAAATGGGCCGAACGCTGTTCAATGGCTCATAAATCAAGGCGTAGATTTCACCAGAAACGAAAATGAAAAGAACTATCATCTTACCCAAGAGGGCGGTCACAGTCATCGTAGGATAGTGCATAGCGCTGATGCCACCGGTAAAGCTGTTACCAGTGCACTTGTAGAACGGGTATTAGCGGCAAAAAACGTAACCGTGTTTGAGAATTATTGTGCTATTGATTTGGTAACGCAAGCACATGCCATATCTCGAAAAAGCCGTTGTGTCGGGGCCTACTTTTTGGATGTTAAGCAAAAAACCGTGCAGGCCCTCAGTGCCAAGAATGTCGTTCTTGCAACTGGCGGTGCCAGCAAATCATATCTTTACACTAGCAATCCAGACGGCGCAACCGGAGACGGCATTGCAATGGCCTGGCGTCGAGGGTGCCGAATTGCAAACTTGGAATTCAACCAATTTCATCCTACATGTCTATACCATCCAAATGCAAAGTCATTTCTGATCACAGAAGCTTTAAGAGGCGAAGGCGCGCTTTTGCAACTACCTGATGGCAATCGCTTTATGCATCACTTCCACAAATCTGCAGAACTCGCCCCACGTGATGTGGTTGCTCGAGCAATCGATCATGAAATGAAACGTTTGGGTAGCGATTGTCTTTTTCTAGACATTAGTCATAAACCCTCGAGATTCATCATAGACCGCTTTCCCAATATGTATGAAAAGTGTCTGCAATTTAACATTGATATTACACGTGACCCAATCCCGATTGTTCCGGCGGCACATTACACATGTGGAGGGATATTGGTAGACAAACGAGCTCAAACAGATCTCATTAATCTCTATGCAGTAGGCGAAAACGCTTGTACCGGGCTACATGGTGCAAATCGAATGGCCAGCAATTCTCTTTTAGAATGTATAGTTTATGCCCGCGCGGCAGCTGAATCTATCAATGGAGGCACATCGCAAATAGAAAGCCCAAACCCAATTAAAGACTGGGATGAATCTAGAGTACTCCATTCAGATGAAGAAGTGGTCATTTCGCATAACTGGGATGAATTAAGGCGATTTATGTGGGACTATGTTGGGATTGTTAGGACGAACAAGCGCTTAGAAAGAGCTCAAAATCGAATTGAATTGCTCAAGAAAGAGATCCAAGACTATTACGGAAATTATAAAATAAATCGTGACCTGTTGGAGCTGCGAAACTTGGTTACGGTCTCAGACTTGATTATTCGATGCGCCTCTCTTCGTCGAGAAAGTCGCGGGCTTCATTACACTCTCGACTATCCTGCATTGTCTCAAGACGCAAGAGATTCAATCATTGTTCCTGACCGTTTTGACTGAATAGGCGAAGCACCAAACAGCTGCGTCTATATCCCTTTGATAGCGCTCTCATGCTCCAGACGCACTCTTGCAATGGGCAGCTAAAACAATGTCCACTATTCGGCAAAAACTTTCATCTGGCGGCATTTGACGCGATAATAGCCATTGGTACAACACTTGGTCCTCCTGTTCCAAAAGGACTTCAAACGCCAATTTATCTGTATCAGAGAGATGCTCATAATGACTCTCGACAAATGGCCTGAGCAACAGGTCCAATTCCAACATACCTCGACGGCAAGCCCAAAGAAGTCGATTTCTATTCATACCACTCCCATTCTCGGTTAGAATCCTCCTAAATTCCCGAAATTCAAATTTTTCTGAGACCTTAAAGGATAAAAATGGATCTTAGCAGATTATTTGGCAGATATACGATACCGCCTGATATGCAATGGGGTGATCGCATTGCATCATTCGGAGAAAAAACTGAGGATTACAACAGATTAACAGACACTAACTTAGTCTGTCCGAGAAAAAGAGGTTTTATCAAGATCAGTGGGATTGATAGCAGGCGGTTTCTGCAAGGCCAAGTTACATGCGATATACAATCATTGGACCCTTACTCAGTGTGCCGCGGGGCCCATTGCACCCCCAAAGGAAAAATCATTTTTATGTTCTCTGGGCATTGTGATGAGAATGAAGATATCATCTTGGAGATGCATCCCTCGCTCACAAACTCGGCCATTCAAAGCCTGCAAAAATATTCTCCATTTTTCAAGACGTCAATATCTGATATAAGCCAAGAGTATCAAAGCTTTGTCATCACCGGACCAAAAATGGCTGACATTTTAGGCCAGCGCGTGAAAGAATCGCTGCCTCGCAAGGCATCTGAGAGAAAAACGCCGGCGTTCCATCTCAACTACTTGGGGAAAGAAATATACGCCCTGACATATAAGTTTAAAAACATAGTAAGCGTAACAGATCTGCTTGACAATTTTAGACCTATTGGAGAGGATCTTGCCGACCTCTTGCTTTTGCGCACTGGCTTCGCTGAGGTCACAGAATATACAACTGATTTGTTTATACCGCAGATGCTCAATTTGGATAGAATGGACTTTATAGATTTCAAAAAAGGGTGTTATACGGGGCAAGAAATAATTGCGCGAGCTCATTATCGCGGAGCCGTGAAGCGACGGATCCGTCATCTTCTTTGCGCACTGAATGATTTACCTCAGGCCGGAGATACCATAAATAAAGCTAATGGGAAAAGTATAGGATTAATAGCCAGTGCTGCAAGGAGTAGTCCGAGTAATACAGAGATTTTAGCTGTAGTATCTGATTCAGCAAACGAATTTTCAAACCTCACAATTAACGACGAAACTGATATAGATGCGCGTGAATTTCAACTCGACTACTGATCCAATCGCCGAGCTTTCATTTTTGACTTTTGATTTTGGGAAACTGGATAAGCAAAAAGAGCATTGAGCCCCTATCTAACAATGAGACCATGGGTTTTTAATATGATTAAAATGAAGATTAACTGCTACGGGCAGGTCTATACCCCAACAATTTGCGTACGTATTGTACTAGAATTTTAAGGAAAAACTGAGACAAAAATGGATGTAACAGCAACCGAATTGCAGCAAGATCGCTATGACAGGCAGGTAGCCTACTGGCTTCTGATCTGTGCAGGTACCATCTTCGGTATGATTCTACTGGGTGCCGTGACTCGGCTCACTCAATCAGGGCTTTCTATGGTGGATTGGCATCCAGTTACTGGGATTATTCCCCCCATAACGGAGGCCGATTGGGAAAAAGAGTTCTTGAAATATCAGCAGTTTCCAGAGTACCAGAAAAAAAATTTCGGTATGGCGCTCACTGATTTTAAGAAGATTTTTTTATTTGAGTATTTCCATCGTGTATTGGGTCGGTTTATTGGCATGTTGTTTTTAGTGCCCTTTGTGTTTTTCTATTTTACAAACCGATTGAGACACGGACTTACCCCAAAATTGGGGATACTATTTATCATGGGAGGTTTTCAGGGTCTTCTGGGATGGTACATGGTGAAGAGCGGGTTAGTAGACGATCCTAACGTCAGCCAGTACAGGTTGACTTCCCACTTGGGGACAGCCGTATTAATTTATATGGGCATCATTTGGGTAGCCTGGGACCTGCTGTTCAAACACGAGGGGCAGCTAGGCAGCTTGCGGCTCGGGTCCACCATCATTAGCTGCGCCATTTTTATGATGATTCTTTCAGGGGGGCTCGTGGCCGGCACCAAAGCTGGCTATCTTTACCCGACGTTTCCACTGATGGGGAATAGTTTTTTCCCGCCAGAGCTCTACTCAATGAGTCCAATTTGGCTCTCAGCTTTTGAAGATCTTGTAACCATTCAGTTCAATCACAGAATGTTTGCCTACCTCATAGTGTTAATGGTCTCGACATTCACTTTTTTTGCGATGAGAGCCAATCCTCAGGGACCCATAAGAACGGGTATTTTATGTATGTTTGCTATGATGATTATTCAGGTTGTTTTGGGTATCACAACGCTTGTGACGCACATGCCTGTAGTATTAGCTACAGCTCATCAAGGCGGCGCTGTTCTTCTTCTCACCGCATCGTTGTTTGTAACACACTCGCTGGTCAGAGGAAACACAATTGAGAGTGCCAGCAAGCCGATGAAATCAGAAATATTGCATCCCTCCGAAGCTGCGTTGACTCATTCGGGTCGCATATGAGGGAATAACAGCACATCACGAATTGAGCTCGAATCGGTAAGTATCATAACGAGTCGGTCAATGCCAATCCCTTCCCCAACAGTGGGCGGCAATCCGTACTCTAATGCACGAATATAATCTTCATCGAAATGCATCGCCTCTTCATCACCACGATTCCTCTCCAACACTTGCTGCTTAAAGCGGTCTGCCTGATCCTCGGCATCATTTAACTCAGAAAACCCATTTGCAATCTCTCTTCCCCCAATGAATAACTCGAATCTATCCGTTAATGATGGATCAGAGTCACTCCTCCTGGAGAGAGGAGATACTTCTGCAGGATATTGAGTTATAAAAGTAGGCTGCTCAAGTTGAGATTCAACGGTCCTTTCAAAAATTTCTAATTGTAATTTTCCTAGTCCCCAAGTATCTTTCACAGCAATATTGAGGGAAAGTGCTAATGCTCGAGCTGAGTCTAATCTATCCAAGCTTTCAGGATTAATCGAGGGGTTGTAATGAACAATCGAATCGAACATCGAGAAACGAGCAAAAGGTTTCCCAAAATCTATGACTAACTCCTTATAACCTCCTGTCTCTTCACTGTGATCGGTATTTGTTACCTGTGTGGAGCCCAATACTGATTGGGTCAGATTGCGAAGCATATCCTCCGTAAGGTTCATTGCATCAAGGTAGTCAGCATAAGCTTGATAAAATTCCAACATTGTAAATTCCGGATTGTGCCGAGTGGACAAGCCTTCATTACGAAAATTACGATTTATCTCATAAACTCGCTCAAAACCTCCTACCACCAGCCTCTTTAAGTACAGCTCTGGAGCTACACGCAAATACATGTCTATATCCAAGGCATTATGATGCGTCACAAAGGGTCTTGCGACAGCTCCACCCGGGATAACTTGCAGCATCGGGGTCTCGACTTCTAAAAAACTTTTTGCATTTAGATAGCCTCTCAGAAATGTAATTATCTCTGACCGCAACCTGAAGGTGTCTCTGACTTTTGGATTAACTATCAGATCCACATAACGCTGTCGATATCTCAGTTCTTGATCAGCAAGCCCATGAAATTTGTCCGGAAGCGGACGTAACGACTTAGTTAACAATCGCCACTCATCCATCTGGATAAAAAGATCACCTTTGTTGGAGCGCTGCAAAGGACCGATAGCTCCTATTATGTCGCCAAGATCTAGACTTTTAACAAATTCCCTGGCGTTTTTGGTGACATATAATTGGATGATGGCCGAGCTGTCCTGCAAAACCACGAAAGCGCCTCGATTCCTAATAATCCTGCCGGCAACACTCGCAATAAAGTTCCGCTCCTCAAGATCATTTTTGCTCACATGGGAGAATTCTGATTGCAGATATTTTGCTGAATGTTCTGGCCGAAAATCATTTGGAAATATGAAGTCGCTTTGCTGTCGCAAATCTTCAAGTTTCCTCCTGCGCTCCAAAATCAATCGGTTGTAGTCTTGCTTATCAGTCATATTAAAAATTAACCTGAATAATCTGAGTTATTGGGAAGCCGCTTATAACCCAGCTTTTAAAGACGCTACAATAAACTTGTCTAACTTACCATCTAAGACTGCCTGAGTATTTCGCGTCTCTATGTTTGTGCGTAGATCTTTGACACGCGCGTCATCTAATACATAAGATCGAATTTGACTACCCCAACCGATATCCGACTTGCTTTCCTCAGTCACCTGCGCGGCTGTCCTGCGTTTCTGAAACTCTAATTCATAAAGGCGGGCCCGCAACATTTGCCAGCATTTTTCTCGGTTCTGGTGCTGCGATCGCTGGTTTTGGCATTGTACCACGATGCCAGAGGGTTGATGAGTTAGACGAACCGCAGAATCTGTTTTATTCACGTGCTGTCCCCCCGCTCCCGAAGCCCGATAAGTATCAGTCCGCACATCTGCCGGACTGATATCAATTTCTATGTCATCATCGATCTCAGGTGAAACAAAAATAGAGGCAAAAGACGTATGACGTCGGTTGCCCGAATCAAAAGGTGACTTTCTTACCAACCGGTGCACACCGATCTCTGTGCGCAACCAACCGTAAGCATATTCACCTGTCACCTGCACAGTTGCGCTTTTAATCCCGGCAACGTCTCCCGTAGAATACTCCACCAGTTCAGCTGAAAAACCTTTATCAGCAGCCCAACGGAGGTACATACGCAGAAGCATCTCCGCCCAATCTTGAGCTTCCGTGCCACCAGAGCCCGACTGAATATCTAGAAACGCGTTATTCTCATCGCTTTCACCAGAAAACATTCGCCTGAATTCGAGTTTTGACAACTCGCCCTCCAATGCCTTGACCTCAAGATCGACCTCTTCCAACATCTCTGAATCAGATTCCGCTGATGCCATCTTTAGTAACTCGCTAGCATCACTAAGCCCATTAAACAGAGAGTCGATGGAAGCGACTACATGCTGTAACTTTGATCGCTCACGCCCCAGAATTTGAGCTCGATCAGCATCATTCCAAACCTCAGGCTCGGCCAGTTCCAATTCCACTTCCGAGAGCCGCTCTTTGCACCCCATGTAGTCAAAGATACCCCCGAAGCAACTCGGTGCGAGCTTGCAGCTCTTCAATAACTCCAGTAATCAAGTTTACTTCCACAGAAGACCTCGTGTTGATTCAAATGAGTGCGACATACTACCTGACTGAATGCGACACGCCAAATCACCTGCATAAGATTGAAAATCAATCAGAAGAACTGCAGTATGGCGAGCACTAATGTTTTTTTGTAAGGAGTATTATTTATGCGCTCGATTTTATGGGTTTCAGTAATACTAGCAATTACCTACTTCAATTTTTGGCCAACACCTGTCGATCCAAAGCGCTGGGACTCACCAAACAATTCAGGCTATATTGGGGCTTTTAGGCAAAACACATTACTTGAGGAACTAGAATTCTTCGAAATCGCCGGGACTCATGGGCCTGAAGGCTTAGCTTTGAGCGATGATGGCATGGTCTATGCCTCTTCTGGCGAAGGATGGATTCTTCGACACAACCCTAGCACCGGCATTTCAGAGAGGTGGGTCAACACAGGTGGAAGACCCCTTGGTATTGCATTTGATCAAAACTCAAATCTTTTGGTGGCAGATGCTTTTTTGGGATTGCTAAGCATTTCGCCCAATAAAACGGTCAGCATATTGGCCAACCAAATTAACGGTTCCCCAATAAAATATGCGGACGATGTCGATGTTGGCCCAGATGGAAGGATTTATTTCAGCGACGCATCAACCAAATTTGGCGCGCTTGAATTCGGCGGAACATATGAGGCCAGTCTTCTGGATATAATCGAACACGGTGGGCACGGCCGCATCCTAGTCCATGAGCCAAAAACCAAAACAACCTCTAACCTGTTCGATGGCCTAAATTTTGCAAATGGCGTCGCTGTGGATGCAGAGGGACATTTTCTTTTGGTTGCTGAGACCGGAAGCTACCGCATAATTAAGTACTGGTTACAAGGTGATCGCGTCGGCCAAAGAGAAATCCTTGTTGAAAATCTGCCTGGCTTTCCCGACAATATTGTGCGCGGTCAAAATGGTCGTTATTGGATTGGATTAGTAGCACCCAGAGACTCCACGCTAGACGCATTGTCTACATTCCCATGGTTACGAGAAATCATTCAGAGGCTTCCTCGCTCGATTAGACCAGCCATACGGCAATATAGCCATGTCTTTGCTATCGATGAATCAGGAAATATCATTTCTTCACTTCAAGATCCCAGCGGCTCTTATCACAGTATTACCGGCGCATTGGAACTTGATGATTGGCTCTATGTGAGCAGCCTTCTCGAAAGCAAGTTGGGCCGTCTAGATCTTTCTCAAGCAGGGATGTTCTCTCATGAGGAGTATCCTTGAAATGGCTATTGGGATTGAAGTACTAACAAATTATAATGTGTAAATAATGGATCTATTTTCAAAGAAACTTTCTCATCATTTTCTAGATGCGTTTGGCGATACCGACATTGAGTATCTCAGTAAAATATCTCCTCAAGGGCTTGAACATAGTTGTGTTGTGAGCAGCAACTCTAACCTGGCAGAAATTCTTGGAATCGATGACAACTACCTAGACGATCCAGATACCTTGGAAATGTTTAGCGGTAACTTCGTCCCAAGCTCGGTTAAACCGATAGCTCTGGTCTACTCTGGTCATCAATTTGGTGTTTGGGCCGGGCAACTCGGCGATGGGCGAGCTATGACCCTCGGTGAGATAGATGTCTCTGGGGAACTTTGGGATATCCAGCTTAAAGGCTCTGGTACGACCCCCTACTCTCGTTTTGCTGATGGGCGCGCGGTTCTTAGATCTAGCATCCGAGAATACCTCTGCTCAGAGGCGATGAACGGCCTAGGCATTGAAACAACTCGTGCTCTGTGCTTAATTGACAGTTCGACTCCCGTATATCGAGAAGGTGTTGAACGAGCTGCAATTGTTTGCCGTGTCGCCCGGAGTCATATTCGCTTCGGTTCTTTTGAACATTTTCACTACCGTGGTGAAAGAGATGGCGTGAAAAAACTAGCGGACTACATTATCCAAAGACATTTCCCTAATTCGAATATCGGTCCAGACGGGTATCGCAGGCTATTCGAAAATGCGGTAGAGCAAACTGCCAAAACTATTGCCAAATGGCAGTCAGTCGGTTTTGCTCATGGTGTAATGAACACGGACAACATGTCCATACTTGGCGAAACGATTGATTACGGCCCCTTCGGTTTCATTGATAGCTATGACCCCAAGTTCATTTGTAATAGCTCCGATAGTCATGGACGATACGCCTTTGAAAACCAACCATCCATAGGTCTGTGGAATCTGAATGCTCTAGCTAATGCCTTAGTATCTTTGATCTCCGTTGAAGAACTGACGGCCATCTTAAAAACCTATGAAACTACGTTTCGAAAGAAATATTATGAGTTGATGGGGGCAAAGCTAGGGATAACAGATGTTAGTGAAGCTGATTCCCAATTTATTGATCGGCTTCTATTAATACTCGAAGCAGAACAAATAGACTACACAAACTTTTTCCGGTCAATTTGCGAATACCGATCCCGCGAAGAAAATGCTTTCTTGGCGAACTTGTTTAAAAATAGAGCCGGTTTTGATTCCTGGTGCTCTGACTATGATGATCGACTCCGTCAACTTAACTTGCCTAGAAAAGAACGTCGCTCGAACATGCTGGCTGTTAACCCAAAGTATGTCCTGCGCAATTACATAGCGCAAGAGGCCATCGATGCGGCCGAAAAAAAGGATTACAGTTTGGTTAATAACCTATTAACCACCCTTCAAGCTCCTTATGATGAACATCCAGAAATGAGACGGTTTGCTTCTAACCCACCTAAGTGGGCATCTGCTATCTCAGTTAGCTGTTCCTCTTAACCTCGCCATGTTAAATCAGAAAAAATATTCTCTAAACTGAAGAATATGTGCTCGCACTTAGATCAAGTTTGGGTCAAGCAATCACTGACAAAATGTTTTGGACGGTTATAATGTAAAAGAGACTCACAAATCTAGGAAGTTCATCAATGAAACTAGTGCTTAGAGCATGTGTGATAATTTCGAGTTTTCTTTGTCAGGCTGCGAGGGCTGATATCTTTTGGCTTTGGCGTGAAAATCAGCTCCCCGGGGGGGAAACAAACTGGCAATACGTCGCGAATACCTCCAGTAGCATTTTAATTCTCGCTCTCTCATTTACCGCAATAAAACTGTTCCTCAGCCGGCGCCAAGTGAATCGCTATAATTCAGAGTTGGAAAAGATTCGGGAGCAACTGGAAAATCGAGTGGAGGAACGCACATCTAACTTAAATGAAGCAAACAAGTTACTGCAAAGCACCAATATAGCCCTCGCAGAAGAAATCAAAGAACACCTTAATACCACAAATCAGCTGAGAGGCTCAGAAGCATATATAACGGATATACTGCGATCGATGCCATTGATGCTTATTGGCCTTGACGACCAAAATAGGATCACTCAATGGAACCGGCAGGCCGAAAATATTAGCGGTATCGATGCGAAGCACGCCCTCGGGAATAATCTATGGGAATGCTATCAAGAAATACCTCTAACGCAACAAAACGTGGACCGTTCAAGGACTGACCGAAAAGCAGTATCACTAAAATATAGTCAGAGAGAACAGTATCATTTTAACATTCTCGTTTATCCCTTGCACAACCAATTGGAGACAGGCGTAGTAATCCTAATTGACAATGTAACCGAGCAGGTTAACAACAACAACCTGCTGATTCAGAGAGACAAAATGTCCTCGATGGGTGAGATGGCAGCTGTGATGGCTCATGATATTAACCTCCCTTTGAGCGCCAGTTTGAAAGATCTCCAGGTTGTTCGTCAAGCTTTGGCTGAACAGTCACCTGACCCCATCGAGCTCAACGAGCTTCTAGAAAATGCTCTCATTAGCGGGCAACAGGCAACCTCCATAGTAGAGAATTTAGTCGCCTTCTCGACCGGCGGAGGCGAGGAGAAAAAGGCAACCAACATCATTAAAACGATTGAAAATAGCCTCGAGCTAGCAAATACCCTACTTTCTAATCCATCTGGGTTGCGTTTTAAAGATATATCTGTGAGTCAACAACATGCAGATAATCTACCTGAAATCCTATGTCAAACAACCGAGATACAACAAGTTTTTCTCAGCCTATTAAGGCATGCATGCTACGCGTTGGGTGCTATTGACGACGCGGACCATACTCCAAGAATAAATATATCAACAATAGATGAAGGACATGGCATTACCGTACGCATCTATCACAATGGAGTTGCAATAAACGAAAAAGAGCAGCAATATATTTTCGAGCCTTTCGCCAATCAAGGTCCTAACCGACATCATTATCCAGCAGACAGTCGGCTGTCTTTCACACATTTCATTGTCGTAGATCAGCATCAAGGCAATATTGCCGTTACATCAAACGAGAGGGAAGGAACG
Source organism: uncultured Cellvibrionales bacterium (assembly GCA_913044275.1). Classification (GTDB taxonomy): domain Bacteria; phylum Pseudomonadota; class Gammaproteobacteria; order Pseudomonadales; family Porticoccaceae; genus TMED48. The sequence goes on from CAJWMT010000032.1 coordinate 12,545, forward strand.
ACCTTCCACTTGCAGCTCCCTACTGCAAACTAAAGTTACGAAAGCGCCCTAAAGCTCACGCAGCAAGTCTAGCGGAGCCCGAACAGTGGATTTCCTGCTAAACGAAGTGCCCAGAACTCCAATCACCAAACCACCGGCTACTGGACCAGCAACCCAAATCCATGCGTGGAATACCCACATCGAATCAAAAAGAAGCTGTTGAATCATACCAATCGCCATTTGAGCACCCAGCGCGGCTAACAAACCGGCAGTAACACCTAAGCTGGTAAATTCGATCGATTGAACGGAAAGTATCAGTCTACTAGAACTGCCCATTGTCCTAAGTATCGCACTCTCATGGAGACGTTCAGACATTGATAAAGTCACCGCAGAGAACATTACAAGCACCCCACAGGCCAGAATTATGGCTGTCATCACCTCGATACCTCGAGTGATCTGCTCCACTATTTTTCGAATACGCTCTATAATCCTATCTAACTCAATCACCTGAACCGTCGGATAATTTCTTAACAGGTCATTAAGAACTAGTTTTCTTTCTGGAGGAATTAGCAGGCTGGTCATATGGGTGCGAGGAAAATTTTCAAGAACGCCCTCTGGAAATAAGAAATAGAAATTCGGAGTCATATTGTCCCAGTTGAGACTCCTCGTGCTAGCAATCTTTGCCTCAAAGCTCAAACCTCCGATACTAAATGTGAGACGATCACCCAAGTTCAAGCCCAGTTCACCTGCCAAATCAGTCTCTACAGAGACCGGTACGGTACCGTTGTCAAAAGCCACTGACGAAGCTTCCCACCACCGTCCTGTCACTATCGAATTGCCAGCTGGTAATTTTTGTGCCCAACTAAGGTTGAGTTCTCTCCGCAGTGACTCATGAGTCTCTCGCCTTTCAGGAGCGATCTCCTCTCCATTAAATTGACGCAGCCGACCTCGAACCATTGAATACCAACCTACAGTGTCAAGAGAGTGCTTTTTAATCACGGCCTCTACTCCAGAAAGCTCATAAGGCGCAACATTAATCAAAAAATGATTCGGCGTATCTTCATCTAGTTGTAATTTCCAATCATCGATAAGTGACGTTCTCACTACTGCCATAGTCAAAAGCAACGCAATCGCACTCGAAAAACCAAAGAGTTGTATTAGGTTTTGGTCGCGCCGACGCCATAAATTTGCGAGGGCAAGTCTCCAAGCTCCCCCCAAAAACTGAGATAACCATTTACCCAGACGAAAAAATATCAGCCCAAAACCAGCTGCGGTAATAGCCACAATAATTAGACCACATAGAATTGATATGGCGATAAACAGGTTATCGCTATACCAGACCAACAGAAGCGCGATAGTCAACGCACCTATCAAACCACGATATATCCTCCCGACTGACTGAACGGGCAAATCCTTCCTTAGAACTGTCATGGGCGGTAAATTAGGTAAATGCCAGATCGCCGGCAACATGAAGCCAATGACGCATAGTAACCCAGTGCCTAAACCAACAAGCACAGGTCTTGGGCCGGCTCGGGGAAGAGTTATAGGTAACCAGTCACTGATCAAAAAAACCAAGACTTCTTGCACAACTGCGCCAATGCAAATGCCTAGGGCAGCTCCGACGAGAGCAATTAATAAACCATAACCCAAATAAAATCTTCGAATCCTACCTCGTGAAAGTCCCCAGCTCTTGTAAAGACCCACCTGCATGACTTCATCGACCGCGAACTTGTGACTCGCCAGCGCCAATGCTATAGCAGACAAAACCAATCCTACACTGCCGGAAAGCAACAAGAATCGACGTCCTTTGTCAATCGAATCCGCTATTGTCTCCTCTGCCATTTGTGGATCGACAACACGCTGATGGATTGTCAAAGACCCAGCTAACCACTCTCGATAATTTGACAACACAATGGGGTCTATGTCACTAGCTAGGGCAACCAAAAGTTTATGCTTTACGCGGCTACCTGCCAAAATCACGCCAGCGGGGACAACATCATCGATATTAATTAAGATCCGCGCGCCATAGAATGAGTAAGAACCTCGGGAGTCTGGTTCTTCAATCAAAACGCGACTAACTCTTAGTTTGATGTCGCCAAATTCAAGATAATCCCCCAGCTCGATTTTTAGCAGAGGTAAAATACGTGCATCAACCCAAGTCTCACCAGATGAAGGTCCAGATTTCGCTACTTTCACTTCATTTGGATCAGAACTGAACGGCAACATTGAATAACTCAGCTCACCTCTCAGCGGGTAACGATCATCGACCGCCCTCACAGACGCTAGATGCATCTCTTCATCTGAGTAGACCATTGACACGAAAGTCATCATTGTTGAGGTTTGCAGTCCCAGTTCTCTCGCTTTGGCTGAAAGATGCGGTTCTATCAGAGAATTGCTCTCTAATACCAGATCAGCCGCCAAAAGCGCGCTAGACTCGTCTGTGAGCGCTTTCTCTACGCGATCAGCTAGAAGTGCAACTGAGGTGACAACAGCTACTGCCAGAGCAAGAGATCCGAGAACCAGTTTCAGTTGCCCGCTACGCCAAGTTCTCCAAAAAGTTCTGGGCACTAACACTTAACTTTCATCCCCTCTACTGGGGTAAAGTTTTGTCCACTTTTCAAATGTAGTTGACGACTACAGAGTGCAGCCAAACTCTGCTCATGAGTCACAATGACAAGAGTGGTCCCCTCTTCACGATTGAGCTCAAAAAGGAGGTTGTTAATCGCTTCGCCAGTAACAATATCAAGATTGCCAGTTGGCTCATCAGCGAACAAAATATTTGGTCTGCATGCAAAGGCTCGCGCCAGAGCTACTCGCTGCTGCTCCCCTCCAGACAATTGTCGTGGATAGTGATGCATTCTGTGTTCCAATCCAACCCGCTCGAGGTACTGGGTCGCCGTGTTTTGGGGCTCAGAGCTACTCTTAAGTTCCAAAGGCAGCGAAACGTTTTCTAGCGCAGTCAGGCTTTGAAGCAAATGGAATGACTGAAAGACAAAACCAACATGCTCGGTCCTCACACCTGCACGACCCTCCTCACTCATATCGGTAATGTTAATACCAGCGATACTTACTGTACCCGTACTTGGCTCATCAAGGCCCGCCATAATGCCAAGAAGAGTCGATTTACCTGAACCCGATGGACCGATAACGGCAAGACTTTCTCCAATTTCGACTTTAAGGCTCAAACTGTCTAGAATCGTGAGCTCAACATTTGAAACCAATACTTTCTTGCTAACATTGCTTACGTCAATCATGAGTGCATTCCACCGTTGTCATGCTGATTAAGTTGGTTGGCTTTAGCAACCTGATCTGATTAGGTCTGAAGGCCGGTATTATAGTATGACTAGATTTTTTTATTTGTTTCTTCTACTGAGCGCTGTCACCAATGGATCAACCATACTTGTGCTAGGCGATAGTTTGAGCGCATCTTATGGTATCCCGGAGGAGAATAGCTGGGTGCAACTTCTTTCGGCTGACTTGGAACCTCAATATAAGATAGTTAATGCCAGCATTAGTGGCGACACCAGTGGTAATGGCTTAGCGAGGCTCCCAAGACTACTGGAGGAATTTAACCCAAATTATGTTCTTATTGAGCTCGGGGCCAATGATGGGCTTCGAGGTCACCCATTAAAACTGCTGAAAACAAATATTGAGAAGATGATCTTGATGTGTCAAGACAAAAACATTGAACCACTGCTATTCGGTATGGAAATTCCCGCGAATTATGGACGGCGCTATAGCGGAAATTTTGCGGCGATCTACCCTGCATTGGCATTGCAATTCAAAATACCACTAATGCCTTTTCAATTCGAAGACTTAGCTTCAAGCAAATCGATGATTCAGGCTGACGGCATACATCCGACTGTTGAAGCACAAAAAATTATCAAATCGAGAGTAAAGTCCTTTTTAACGCCTATTTTGGAATTGGAACCGGGCCTTTAAACAGTTTCCAGATACTCGATCACAAGCTGCAGTTTTTGTATCCCTCTGTACTCATTTAGAGCCAAACGATAGACGCAATTAACCCTTTTAACGTCGTAATTAGGCCATTTTTCCTTGTCCATATTGAAATATATGCCATTGAGGTGCTGGATTCCATCAGGATGTATAAGATCCAGTTTGAGATGATTTTTTCCAACCACTCTCTGCTGTTCCAAGATAAACTCTCCCGAGAAACTCGGCTCGGGGAAATTTTGTCCCCAAGGCCCATAATCTCTGAGAAGCTCAGCGGTTAGCTGTGTTAGCTGCTCGATCCCAAGTTGGCCGTCAGTCTCGAAGACCACTTCACAATCTTCAAACGAAAGTTGCTGCGAAACATGAGATTGAAATTCCTGCGTAAAAGATTCCAGATTAGCCTCATCAAGAGTGAGTCCCGCTGCCATTGCATGTCCACCAAATTTATTGACCAATTGGGGACGACGTTTCGAAACTGCCTCAAGAGCATCTCGGATATGCAAAGCCGGCACTGAGCGGCAGGAGCCCTTCAATTGTGATTTTTTCTGCGTAAGATTTTTATCAGATCGTTCCCGGGCAAACGCGATAACTGGACGCTGATATTTATCCTTGATCTTAGAAGCCAATAATCCAACAACGCCCTCGTGCCAATCATCGTGAAACAAACAAATAGCGCCCCCAGAATTTGTAATTTTGCTAAGATCAAGTTTTTCTATGAGCATATTGGCTTCTTCTTGCATGTCTTGCTCGATCTTTTTTCTATTCTGATTAAGTTGGTCCAATTCATTCGCTAAGTGCAATGCATCTAGTCTATCATTGGTAATCAAACACTGAATGCCAAGGGAAATATCGTCCAAACGACCGGCTGCATTGATTCGTGGGCCTAGCGCAAAACCCAAATCAGCTGCTACTAAATTCTTGAATTGTTTCCCAGATATGCGAAGAAGTGCTGAAATTCCTTCCCGGCATTTTTGAGCTCTTAGGCGGACCAAACCTTGCTGTACGAGGATCCGATTTACATGGTCTAGCGGAACTAGGTCGGCTACTGTCCCCAAAGCAACAAGATCTAACCAAGTTGCCAAATTAGGTTCAACCAAACCCTTTTCTGAGAACCAATTTCGCTTGCGCAAACTCGCGCGTAAAGCAATCAATACAAAAAAACACACTCCAACCCCAGCAAGGTTTTTTGATGGAAATTTACAACCATCCTGATTGGGATTGACGATAGCATAGGCATCTGGCAGATCTGTGCCTGGAAGATGGTGATCTGTGATTATCACATCGATAGATCGATCATTGGCAGAGCATACGCCCTCAATACTAGAGATCCCATTGTCGACAGTGACCAATAAATCAGGATTTTTCTTGGATGCAAGGCTAACAATCTCGGGAGTGAGTCCATATCCAAATTCAAATCGGTTTGGAACCATGTAATCAACGTAACAAAACCCCATTGCCTGCAACCCCAATAGCATCAGAGCCGTTCCGGTCGCTCCGTCTGCATCAAAGTCTCCGATAATGATTATTTTCTCATTCGAAACTAGCGCATCGATCAATCGGCTTATCGCCTTATCGATACCTAACAAGCTGTCGGGTAGAGGCAGATTGGATAAACCGAGATCGAGCGTTTCAATGCTAGTCACCCCTCTTGCAGCAAATATTCGCCGCAATACTGTGTGCATCTCTGGTGGCAATCGACTGTTATCCCAATCTAAGTTTCGAGTGACAATACGGGCCATAACTTTAAATTAAAAATTAGGAACGGATGGACATAATATTTTTAGCATAATATCAAAGCTCTCACAGAGAAAATCAATAACGATGTCCTAAAAAAAGGGGCTGATTACCCAATTTAAAATCATGCGATTCATTGTGTCATATATACTTTTTTTTTGCCTTTCAAAAGTCGACAAAAAGGTGTTTGATTGGAGTAGCTTCTTTCTAATTTTCGCGATACATTTTCATGCGTTAGACACTTCGGATTTAGGAGGTGACAGAGCATGCTTTTAGCGTTTGATAGCCTGAGCAATAAAATTTTCTATGTCAGTGCGGTCATTTCCTAAGACGGTATATCGCTCTTTTGACTCGAAAAGATCAGACATGTGCTCGGGCAATTTCGGATTATCATCGAGCCCAGCCCTTGTTATCGCCTCAGGAAATTTTGCAGGATGAGCTGTGGCCAAGGCTACCATTGGAGTATCGACATAGACACGGCATTTTCGGGCCGCATCTAGACCGATGGCCGTGTGAGGATCTATGAGGTAGCCGCTCTCCTGATAGACTGAATGGATAACACTCAACAGGTTTTTATCGTCGCATCTGTAACTGGAAAAAAGTTTGCGTAATTCAACCATTACCGAGTTACTAAGAGACATCTTTCCATTCTTAGCATCGGACATCAAGCGGGCTATGGCCATCCCGTCCCGATCGTATAAATCAAACAATAACCGTTCGAAGTTACTGGATATCATAATATCCATACTGGGTGCTAAAGTTTGTTTTAGTGGTTTCAAGCTGTGATCATTAGCACTAACACAGCGGTGCAAAATATCATTTGAGTTGGTGGCTATAATCAACTGGTTTATAGGTAATCCCATTTTGTGCGCGATATAACCCGCATAGATATCACCAAAATTACCTGTCGGAACAGAAAACGATATCTGCTTGGTGCCACCCCCTAAACGCAATGCTGCCCAAAAATAATATACTACCTGAGCAACGATCCGAGCCCAATTAATCGAATTAACTGCCACAAGTTGACGGCTCTGAGGAAGAAATGACTGATCCGAAAAACAGGCTTTGACCAAATTTTGACAATCATCAAAACTACCGAGTAACGCGATATTATTAACATTTATCGCATTGACTGTAGTCATCTGGCGCCGCTGAACCTCTGAGATGCGCTGATGCGGATGCAGTATAAACATATCAACATTAGAGCAGCTACGACAACCTTCAATTGCTGCGGATCCGGTGTCTCCTGAAGTGGCTCCCAGTATAACAACCTTTTGCTTACGCTTTTCTAGAATATAGTCCAGCAAATTTCCAAGGAACTGGAGAGCAAAGTCTTTGAATGCCAAGGTGGGTCCATGCCATAATTCCAACACCCATTCATTTGGGCCTGTTTGCACTAATGGCGCAACCGACTCATTTCTAAACCTTGAATATGCATCATTTATCAGCAGTGCAAGATCGCCAGATGGGATGCTGTCGCCAACAAAGGGAGTGATGATTTGCTGTGCCAGCTCTTGATAAGAATATGAGTGCCAAGAGGAAATTTCCCTCAAGCTAAAATGTGGAATTTCCAGGGGGACATATAAACCACCATCTGGCGCCAGACCCGTCAATATCACCTCATCAAAGGTTTTTGGGGTTGACTGGGCTCGTGTGCTTATATATCTCATCATTCAATGTACCCTTGAGGACAGTCTATTGATCCAGCCGCTCTAAGCGAATAATAACCGCTTGCCCTTGCACTGTGGCTAATTTCTCGATTTTGCCAAGTGCTCTATTTAAGTCCCGTTCAACCACAACGTTAGTAACCACGATAACGTTAACAAAATCGATACCAGTGGGAGGCTCTTTCTGAACAATTGCTTCGATACTAATGCCGGCATCACCCAGGATCTTTGTAACTTCTGAGAGCGCTCCCGGCTTGTCACGCATCAAGAAACGCAAGTAGAAACATGTCTCTATTTGGTCCACTGGGACGATATCTTGAACAGCAAGCATGTCAAGCGGGCAGCCAAGTGGGGGGATCCACGTATCCTCTTTATTTCCTAGAACGCGACTGATATCGATTATGTCAGCTACAACAGAGGATGCCGTTGGGTCTGAACCTGCGCCGCGCCCATAGTAGAGGGTGCTGCCTGCAGCATCAGAATTGATCATAACGGCGTTCAAAACGCCATTGACACCCGCCATCATGCTTGTCTTAGGCACTAGCGTCGGATGCACGCGAAGTTCGATGCCATATTGAGTTTGCCGTGCGATGCCTAAATGTTTGATGGCATAACCTAATTCACGAGCAAAAGCCAAATCGCATTGGTCCACATCGGTGATACCCTGCACATAAATGTCCTTAATATTCAGAGGAACTGAGAAAGCTAGTGATGTCAGAATCGCAAGCTTATGAGCTGCATCGATCCCTTCGATATCGAAAGTGGGATCTGCCTCAGCATAACCTTTCTTTTGCGCCTCCTTGAGCACATCTGCAAACTCGCGACCTTTACTATCCATTTCCGAGAGGATATAGTTGCTCGTGCCATTAATGATACCCGCCAGCCAGTTGACTTTATTCCCAGATAAACCCTCTCTCAGGGACTTAACAATTGGGATACCTCCAGCTACCGCAGCCTCATAGCCAATCATGACTTTGCGTCGCCGTGCAGCATCGAAGATTTTCTCGCCATGTTCTGCGATAAGAGCCTTATTGGCTGTCACGATATGCTTTCTATGTTCGATTGCAGTCATGACGAGATCAAGCGCGACAGTGGTTCCCCCTATTAGTTCGGCAACCACATCTACACTAGGATCCTTTGCGACCTCGAAGATATCCTTAGATACCCGCAACCCACAAGTGTCGCATTCTGGATTATGTCGTCTTGCTCCTACATGTTCAGTTACGATTTTGCGGTTTGCAGAGGCCGCTATGATGGCGGAATTTCGTCTAATCAGATTAAAAACGCCCGACCCCACAGTTCCCAAACCACATATTCCTAGACGAACATCTCTCACATTTTTACCTCTTTAATATGTGACTAGTGCATCGAAGCAGTAGCACTTGGTACAAGATTCACTAGCGGCTCTTTGAAACACGCAGACATTTAGTCCACGGATTATTTCAATCCAAGCCGGATCGCAAAATCCTCAGCAGTCCTATAACCCGGCAGCATTGTGCCATCCATCAGCACAACTGCCGGGGTTCCATCAACGCCTAATTCACGACCCATAGCAAAATGATTTGCAACCGGATTTCCCGAACAAATACTAACAGGCAGCTCTTCTCCTCGTTTAAGGCGCGTAAGCGCATCCTGAGGGTTCTCAGCACACCAAGCTGTAGCAATTTTTTCATAGGATTTTGATTGGAGACCTGCTCGAGGATACGCTAGGTATCGCACCTCAACCCCAAAACTATTTAGTTCATCCACTTCCAAATGAAGTTTTCTGCAGTACCCGCAATCAATATCTGTAAACACATTAATAATAGCCGATGTCTCAGTTGCAGGAGAAAACACAATGAGGTCTTCTTTGTCAATTTTTGAGAAAGCTTCCTCCCTCTCAGATTTCAACCTAATATTTTCCGCATCAACAAAGCCTGCGCTTGTGACCTGATAAACATCGCCATCAAAAAAATGTGAGCCATCCACTGCGACATAGAGGACGGGTCCACTCTTTATAGCTACTCTCAAATAGCCAGGTATGTCTGAGGGTCCCAACAATTTATAACTAAATTCAGGTCTAGCCTGTTTTAATTTGTTAATAACTGTCTGTGTATCTGAGTCGTTTGCTATCCGAGATTCCAAGTCGCTCGCGATTAAAAAATCAGAAATGCCCAACTGCAACAAAAGCATAAGGGCGACGCTTCTTAGGACCAATGCACTATTTATATATTTGATTAAAACCAAAGCTAAACCCATTGAGCTAATTGTTTGGGAGGACAATCAGTATCTTATGCATGACGAGCTTCTGACGAAGTTATGATCTAAATCGCATCTGCTCCAGTCTCACCCGTGCGAATACGTATTACCTCGTCAAGAGACGAGATAAAAACTTTCCCATCTCCGATCTTTCCAGTGGCTGCGGATTTTGCTATGGCTTCTACAACAGAATCCACCATGTCCGATCCAGCCGCGATCTCAAGCTTGATTTTTGGCAAGAAATCGACTACGTACTCAGCACCACGATAGAGCTCTGTGTGACCCTTCTGTCGCCCAAATCCTTTAACTTCAGTCACAGTTATCCCTTGAACACCAATATCAGAGAGCGCTTCCCGAACCTCGTCCAGTTTAAAAGGCTTAATAATTGCAGTGATTAACTTCATGATTTGTCTTCTTAGATTTATTCATCTCATAATAAGATACCCCTTTTTAAATTAGAATGCACCTGAAAAGATTCTGACAAAATCAAATTTCCCTTGACCCAAAAAAAAGCCGGGGTCCAAGACCCCGGCAAAGCTCCGTTTGAAGGGATGGGAAATTCGTTATGAGGTAAACTCAGGATATGCTTCAATTCCGCATTCTGCAGAGTCCACACCGCTCAACTCATCTTCTTCCGACACTCTGACGCCCATCAGCATGTCGATGATGTAAAATACAATTCCTGCCATGATAAATGTCCAAAGAAATATCACTAGCGCGCCAGTCAGCTGAGCGCCAATACCTACTTCGCCGCCAAGACACACCGCGATTAAGCCCCAGAGTCCTACCACGCCATGCACCGAAATTGCTCCAACTGGGTCATCAATTTTCAGCTTATCAAGATATAAAATAGAGAATACAACGATTATTCCTCCTATGGCCCCCACGACTGTCGCTAAACCGCCCGTGGGTGACAGGGGATCTGCAGTGATGGCGACCAAACCAGCTAATGCCCCATTAAGGGCCATGGTAAGATCCGCTTTTCCAAACATTATCTGCGAAGTAATAAGAGCTGCCAGCAACCCTCCCGCTGCTGCTGCATTTGTGTTTACAAAAACTGTGGCCACAGCGTTTGCCTCTTCAATGTTGGAAACCATGAGCTCAGACCCGCCATTGAATCCAAACCAGCCCATCCAAAGCACTAGTGTACCCAAAGCAGCCAAGGGCATATTGGCTCCGGGCATAGCATTCGCGGTTCCATCATCGCTATATTTACCGATCCGAGGCCCCATAATTAGTACTCCCGCAAGTGCTGCCGAAGCGCCGCATAAGTGAACGATTCCTGAGCCGGCAAAGTCTGAAAACCCAACTGTCTCTCCAAGGAATCCGCCTCCCCAAGTCCACACGCCCTGCATGGGATAAATAAATCCAGTCATGACCACTGCAAATGCCAAAAAAGCCCAGAGCTTCATTCGTTCAGCCACAGCGCCTGAGACTATCGACATTGCGGTAGCAACAAACACCACCTGGAAGAAAAAATCCGATGCCCCTGCGTAGTAAGTATCTCCTCCGCTCGCAAACACCTCATCGGGCGTCGCATTAGCTATCGTATTACCAAACCACCCATCAGGGAGATAGAGATTGGTCGTACCTCCGTACATAATCGTGTATCCCATTACCATGTACATGCAACACGCTATAGAATACAAAGCAACATTTTTGGTTAAAATTTCAGTAGTATTCTTTGACCTAACTAATCCCGATTCCAGCATCGTAAATCCCGCTGCCATCCACATTACAAGCACACCCGACATCAAAAAATAGAAGGTGTCTAAGGCGTACTTAACCTCGATAATATCGTTTTCCATCATTACCTCTCCAAAACAAATAAATTAAAAGATTTCCATAAAAATGCTAAATAGCATCAGAACCTGTTTCGCCAGTGCGAATACGAATAGCGTCGCCTAGCTCCGTAACGAATATTTTTCCATCGCCGATTTTGCCCGTTCTAGCCGCATTCATTATCGCTTCGACGGCCCCTTCGACTGATTCGTCGGTTAAGACAATTTCAATCTTTACCTTTGGCAGAAAGTCAACCACATATTCTGCGCCTCGATACAATTCAGTATGCCCCTTCTGACGCCCAAACCCTTTAACTTCTGTCACCGTAACGCCAGCCACCCCAAGATCTCCTAAAGCCTCTCTAACTTCATCAAGCTTGAAAGGTTTAATAATTGCCGTAAGTAATTTCATGCGAACTCCTCATTCAAATGGGCCCAAACGATTGCCCATAACGATTATGATTTCTTTTCACACCTGAGCCATCATCCCGGCCAGTAGCCCGCCAAAACAAATTTACATCTGTCGGCCGAACCGTGTGCTATCAAGGTCGAAAGCGAACCTATGTTCACTCTCCATTCCGTCATCTTTCGGTGCCTCGCGCCCTCACTGAGAAGAACGCGATCCAGCGTGACAATACTGAATTAGCATAATCCGTGCCAATTGATAAAAAACCGCTTGGCTAA
>CAJWMT010000033.1:0-24313 GCA_913044275.1 uncultured Cellvibrionales bacterium
ATGTCATAAATTCTGGGTATCTTTCACACGTTAAATGTGCACTTATTTTCATAGTCTTCTCCTAGTTAAATTAAGCCACCAAGGTTAAAGCGTAACCGCCTTGGGTTATTCTGGACGCTCTGCAGCGCAATTAAAATGAGAGCAGCAACATGTCGCTTGATTTTTGCGAGTCTAAGCCCTGAACCATCGAATAGGACTTAATCCAAAACCTTATTGGCGACCCAAACCACAAAATCCTTAACACCTCATTGGGCAAACATTTATTTTTTTGCAACTATTGTTTGTTAGTGTTTTTCTGCCACACATTAGTTTCAATAAACTGTATCAGCGCATGCATACTTCCTCTGCAGCCCAGGTTTGCCGACGCTCTCATTTTCTGACCCTTTCACTTTTTGGATCATACATCGGGCGAAGGGATGCTCTCGCAGGATAAAGTTTTCCTGCCACCTCAATTTCATAGGTTCCAGAATTTATGAAATCAGCTGTAAAATTTTCGCTATGCTGGACATATCCGAGAGCAACTGATCCTCCCAATGTGTGGCCATACATTGCCGAGGTAGTGCTTCCAAGCATGATTCCGTCTCGATAAATTGGCTCATCATGGACAAGCAATACGTCTGGATCCTCCATCAAAAATTGCACCAATCGCCTATCAATTCCCGAATCCTTTTGCGCAAGGAGCGCTTCTTTTCCGATGAATCCCCCTTGTTTCTCGAAATCGCATGCAAAACCGAGCCCTGCATTGAGTGGGGTATCGTCCGATCCAACGTCGTGACCGTACTCTCGATATCCTTTTTCCATCCTTAATGACTGCAGTGCATGATAACCGCAATGCTTGAGGCCAAACTCTTCTCCAATTTCGACTATTGTATCATAGACACCTTGAGCAAAATCTGAGGGCACATATAGCTCCCAGCCCAGTTCGCCGACGTAAGTCAGCCTCAGAGCATCGACTTTGGCGTAGCCAATCTCTATTTTTTTCATGGTCGCAAAGGGAAAGGCCTCATTGCTCAAATCTGCACCACTAGCTTTTGTCAACAATGCTCTGGACAGAGGTCCTTGTATGTTAATGGTCGATGTCCCTGAGGTAACATCTGTAAGAGTGACGAATGCATCGTTTGGCGTATTTTTTTCAAACCAGGCCTCCACTTGGGTGTGTGTTACCCCAGCAGTAATTACCAGAAACTTTGCTGGAGCTAATCGTGTGACGGTTAAATCAGCTTCGATTGTCCCACGAGGGTTGAGCCACTGGGTGTAGACCGCTTTGCCAACTGACACATCGACATTGTTTGCACATATGGTGTTTAAAACCGTTGCCGAGTCCGGGCCTTGAATAAGAAATTTGGAAAAAGAGGTCTGATCAAATATGCCGACACCCTCACGCACCGCCGCGTGCTCGGCCGCGCTATGTTCGAACCAGTTTTGACGGCCATAAGTGTACTCGTATTCTGCCTTGACCCCCTCGGGCGCATACCAGTTTGCCCGTTCCCATCCCGCGGCCTCACCAAAACATGCGCCGGCTTGCACTAAACGATCATGGAGCGGTGATTTGCGAACCCCACGCGCGGTCTCCATTTGCTTGAAGGGCCAGTGCATATCGTAGAGTGCTCCCAAGACCTCCGTGGTTCTATCATGCAAATATTTGGAATTATTTTGGAACGGAAGAATTCGATTTACATCTACCTCCCACAAATCCATAGGAGCATGCCCATTTACGATCCAGTCAGACAGAACTTTGCCGGCCCCCCCCGCTGACTGAATACCAACCGAGTTGAAGCCAGCAGCCACAAAAAGGCCACTCACATTGGGAACTGGACCCAGCAGGTATCGATCATCGGGCGTAAAACTCTCGGGCCCATTGAATAACAACTGAATTCCGGTCTCCTCAAGAATAGGCATACGTTTCATTGCAAGCTCGATATATGGGAGCATCCGGTCCCAATCCGCTGGCAAGTCATCAAAGCAGAACTCGTGAGGAATACCCTCCATACCCCACGGGGCTGCATTCGGCTCAAAGAAACCTAGAAGCAACTTGCCAGTTTCCTCTTTGAAGTAGGCGTATCGATCTTGATCTCGAACGACAGGCAAATTCTCATGCATCGCAGAAATAGGTTCTGTTACTAAGTAGTAGTGTTCAGCCGCGTGCAACGGAATATTTGCCCCACAATCATTCCCGAGCTGTCTTCCCCACATTCCGGCGCAGTTAACGACATAATTAGCTTTAATACTGCCACTGTCTGTCTTAACACCTACACATTTGCCGTTTTCTACCAAAAGAGATGACACTAACGTGTTTTCAAAAATTTGTGCACCTCCGTTCCTGGCTCCTCTTGCAAGGGCTTGGGTAGTATCTGTGGCATTCGTCTGTCCGTCTTTGGGCAGGTATATCGCTCCAACAACATCGGACAAATCCATAAGCGGCCACATTCGGGACACATCGTCACAACTAATTTCTTCTACTTCAACGCCGAAACATCTCGCCATTGATGCCAACCGATTCAATTCCTCCATACGTTCTTTGGTGGTGGCCAGAGAGATAGAACCCCGCTGTTTAAAACCGGTTTCTAAACCAGTTTCTTGAGCGAGAGTCTCGTATAACTTAGCGGTGTATTGCGATAGCTGGGTAAGGTTTTTTGTTGCTCTCAATTGACCAACCAAGCCGGCAGCATGCCATGTCGTCCCACTGGTGAGTTGTTTGCGTTCAAGAAGAACGACATCGGAGCGGCCTAACTTTGTGAGATGATAGGCTACGGAGGTGCCGATTATACCTCCACCAATAACGACAATCTCAGCTTGTTTTGGTAACTGTTTAACCACTGCCTTGGAGGCTCCTAAATTAAGCTATTTTCTATTTGTTCCGGCTGCCAAAGAGCGCTTCCGAGCATCTTCCGACCAGTAATGTGCAGCGTTAAGTTATGCCTGTGGGAACAGACCCAATTCTTGAATTACTTTATCGAGCGAACGAACGGAACCCCAGCCATTTCGGATGCATTCAATAATAGGGTCGTGTAGATGTGGCATTGTCGTTCCCGTGCAATCCTCGACCACAATGGGCTTGAAATCCCGAAACATAGCATCCTTAGTCGTGGCACCAACACACTGATTAGTGAGTACACCGGTGATAAGCACTGTTTCAGTTTTCAGTGACCGCAACACCATTTCAAGATTCGTCTGGAAAAATGCGCTTAATCTGGTTTTCTCGACATACCAATCCTCTGCTTGAGGCGCCAATTCATCCAAAAGCTCATAACCCCATGTATTTTGTCGCAGTCCTCCCTCGCGAAGATGGGGACGAAGCTCCATAAAGGGGCCCCCATCAACAAGATTTTTCGTTCCATGCCTCGTCCAGATTATTGGGACTCCTCTCCTACGGAGTTCGTCCATCAAACGTTTGGTTGGCTCAATGGTTCTTCGCATGTGAGAGATATCGATGTCGGACTTCCCATAAATTCCCTCTGGGTGCAGAAAGTCGTTCTGAAGGTCGATATTTACCACCGCCGTTTTTCCGACCTCAAGCGGCCAGGACGCGTGTCCGAAAGGTTGTGTGGACATTTATTTCTCCTTGTAACAGATTTTGTGCAGATCGTCTAAAAATTTGCAGGACCAATGTTAGTGAGAAAGTACGATTGGTTCAATATTTGAACTGGAATAACTAACCTTATGATTATTCAACATAATCAAGATTAACTGTTTAAAATTTTTAACGTTTTAACACTTTTCCATGGTTGCGTCTTCAATTTTCCCGTAAATTAGGATCTCTGTGTTCAACCTGAGTTTTTTTTAACTGGAGAAGCCTCTCGCCAAAGCGCAGACTTTACATTTACCGGCATCATAAAAATGTGAATCTATCATCAGCCCAGGAGCCAAAAAATAGCTAACGTTCATCTGCAATCGACCGAAGAGGTTGTTCAGCCTTAAGGTTTGGATGATCATCAGAAGATGAGGGGGGTGTTGCTGAGCCTATTGTTTTAGGCCTAGCGTTTTGATTTAATGAAAGTAAATTAGCAATGAACATTCTGATAAGTATGGATGAAATAATTGGTCGAAATCTCAGAAACGTAAGGCAAATGCGTGGTATTTCACAACGGCAGCTTGGCATCAAATCCGGTGTTAGTAACGCCACCATTTCTCTCATCGAAAACCACAAGACAACACCTTCTGTTGGTGTTTTGAAGAAGATACTTTCCGCTATTCCTATGTCTGTTTCCGAGTTCTTTACGCTCGAGTTTAAGCCCACAAGGCAATGTTTTTTCCGGCATGATGAATTGGTTGAAGTGGGCTCCTCGGGGCTGTCTTTTCTTCAGGTCGGTAGAGATTTAAAAAATCACCGTCTGCAAATTTTTATTGAGCGTTACCCGCCCGGCTCGGACACAGGTGCGGAACATTTGTGCCATGAGGGCGAGGAGGGCGGGGTTATCGTAGAAGGCTTTGTGGAGGCAACAATCGGTTCAGAAACAAAAAAGCTCAATCGGGGCGATGCCTTTTATTTTGACAGTCAAACTCCGCACCGATTCAGAAATACTGGACGCGCCGATTGTGTATTAATCTCGGCGAGGACACCTCCCACATTTTGATCGTTATCAAATTTAAATGAATTGATTTTTTAATAGTTATGAAAAGTCTGAGAGGTGAAACCCAGTCTTGGCAATATTTGTAAAGATCTCCTCAAAAGCTGGGTGGGGTGCAGGCGCTGATGAGCTGGCACGGTTTTCTACCAATATTTCTAAACTGGTGTGGAACGGTGCTTTTAAAATAGTAAGCGTCTCCCGCCTTGAGCACGCGCACTTGATTCCCGACTCGTACTTCAAGTGTCCCACTCAGAATGATACCGCATTCCTCGCCATCGTGAATAAGATCATGCTTGCCAGTATTCGCCCCGGGTTGGTAGCATTCTTTGACCATCTGAATGGAACGGTTTCGCAGGTGACCGCCAACTTGTTGGTACGAGACGCCCTTGTCACCGATTTCGAGAAGCTCATTTGCGTTAAAAAACACTTTTTCTGAAAACGCGAAATCATCAGCGAAGAACTCTCCCAATGTGATAGGAATTCCAGCCAAAACTTTTTTCAAGGTTCCTACCGTGGGATTTAACAGCCCTGATTCAATTTGAGAAATGGTGGCATTCGCTACACCAGCAGCTTTTGCCAGCTGTCTTTGCGACAATCGGTTTTTTTCTCGTATTTCGCGCAACCGTTGTGCAGTTTCATTTCTCATCAGCACAATCCTCTCGCACCAACACAATCCTCTCGCACCAAAAGACGTTTAGCATAGCAAACACAAGCAAAAAATTATATAGTAAAATCAATGATAAATTAATTTAGGGAAACCGCTTGTTTAACATCACTTGTTTGGATTAATCTTCTGTCACTTAAAGATGTCCCACTAGGTTACTTCAGTCTCTTATCGAGGTGTTTATGCAGTTACAAGCAAGCAATCCGCCACTAGACGCATATTGGATGCCATTCACAGCTAACAGAGATTTCAAAAAATCTCCACGTCTCTTGGCATCCGCTAGCGGTCACCATTACATCGCTAACGACGGCAGGAAGCTCTACGATGGTTTTTCTGGTTTATGGACCTCCGGTCTAGGACACTGCCATCCCAAAATAGTGGAAGCAGTTCAGCATCAAGTCGCTCATCTTGATCTTTGCATGGGCTTTCAAGCCGGCCATAACAAAGCTTTTGAACTCGCGGAAAACTTAACAAAAATTGCCCCGAAAGGTCTTGAACACTGTTTTTTTACAAATTCTGGTTCGGAGTCTGTAGACACAGCCCTTAAAATCGCTCTCGGATATCACCGTGCTCGTGGCGAGGCCACTCGAACGCGCTTGATTGGGCGCCAAAGAGGATATCACGGAGTTAATTTCGGGGGTATTTCCGTTGGCGGAATCGGTCCAAATCGCAAAATGTTTGGGGCAAACTTAATCAACGGTGTTGATCATTTGTCACACACACATAATCTCAAGCATGCAGCTTTTAGCTATGGGCTGCCCGAATGGGGCGCGCATCTAGTTGATGAGCTGGAGGCCCTCGTCGCGCTCCATGATGCGAGTACCATCGCTGCCGTGATCGTCGAACCAGTGGCAGGATCCACGGGTATTCTCCCTCCCCCGGTCGGCTACCTAGAACGCTTACGTGACGTTTGCACTCGAAATGGTATCCTATTGATTTTCGATGAGGTGATTACGGGTTTTGGCCGCGTCGGCGAGGCCTTCGCGGCTCAACGTTTCGGAGTGTCGCCGGACATTATTACAGCGGCGAAAGGATTAACAAACGGGGTCATTCCTATGGGTGCAGTCTTGCTTGGCGAGGACATATTTAAGGCATTTATGCATGGACCAGAGCAGGGAATTGAATTATTTCATGGTTACACATACTCGGGACATCCAGTTGCAGCAGCGGCCGGACTTGCAACCCTGGAGGTGTATAAAACAGAGGGGACATTCGCTCAAGCGCGGGAACTGGAGAGGACGTTCGCCGAAGAGCTCCATCAATTTGACCATTATCCCAAGGTCATAGACGTGCGCAATATCGGTCTGATGGGGGCAATTGAGCTAGAGCCGAGGAAAGGTTCACCAGGAGCCAGGGGGCTTGAGGTCCACAAGCAATGTTTCTGGGAAGAGGATCTTGTCATCAGAAATAACATGGATATTCTTCAATTCTCACCATTTTTGAACTCTCGCCCTGCAGATCTGCGCGATATGTTTGCAGCCGTGAAGCGAGTCATCGACAAAGTTGCATGAAATCTCACCATGAGGATATCATGCTCGTGTCGAGAATTTTCGTTAGCCGCGGCGAGACACGGAGTTGAGGGACAGCTTAATGATAGCTAAATTAGCTGCCGTTCCGTGTTATTGGCGACAATTAGATTGTTTTGGACTGTTGTGCAGAGTCACCGCATCGAAGCCTGACTTTTGCTCCGATACTTTCTGGCTATACGATCTGTCATTTTTTTCTTTGTTGGGCGATACCTCTAGACTGGGCAAATTGCCGGCAAGCTCAAGTTAATTGACAGTGGAGCAAATCATATGGCAATTGAAAAAAAAGTTGTCGGACTTGGCTTTTTAGGAGAGATTTATGAAAAACATTGGGCATTTGATCAACGGAAACATAGTCGAACAAGGTGGTTTGAAGCAAGATGTGTTCAATCCGTCTTTGGGTAAAGTTGAAAAACAGGTTTTGATGGCCCAAAAACACACAGTCGAATTGGCAATCCAGGCAGCAACCGAAGCATTCCCTGCCTGGAGGAACACTCCAACTGTTAAGCGCGCGCGCATCATGTTCGAGTTCAGGAATCTTTTAGAGCGAAACCGTGATCAAATTTGCAGGCTAATTGGTGAGGAGCATGGAAAAATTGCCCACGACGCGGCGGGAGAATTACAAAGAGGCATCGAAAACGTTGAATATGCCTGCTTTGCGCCAGAGCTACTTAAAGGAGAGCATAGTAAAAATGTAGCGCAAGACATTGATTCTTGGAGTGAGTTTCAACCACTGGGGGTGGTAGCTGGAATCACTCCTTTTAACTTCCCGGCTATGGTGCCCCTATGGATGTATCCACTAGCGCTTGTCTGTGGCAATTGTTTTGTTCTGAAACCTTCCGAGCGCGATCCCGGATCTGCTTTGTTTATAGCTGAGTTGATGCATCAAGCAGGCCTTCCGAATGGCGTGTTAAATGTGGTGAATGGTGGCAAAGAAGCGGTGGAAACACTGTTGTCTGACAGTCGAATTGAGGCAGTAAGCTTTGTCGGATCAACGCCCATCGCCGAACACATATACAGTACTGCTACATCTCGTGGAAAGCGCTGTCAAGCCTTAGGGGGTGCCAAAAATCATGCCATTGTAATGCCAGATGCGGATATCGATAACGCAGTCAATCAGCTTTTGGGGGCAGCCTTTGGGTCTTCGGGGGAGCGTTGCATGGCGCTTTCAGTAGCCGTGGCCATAGGTGACCAGGTTGGAGACGCTTTGATGAGAAGAATGAAAAGTGCAATGGATGGTTTGAGAGTGGGGCCGTTTTATGACAGCGAAAATAATTTTGGCCCTGTAATCTCTCGCGAGCACAAAGCTCGAATCATCGGTTATATCGACAGCGCCGAGGAGCAGGGGGCAGACATTATTGTTGATGGTCGCCATCCAAATATTGAGGGCCATGAGGATGGATTTTTCATAGGTGGGACATTGATTGATCGAGTTACACCTGAAATGGATAGCTATAAGGAAGAGATCTTCGGTCCCGTGCTTCAGATAATGCGTGTTGATAGCATGGAAGATGCTATGCATCTCATAGATGCACATGAGTACGGAAACGGTACCTGCATATTCACTCGAGACGGTGAGGCAGCCAGATATTTTACAGACCGAATAAATGTCGGGATGGTTGGCGTAAATATCCCGCTGCCGGTGCCTGTGTCATACCATAGCTTCGGAGGGTGGAAGCGCTCGCTTTTCGGTGATTTACATGCATATGGACCTGATGCTGTAAGGTTTTACACAAGACGCAAAACGATCACTCAAAGATGGCCCTCGGCGGGTGTTCGAGAGGGAGTTGTATACTCTTTTCCCAGTTGAATCATTATAAATTGGCTGGTATGAATGCTTGAGTTTAGGTCTTTAATTTCTGAAATGGGGGTCGTTTAAAGACCAAACAATAGAATTTGCGCCATCTCAACCACTAATTTTCCGAGGTGGGTTGATCTGTGGCGCAACTATTGATTTTCATCGCTTGGGCACACTCGTTAATTGCATCAAACACGCAAGAACGAGGGATGGTTTGCTACGGCAACACTGGAGTAAGAAAGGCATACTGCTCGCTGCTAACTTTATTACTAGGGAGATTTAGTTTACCGTAAAAGAAAAAACAGATTGGCCTAACATGATCAGGAGAGATGCAAATGAGTCAGGAAATTCCCGTAATTGATATTTCGCCATTTTATAGTAAGGACCATCTCACTCGCGCTCAGCTGGGCAGAGAGATAGACAAAGCGTGTTGTGAGGTTGGATTCTTTGCCATTGCAAATCACGGTGTTGATCTCCATTTGTTAAAAGCGTTGAAGGAAGAAGCGAAAAATTTCTTCAGTCTTCCTGTAGCAGAAAAGCTTCTCACACCCCGACCCGCTCCGCATATTCTTCGCGGCTATAGCCCAATACTCGAGGAAAGTCTGTACTCAACAATTGGTGTTCAAAACATGGAGGATTTAAAAGAGTCATTTACATTTGGCAATCCTGATGTAGACCCAAACGATCCGTACTATTTTACGCCAACTGCAATTGAAGCAGGTCATTTCGTACCAAATGCTTGGCCTAATCGCCCCAGCAAATTTGGCGAGATTATGGTAGAGTTTTATCGGGAGATGAATACTCTAGCGGAGAACATGCATAAAATTTTTGCTCTGGCCTTAGGGCTTGAAGAGGATTACTTTTCTCAAATGATTAACAAGCCATTTTCCATGGCTCGCATCATTAACTATCCGGCACAGACAATACCTCCTGAGGCAAATCAGATCCGAGCAGGTGAGCATACTGATTATGATAATCTAACGCTCTTAACTGGCCGAGGAGGATTCCGGCGGTTTGCAAGTGAGGGGACTCGATGGGCATTGGATTGATGTGCCCATACCGGAGGATGCGTTCATTGTTAACATTGGCGATATAATGATGCGCTGGACGAATGATAGATGGCTGTCTAATCGTCATCGAGTAGTAAACCCGCCACCGGAAAAAGCGTCAAATTCAGATCGTCTTTCAGTAGTTTATTTTTGCGAGCCCAATTATGATGCTGTGGTCGAGTGTGTCCCCACATGCAGCACTGAAAATCGACCAGCGAAATATGCGCCGATTTCTGCCGGTGATTATGTGAAGCAAAAATTTACCTCCCAGACAACCTTTGAGGCTTGGAATGAGGAGGATCGAGAAAAGTTTGACACACAAGACACGGAACTGAGATTCAATGATAAGGAAAGGTAATTGACATGGCCACGATGGATTACGTGAACGTTTTTGCAGAAGATATTGAAAAACTTGCTAACTTCTACATGACCGTTTTTGGTTTTGAAGAAATTGAAGAGATGAGATACCCTATATTCCGAGCGGTAAAGGCCGGACGTATCAATATTGGTTTCAATGCGATGGATGCCTATGACTTGCTTGAGTTGGCAGAACATAGGGACACAAGCGGAATAAAATTTTTGTTAAATTTCACCTGTGCCAGTAAGCGTGAAGTTGATCATATATCTCAAAGGGCGCAGGATCTTGGAGCCGTTGCCATAAAACAACCTTACAAAACCTACTATAACTGGTACCAAGCTGTGTTGTTAGATCCGGAGGGCAACTGCTTCAGGATTAATAGGATTTTGAAGTAGTGATTTGGAAGTGTGTCTATCATGACAGTCGACAACTAAATTGCGTTTGGCCTTAAAGTGGCTGACCCAGAATGTTTCTGCCGCTAGTCTTGCATTCTTTAGGTTGTTGACTTGCAAACGCTGTGCGATATTTTAGTTGCGGCAATCGTCCACGCATATTCACTCATTGACAAGCCATCCAGCACCTTGATCAAATTATTTAATCTGAGATTAACTATCCGAATATTGTGGCCCGATATTGACTATTCACAGTCTGCACTTAGCGGGGTGCAAGTGCATTGCCTTTTAAATGCAACAAATCAGTCAGAACCATTTCCGTTTTGCAACAGCAAGGCAGGGAAACATTGGTCCGTCAATGCTTATGTTCCAAAAATATGCCCTTCGATTTTGCCATGTTGTCTGAATCGCCATAAACAGTCATACAAATATTGACTGATGCAAGACACAAATTTTTTGGTCGATAATTTGGGATGGCGGCTCGAGGCTTTGGCGCATCAGTCAACGTGAACACTCATTTATCTGTTTCAAAGCAAATTTAACCAAATCGATGACCCGGACAAATGGTAGAAAATGTTAAGTCGTTAATTATAATTAACATAAGGAAAATTTTTACTTTAAAAATCAACTTCTTAATAATTATCGCTAAAATGTTGATTAATTGAACCAAAGCGCTCATAGTAGTCTTTTTTTAAAAGTTATTTCGTCATATATTATTTCTTGAGGACCTTGAAAATGATCTACTTCAGTCGCTATCTAGCCTGCACATATGCAGTCGCAATCGCGGTATTTGGTTTTAACGTTTCTTATTCATCTTTGTCTTTTGCACAATTAGAGGAAATTATTGTCACCGCGAGAGCTCGAACAGAGAGCTTGCAGGATGTTCCAGCAACGATTACTGCTTTCACACAAAGCCAAATCGACAGCATGGGCGTTCAAAGAGCAGAGGACTTTGTTCAAATGACCCCCGGTGTATCCATGGTGAATACCGTAAGCGTTGGAGATGTCCAGCTGAGTATTAGAGGTATCAATGGAGCTAGAGACGCCGAGACCAACTTTGCCCTTGTGATAGATGGCGTACTTCACACAAACCCCTCGGCATTCAACCGTGAGTATCCAGACCTGGCTCAAATTGAGGTTCTTAAGGGACCGCAGGGGGCACTTTATGGTCGTTCAGCGGCGGCCGGAGCGGTCATCATGTCCACCAAAAGGCCATCAGACGTTTTGGAAGGCAGCATTAAAGTCTCAGGTGCAGATCACGCGACGACTACTGCAGTTGCGACAATTGCTGGTCCATTAGGTGAGAGAGCGGCTGGTAGATTAACACTTGACCACCGTTCAACTGACGGACACCTGACTAATGCGTTGTATGACAGAAAGATGGTCAATGACCATGAGGAAAATGGAGTCAGTGCAAGAATTGCCTTTGACCCCAACGAAACTACGTCCATAGATGCGAAATTGCGGTACTCCGAAGTAGAGGCCGCATCAATTGCATTCAACGCTGCGTTCTCTCTGCCCATATATATCGGGTTTTTGGATGGCCTCCAGGGCTTTGGAGTGGATCCTGAGCAAGTAGCTGTCGACGTTAATGATTTTGATTGGGTATTTTCATCGAACATAGATCCTGAAAATGAACAGGAGACCATAGAGTTTTCAATTAAGATGGATAAAGATCTCGAAATGGGAACCTTGTCCGCATGGGCATTCTATTCCGATGTCGAGCAGGCGTTATACTCCGATGGGACTTCTGGTGCTTTCCAATTTTATTATGGGAAGGATCACTGTATTAGCAGTGCGATCGCTCGATCTGCCCTGCTCGGGGACAATGCTCCAATGCAACAGCCTACCTTCAATCTAAGCGGGTTGGGGAGTGAATTCTTTGGACCATATACCCCAACAACTTGCGACGGTCTGCAGTCTCAAATCAGAAACCAAGAAGACTTCAGTTTTCAGGTTTCACTTACTTCAGACGAAGACAGTGAGTTGAGATGGCAGGTGGGTGCTTACTACCTCAATATAGATAGGACAGTAGGTGTTGCGACACTGGAAGACACAGGGGTTATGCCTCCACCTCTTTTCTCGTTAGTCAACGACCGCACTGATGCTCTGGTGATGGACAATTTTACTACGGATGTTTATTCCGTATTCGGATCAGTTAATTACGATCTTAATGATAGAACTGAAATATCTTTTGCTTTGCGATACGATAAAGAAGAGCGTGAAGTTGAAAATCTTGTCCCTAGCCCAGCAGACGGATATCTATCAACAAATATCAACTACTGCGCTGATGCTACAAAATTTCCTAACGGCTGCACGTTAAATGGTGTTCAATTAGATGGATCTCCCTGGAATCCCGGCTTCGTCGATCTTGACACAGGTGTCGTTAGCGCTACCGTGCCATCTCGCAAGAAGACTTTTGACGAGCTGCAGCCTAAATTGAGCATCACTTATGACTTGGGAGAGAACACGACCCTCTTCGGTAGTTGGGGAGTTGGATTCAAAACTGGCGGATTCAATAATCTGGGAGGTAAAGAGACTATTGAAATGTTTCTTGTGAATGCAGATGGCCTGCCTGTTGCCCCACCAGATATATATGAGAAGGAGACTTCAAGTGCATTTGAGGCTGGATTTACAACGACTCTTGCGGACGGTAACCTGAAACTGAATGGCGCAATTTTCCATTCGGACATAGATGATATGCAATTCTTCGAATTTTTTGTGGGGCCCCATGGTCTTTTGCGCGTGGTTGAGGCAATCGATGAGGTGACAATTCAAGGATTCGAGGTTGATATGTCCTGGCAGATGACAGACTCCATGCGCTTTGATGCCGGTTATAGTCTGATCGATGGAGAAATCGACAAGATGACCGTGCGTCCTTATGTAAGAGGCAACGAAGTGCCTAATGCACCAGAGTTTACTGCCAATGCAGCGTTGACTTTTGATAAAGAGCTCGATAATGGTATCAACCTATTTGCTAGGCTGGAATATGCATATCAGGGCCCTACTGTTTATCACGTTGTTCAGGGCGGAGACCTGGATGCACCGCGAACGCTCCCCTATCCGATATTCGATTCCGGGCTTCCCAATGAGGTTCCGGCGGTTCTATTTGGCGGGTTGGGTACTGATTATGCGGAATCGGAGGTAGATGGATATGGGATAATGAATGCGCGCCTCGGAGTAGGCTCGGGCAATTGGAAACTTACCGCATTCGCCCGAAACCTCACTGATGAGGACTACGTCGCTGAAGTTATCCTTGCTCCGGAGTTTGGTGGATCGTTTGTTCACCCGAGCGTGGCTCGAACGGTCGGCGTAGAATTGGAATATATGTTTTAGACAAATGAGATAGGCGTTTGGGTCAAGGAAAAGTCCTTGATCATTGGGATGTCCCACGCAAAGGATATGGAACAAGCACTCAGGGGTATTTAGTGTCGAAACGTGTCAAAATCATAGTACCTATACCGATGGATGAGGCGGGAGTTGCAAATCGTGCATCGCAACTCCCCTCGGATAAAATACACGACGGTATAGATGTTGACTTTGTTGCTGTCCCTTGGGGAGCCGCGTTGGGGGACAGTTATTATGACACGATGCTCATGGATATGAGCGTTTTTGAATCTGGAATCAAGGCCGAAGAAGAGGGTTATGATGCGGTTTGCATCGATACCGTCAGCGATTCGGGAATGTACGCTTTGAGGTCGCGGTTGAATATTCCGGTTCTTGGGCCTGGTCAGGCGGCGTTCCACATTGCCTGCATGCTTGGGCACAAATTTAGCGTCATAACGATGTGGGATGAGTGGTTTCACCTTTACAGAAAAGTCCTTACTGAGTACAAATTAGAGTCTCGTTGCGCATCGTTGCGTTCAATTAATACGAGACCAGATCTCGAAGAACTGCTTGCTGGCAAAGAGGAGGTTATCTTTGAGAAGCTTGAAAAAGAATCGCTCAGAGCTATTCATGAGGACGGGGCAGATGTCATTGTTCTCGGCTCTACGACGATGCATCAGTCGCACGGATTTTTGCAACAGGCGTTGCCCGTTCCAGTAATCAATCCCGGATTAATGAGTTACAAACTTTGTGAAATCTTTTTGGAAACGGGACTAACTCATAGTAAAACAGCATTCCCAGCGCCTCAGCAACCAAATGATCAATTTATTTTGTCAAGAGTTCCTGACTAATTTGATACCGCAATCTCGGAGGAACTATGAGTACCTTACCCTATGAATACTATATCGACATTGTTACAAAACGTTACTTCCATGCCGTCGACAACTATGATTTAGAGGGTGTTTTGGATTGTTTTCATTCCGATGCGACTCTTACCGAAGTAACCACAATGACTCGTCATGATGGGAGAGATCAGGGCATCAAAACTATGTTTCAAGGGTTGTTCAATTCCTTTTCTCATATTTGGCATGGTAACTTTGTGCACACTGCCGATTCGGAAACCCAATCTATTTGCTCTCAGTTCACGGTATTGATAACGCCTGATGGAGGAGAGGAACTTCGCTATGAAAATTGTAACCGTTTCTATTTGCGAGACGGGAAATTCTCGGAAGTATTCGTTTACATGAGCGGGGATAATCTACTTCGTTGAGAAGACAAGAAGAACTGAAAAGGTAGGAGGTCACATATATGCAATATCAATGCTCGCTCTCCGGAGAAGAACTAATTGATCTGGCGCTGAATAAGTATTTTTCTAGCGTGGATGCTAAGAACCTCGATGCTGTGTTGGGTTGCTTTCATGATAACGCTACATTGACCGTCCAAACGGCCTTCGCAGTTCATTCCGGAAAGGAAAATATACGCCGTATGTTCGTGGACTTCATGGACAGTTTCGAAACCATTATTCATAGAGATTTCACGACTACAGTAGACGCCAAAAATGGACGAATCAGCGCTTGTTTTACGGCTGAATTGGAAGATAGCGAGGGCAATACTACCCTATTACATAACACTAACTTTTGGCGTGTGCGAGACGATAAGTTTCAAGAGGTCTATGTTTATATGAGCGGGGCAAATCCGCTAGTTTAGGCGCAGATTGCCATCTTGTTAAAGGCCATCGATACGTTTAGTTGTTAAATTAAAGCCTCTGCTTTATTGGTTTTGTCTCGGTCAGAATTTTCATTTAGTAAGCGACTGCACTTTCATTCTCTATACATGGGTGAAACCTCAGACTCAATAATGATAGGGGATGCATAATACAGTGCAGTTTTTTGTTTCTAGAATGGCTTGTCACTAATAAAATAATACAGCAGTTGATTCATGAGGCGGTGATGGCAATTCAATGGTACCCGGGCCATATGCATAAGGCCACGAAGGAAATGATTAAGGTGTTGCCGCGCGTGGACGCAGTTATTGAAATATTGGACTCTCGCATACCCTTCAGCAGCTCGAACCCAGTGATTAGGTCTATTAGCGCTGATAAACCGGTTATCAAGTTGATGGCAAAATCAGATCTCGCTGATGACAAAATCACCGATATGTGGCGGAAGCGATTCGAGCAAGGTGAGCATACAAAGACTTTGGTTGTGAACTTGAAGTCTGAGGTTGCAGGAGAGCAAGTGGTAAAACTATGTCAGAAATTGGCGCCAAAAAAAGAGGGATCGAACAGTTTGATAATGGTTTCAGGCATACCCAACGTAGGCAAATCTACTTTGATAAATAACTTGGCTGGGCGCCATGTTGCCAATACAGGAGATGAACCTGCAATAACCAAAGGTCAGCAGCGGATTAATTTACGGAATGGGATCATGCTTTTGGATACGCCCGGAATTCTATGGCCAAAAGTGGAAAATGTTTTTAGCAGCTACCGGCTTGCCACCACCGGAGCAATTAAGAATACCGCCATGAGCTATGAGGAGGTGGCGTTTTTCGCTTTGGATTATATGATGCGAGAATATCCTACCGTCCTAAGAAACAGGTTCAAACAGGATTCCCTGCCAGTATCAGAATTGGAGCTGCTTGAGATTATAGGATACCAGAGGGGTTGCATGCGTTTGGGAGGAAAAATTGATTTGGAGCGTGCAGCCACTATCTTTATCAATGAACTTCGGGCAGGTGTTTTGGGACAGGTTAGTTATGAAACCCCAGCAATGATTGATATCGAATTGGCTGAGGATGGCTGAGTTTGTATCAGTTGGTTGATTGATGGGAGAAGCAAGCGTCGTTATCAAATATAGCAGTGGCTACTTATTATTAATCTTTGGGCAAATACTGTCGATAGTTTAACTAGCTCAAATCAGGAGATTATTGTTTTATGGGTGCTGTTAAAACGATCTTTCTAATAATACTTTATCCTGTGGCCGCGGTTTTTTTGGTATTTCCTCATATGCTAGGCCATTTATTTCATACTCGTCACGAGCTTTATTTTGGATTGTTAGCCGCAATTCTTTGTCTGGTTAATGGTTACGCTGGATATATGCAGGTGTGGGATGGGTTGGACGCCATTATTGACTTTCAGTTGCTATGTCTGGCTGGAGCGTTATATTTCCCCTTTCATTTTCTTATAACGTCTCCGTTCCAAGAACTTTTTGAGGAATTTCATGAACAGATGCTGACTGCAATAGTTGGCCCAGAAAAAAGATATTGATCGACTAACCGATCAATAGGGTACAGATTGCCCTAGCTGAAAGTCGTTCTTGCTTATGACTAGCAAGTAGTTAGTTCTAGAGTTTTATGCGATTTGAAGTCTGCGGTTCAATTCCACATGAAAATGTCTGAGGCGTTGCTCTTGCTCGCCCCATAACTGTCCAACAAACCCTTTGGATCTCATCCCGCGTTGAACCTTAGGAAGGAATGCAGCATCCTGACTTAGAACCAGTCCTAGGTTAGGGTCTTGATCGATATCATAATATTCTGTAGGAGGTCGGAGTCGGCCGCTAATGTCAGTTCCTTCAGGCAGGCCCATCCAGAGTGGCGCATTTGCGGCATCGTCACTCGGCAAAAACATCGTCATGGTGTCATAGTAAAAGCGCTCTGGCTCGAAAGGGTGTGGCACAAACCGCATAATAAAGACTCCCTCTGGATGACAGCCTATTTGTACATTTGGAAAGATGCCTGTGGCCCAGCTATCGGAGAGTTGACCATCTACGAATCCTGAGTAATCTAGGCCTTTTGCCTCTGCATATTGGCGTTTTGCTTTTTGGATCGCACCCCGGACATCAGCGGCATCACCATTAAATGTGCTTGGGTCTATACCAGCTTCACTGAGCATGAACTGCAGACCTTCACTCACCGTTTTTTGATCATGAACTCGAGGGCTCGGTTGCCCCAAGGGAACGATCATTCGGCTAGCACCGAATGGATATAAATCGTACTGCACATTAAGATCTCCCATGACTCCTTTGGTCTCAGGATGAACTGCATGCAAATGATAGCTTTCATAAAAAGCTTCTACACCAACTTTCCAGTTTGATCCCCATTCGCTCACGACATGTCTTACAACGTTCATTTTGTCGATACGATAGGTATCGAGGTATCCTTCCGGCAAACCTATTTCTTCTTTAAGGGGAGACGGATTGTCTTGAAGATTGATAAAAATAATACCCGCATATATTTCGCATTCTACCCCAACCAGCCCCGGTCTATGTCCGACGATCCGCGGGTCAAAGGTGTCCTCATCGGTGATTCTAATCAAGTCACCCGTGTTTCTGAAAGTCCAGTTATGGAAAGGGCAGACAAAGACCTTTTGATTCCCACGCGGTTCGTCGACAAGCATCGCACCTCTATGACTGCAGACATTGTAGAAAGCCTTAATACCCTCTTTAGTCAGCGTAACAATAATGGATTCATCGAGAATCTCGAAAAGAAAATAATCACCAACGTCACGAAGGTCTGATACGACTCCCGCCAGCAGCCAACTTCGAGACCAAATCTTATGCCATTCAGTCTGCATGCTTTTTTGACCGAAATAGCTGCCCTTATCATAACATTTAACACCAAGGTCAATGGTAGGCTGCTTCGCTTCATGTGAGTCGTTAGGTGCGTTTGGGTTGATAACTTTTGTTCGTTTGTTTTTCATTCGGCTCATTTGGGATTCCACAGTCAAATAATTCGAAAAACGGGCATTGTAACTTTTTCAGACCATTGCTCAAAAGTGACGCTCACTTTTGCTCCAATCATAACGTTTTTATCTCCAATATCAACTATGGAACTCATCATCCTTGGCCCTTCATCTAAATCCACGAGCGCGATGATATAAGGACTCTCATAAGCTTTTGAGATCGGTCGTGCAACGATGGTAAAGCTTGCAATGGTTCCTTTGCCGCTGACGTCTTTCCACTCTAACTCACTCTGAGCGCAATTATTGCAAATTATTCTAGGGTAGAATTGATATTGTCTACAGTTAGGACAATATTGCAATCTGAGTAAACCTTGCTTGCAAGCTTCCCAATATGTTTGGCTGAGATGACTGGCTGACGGTTGTATCTTATCCATCTAGTTTACCTCAACACCTACGATCAGACTTGTGTGGCTGGACATAATGCCTCCGGTTGCATGGACCAAGGCGACTTCCGGATTATCGATTTGTCTGTTTTTGGGCAAGGAGTTGCGTAACTGATTTACTGTCTCAGTAAGGGCAAACATAGAGCCGGGATTGCCGGAATGACAGTGGGATAGCATACCCCCATGAGTATTGACAGGGAGGCTTCCTCCAAGTCCGATTTCTCCTGAAGCTGCAAAAGCTCCCCCCTCACCTTTGGGGCAAAAACCCAGATCCTCGAGTTCAACAATGACTGTGGGCGTGAAACAGTCATAGAGTTGAGCAAAATCGATATCTTTAGCAGTTAGGCCTGACATCTCATAGGCACGTTTGCCTGACTCGACTGCTGAGGAGGTTGTGAGGTCTTTTGCTTGGCTAATGTGTTCATGACCATGTCCCTCACCAACCCCAAGTATATAAACCGGACGGTGAGGAAAGTCCTCAGCGCGTTCTGCAGAGGTCATGATTATCGCTGAGCCACCATCTGATACAAGCGAACAGTCAAGCAGATGAAGCGGATCGGCTATCATCCGGGAATTTATAACATCTTCCACAGAGATTGGTTCTCGCATTTGTGCTTCAGGGTTCAGGGATGCATGCCGGCGGCATGTCACTGCAA
Organism: uncultured Cellvibrionales bacterium; assembly: GCA_913044275.1. Taxonomy (GTDB): domain Bacteria; phylum Pseudomonadota; class Gammaproteobacteria; order Pseudomonadales; family Porticoccaceae; genus TMED48. The sequence goes on from CAJWMT010000033.1 coordinate 19,460, forward strand.
CACTGGCAAATTGTTCAGGTGTCGTGCCATATTTTGCGGCATGGGCTTGCCCAATCAGCGCATAATATGCAGGGACTGTTGGTCCATAAGGTTGTTCAAATTCAGGATGACCTGATGCAGATTGTATTAGCATGGCTTGTTCGCGCGTCAATCCACTGCGAAGCGAGTCAGCCATAGTAATCAGAATGGTGTCGGCCATGCCCGTCGCTATCGCAGAAGCAGCATGGTGTACAATTGAAAAAGTGGTACTTCCTCCGGTGCCGACAGAAATACAATAACGGGGAAAGATCTGCAGGTATTCGGCGATGGCTTCGGCATGATACATGATTGGCTGCGCCATTGAGTTACAGGTTATCAGTCCATCGATTTGGTTTTTCTGAAGACCAGCGTCGTCTATTGCTCGCATTGAGGCTTGAATGCATAGCTCAGTGGCGGTCATGTCGGGCACCAAACCGATTTCTGAATCGGCGGCCCCTACGATTGCGGTTTTACCCCTAATTGAGTTCACAAATGTACCTGCCGATTGATTCTATTCATTGGAAGAACTCCAAAATAGCAGTACCGGGTGAAACGACTTCATTTTTTTCATTCTTAATAAACACGTTAACGATGGCCTCCCTTTTTCCTAGGTCGATTTCTTTTACGGAGCCACCAGAATTAAGGGTTTCCCCTATATAGGAGGCTATCCGATTAGAATAGTCAATCGACTTTATACGTCCTTTAGCACCGACCCACTCTTCCAAGCATTGATGCATCCAGTCGCCCAATAGAGGTCCTGCGAGCACAAGTCCAGGGTAACCTTCCACCTCTTTAGCATAAGGATAATCAAAATGAATTTTGTGTGCATTCCAAAGAGAGGCATTGTAGAGAAAAAGCTGTCTGCTATCCGGGCAAAAATCTCGCCTCGGTAGTTCGTAGCCAATACTTAAATTTTTAATGCTGACTGTTTTACTCGAGCTATCCATTTATTAATTTACCTGAGAATACGCGTGATTTTTTCTCTAATAACTAGTTCACTTACGTCGTTTTTGATATCCGTGACAACTTCATAAAATATGAGTGGGCCAGATCGTCCTTCCTTCTCGTAAATCGCGCTCAAAGTTCGAGTTGCTGTAAGCCAGTCGCCCGGAGACAAGTCCTTTATGTAATCAATCTTAAGCCCGCCTGCCATCTGTCGCTTAAGAGGAAACTCGGGTAAGAGTTTATCAATAAATACTCCGTCTGGTTCTAGTTCTTCAATTGGGACGACTTCCCAAAATAGGGGCACATGAAACATTGGGGGTGCGACATCCCCGCGCAGATATTTTTCCTGTCGATTCCCTGTTGCTACAGCATACTTGCGTATATCTCGTCTGGTCACTAGCTCTCTCTTGGGTTTACTTTTTTTACCAACGAAGCTCAAAATTTCTTGAGTCAGAAGCATGCTCATGTCGTTCCCTTTTGCTGCCAATACGGGTTTCTTAGGTCGCGCTTTAAAATTTTTCCAGTGGGAGCTTTGGGCAAACTATCTACAAATTCGACTGACTGTGGTTTCTGATAACTGGCTAGATAGTCTTTAGCGGTAGTAATAATTTCCTTTTCAGAAGCAGATTTACCGGGTTTTAATACAACTACGGCATGCACAGATTCTCCCCATTTGTCACTCGGAATGCCGATTACTGCAGATTCCAGTACTGCTGGATGCTGATGGATGGCTGCCTCGACTTGAGCACTGTATATGTTTTCTCCCCCCGATATAATCATATCTTTAGCTCTGTCTACGATGTAGATATATCCTGCTTGATCCCAGACGGCCAAGTCCCCCGTCCACATCCAACCATCTCTAATGGTCTCAGATGTTAGCTCTGGTTGTTGCCAGTAGCCCAACATGTTTGCTTCAGACTTAACAACTATTTCTCCAATTGACTCACCATCTTTTGGTAGCGGATTGCCTTCTTGGTCAACGATTTTAATCGAGGTTACATATCCCTCACGGCCGCAAGAGGCTAATCTTTCAGGGTTTTTTCCTGCAATGCATTTGATATGATCCTCCTGAGAGAGGAAGCTCATTGTTGTTCCTTCGGTCTGCCCGTAACCCTGAATAAGCGTGCATGGAAATGATTTTAGTGCTGCCTTTACCACCTTGGGGGGCATTGGGCCGCCCCCATATTGGATATTGCGAAGGCTGCTAAGATCATATCGATCGAAATCGTCCACTGCCATCATCCAGTTCAGCATAGTTGTTATTCCAAGGAAGGCGCTGACTTTTTCTCTTTCAATTACTTCTAACGCGAGTTTTGCCTCGAAATTAATTAACACCACTGGGCATCCGTGTGACATATAATTAATAGCTAATACTATGGGAATGTGAAACATCTGACCCGTAAGCATGTAGACGTCAGTAGGGACCACACGCTCAGCCACCGTTTGATTCAGCATACCCATGTAAACTGATTTGTGACTATGGAGAGCTCCTTTGGACCTTCCAGTTGTTCCTCCAGTATACAAAATCATTACCGGATCTTGATCCCCAACATGCTTTGAGGCCTCTGGTTCGATAGGGCTTGAATCACGCAACAGCAGTTCATATGAACTTTCTAACTTTTGGTCAAATGCGAGGTGACTGTTAATTTCAACATTAGCCATTAGACGTTCCGATGCCATGTCATATTCCCCTGAGGAGATGAGTACAGATGGCGTAGCATCTTCAATGATTTGCTTGAGTTCTTGCTCTCCGAGCCTCCAGTTTAGCGGCTGGACGATGAGACCAACTCTAGCGCATGCAAAAAATATTTCCATATACTCGATGCAATTTTTGGAAAGAACCGCAACTCGGTCCCCTTTTTTGGCTTTAAGGGTGGTTGTCAGCCCATTTGCTAATCGGCAAACGCGTTCTTCTAATTCGCCAAACGTCATCCGACGTTGATTGGGAATATCTATTAGAGCTTCGCTTTCGGCGGACCGAAGTGCCGATTTGAGTGGAATATGTCCTATATTCAATTTTAGTAGGCCTTATCGAGATCCAAATGCCGTTTTACGATTTCCCATTTACCATCAACGCGAGCGACGGTATCCGTGTAGACCCCTGCAGAGACTGTTTCTATTTGATCGTTCTCGGTCGCAAGGAGAGTCAGATTTGATATAACATTTACCGCTTCTCCAGAGGCAATGAGAGAATCTTCGGACGCCTTAAAGAAAATGTTTGATATAACATGCCGGCGCTTATCCGTTTGCTGCTCCATTGAGTCAATCATCAATTGCATAATTGCAGATCGCGGTTGGAAAGGGCCAATCAAGCCATCCGCCGCAATTCGTAGACTAAAAACCGCATTCTCATTGAAACATTCCTCTAATATATTAATATCAGGATGGTCGTAACCATATGCGGCGCGGGCTAATAGTTCACTAATTGCAAGCTTGTCTTGGACAGTGATCTCGTTGCTATCGGTCATTTTTTGTTGGATCTCCGAGAGTTCAACAATCTCGTTTCACTCTATTTTAATTTTGAATTTTGTTCAATACCTTTTCGATTATTAATTGTATTGATCATGTTTTAATATTAGATTTGCGTACGATATCAAAATCATGCTGTTCGTTAGGAGAGCAGGATGATAGACTTAACGCCTGTTAGTTAAATTGTATCAGTTATCGAATGTCGTCACTTCCTTCTGTAATTCCAAGTCGTTTGAGAGTTGTCAGCGGTCTATCCCCAGCTAAGCCGGCCTCTAAGAGCGCTGATCGAAAAAGGATTATTTTCCGTGCGCTTCATGATTGCATCTTAAGGAAAGGTTATGTCAAGACAACTCTTGCTGATATTGCTGCCGCATCAAATATGTCTGCCAGCCATCTACTCTATTATTTTAAAGGCAAAGAAGCGATGTTGGAGCAATATTTTGCCGATGTCTCCGTTATGTTTTTGGAAAAGATGGAGCATATTTTAAAGGAACCGATCGAAACACAGTTAACGCTTCTGGCCGATTTCTGGTTTAATAACGAAGCCAATACTAAGCAAGAAATTGGTTTCATGCTTGAATGCTTCGGTGTGGCGGTAAACGACGCCGCGCTTTTGGACATCAAAGTTTCATTTGACGCCAAGTTCAAAGAGCAACTTGGCAGTTTTCTGACTGAGATCTCTGAATCGGGGAACCTGCTGTCTGCAGACCGGTCGTCCGAATTGGCTGAAGTTGTTTATGCTCTAATCATAGGCCTTCGCTCCGCAGTGTATTTCAACGTCGACCTCGGTCTCCAATCAGCACATGAATTGTTTTGCTCGACAGTTCGTGATCTTATCAGCAGCTCGTCATAATTGGATGGATTAAAATTAATAACACTTTTTTACCGGTATAGAATCCTGTCCATCCATCTCTGGATGTCAAAGCAAACCTCTCGTCGATTTGTTTCATTAAAGACTTCATGCCGAGATCCAATGTAAAGAGTCATCTTTACGTCTTCAATACCAGATTCTGATAATTTGCAGAAAAGATCTTTAACCTTATTCCCTTTGCCACCGACCGGATCTTCGTCTCCCGATATTAGATAAAATGGAAATTTTGGGTCGATTTTGTAAAGAGATGTTTTTTTAAATATTTGTATGAGTCCATCGAGGAAATCGACCCATGATTGGGTGGTTAGCGGGAATCCGCAAAGGGGGTCAGCTACATAATCTAAGACCTTGCACTTGTCGCGAGATAGCCAGTCAGCTTCTGATTCATAAGGTTTAAACGAGCGATTAAAATTGCCAAAACTCAGGTAATGGAGGAGCTTGCTGGGGTTTCGAGGTCCAAGTCGAGCGCGTTCAAAACGGGCGATAGCCGATGCTGGTCTGTAACTAGTGCTTGACGCATACCATGATCCTGAAAGGATTATGCCCGCTGC
>CAJWMT010000034.1:0-23905 GCA_913044275.1 uncultured Cellvibrionales bacterium
AAGTCTACACCTTCCGCATAGGCCGCCCTTTCCAACCGTTGTTTCGGTTCCATGACTGGCTCGTCGGTGAGAATAAATGTGCCCCAGTGCATGCCGAAAGAAACGTCAGCGCCGATATCTTTGGCAATGGTGACAGCCTCTTCTGGATTGACATGTTGGTAACTCATAAACCACCGAGGGTCATAAGCACCTATGGGAATCATTGCATAATCCACATCACCCAGCTTTTCTCGAATCTCAACAAAGTCTCTCGAGTAACCGGTATCGCCAGCATGAAAAAATGAATGATTCGCATCTCGCACAAACCAGCTCCCCCATAAACTGTGATTTCTATCAAATAGGCCTCTAGAGGACCAGTGCTGCGCCGGAGTAAATGTTAACTCCAAATTTCTTACCGCTATGCTTTCCCACCAATTGAACTCAAAAACATTCTCAATTCCCATACCGGTCAAAAGTGCTTTATCGCCCTGAGGCACCAAGAACTTAGCCTCAGGATTATTTTTCTTTAACTCAATCAAAGATCGCTGATCGAGATGATCATAGTGATTATGACTAATCAGGACTAAATGCACATTCGGCAGCTCAGAAATGTCAATGGCCGGAGGAATTATTCGTTTGGGACCAACCATGCTGAAGGGTGATGCCCGATCGGAGAAAACAGGGTCAAAAAGGATCCTAGTGTCGCCGGTATTAAGTAAAAATGTGGCATGCCCTATCCATATCAGGTATGGCTCAGGGGAAGCCAAGTTGTAACTTTTGTAGTCAGTTGACAAATCTATCTGCACGGGCTCTGGCTTTTCCCTACCGAAACCCCATCTCAAAAGATCGCCCAGAGATTTATCGTTAGTCATGCCATCGGTGTTTGAATACCGAGTGGATGTGCAGGCGACCATCGATACCAAAAAGGCTATTGCCAGACCCAAAACTATTATTCGCATAAAAAGATCTCCAACGAGTTACTCTATCTCTTGCAAAAGACTTCAAAAGTTTTAGCTGAATTTGCCGAAAGTTGCGAAAAAAATATCGCTCCTTTGTTTAGCTCATCAGACGCCTCTGTATTACCAACCTTCCTTTCTGCGTCTGCCTTTTTTAACAATTCCCCCGACAAATATAACATTACCCCTGCATGCTCACTGACTTCTAAACAGTCGTCGGTTTCCCATAAACCCATGACTGTTCTGTCCATCTCGTTGGTTTCAGCTAGCCCAAGCAAAGGGATAAGTAGGAAAACAAGCGATAGTATAGCGGCCACTGGATCTTTTCTCGAAATTTGCACTAACCTGCCTCCTTCATTGATGGAATCCTTTGTTAAAGAAAAAACGCCGATATTAAACTAAATCTTTTCAAGATTTCCAACGTTCTCAAGCTGCAGCAACTTCTCTTTGGCATTTATACCTCCCTCTGCGCTATAACCACCCAAGGAACCATCAGATCTAATAACTCTATGACAAGGTATCTTAATTGGGCAAGGGTTTTTACCACATGCGTTTGCAACTGCCCTTGCTGAATTAGGGTGTCCTATTGCAATAGCAATTTCTGTATACGACCTGGTGGCTCCAAAAGGAATTTTTACCAACTCGTTCCACACTTTTTTCTGAAAAGGAGTCCCCTGCACTAGCTAAAAACCCTCACCTCGGGAACGTGTATTTGGAGGTCCAAATACCTTACCCAAGACTTCTCCAAGCCCGCTGCAGTTTTTAATATCGTCAAGCATGGATTTCCATCCCATGAAGGTGATTTTTACGGGATCAAACGTCTGCACATTATTCACCAAACCATACTTCACCGGTTCTTTCTCCGGCTCAAAAGTACCAAAAAGACGATCCCAAATTATCAGCAAGTTGCCATAGTTTTTATCTATATATTGGTCATTAGATCCATGATGCACCCGATGATGTGAGGGCGTATTAAATATCAATTCTAATGGCCCCAGTTTACCGATAATCTGGGTATGGCCCACTACACCCCAAAGGGTGCTTATGACACCGGCAATAGCAATTATGGTTGGGTCGAAGCCAAGCAAAGGTAAACACATAAAAAATGGAATTTTTGAAACTGGTCCAAACCACGCCTGCCGAAAGGAGACGAAGAAATTCATCTCTTCACTTGAATGATGGCTCATGTGGATAGCCCAAAGGAACCTGACACGATGTGACATTCGGTGATAAAAGTAGAATACTAAATCAATCAGCACGAATGTTAACAACCAAATAGCCCAAACCGGCATAATTGCGTCTAAATTGATGCCTCTGAATTGATACAAATAAAAATGCAAAGCTAAAGTGACTCCTTTGATAGATAAGCCTATAGCTATGTTACCAACCAACAAGCCAGCAGTGCATAGCGTATCTTCTCGTTTGTAATGTGATTGGCTTTGCCAGTTGGTAATGAGAACTTCTGTAAGGATAATCACCAAAACAATTGGCACTCCGACAGCGTAAACATCTCCAATCGTTAAATCCGTCATAACAATCTCTTTGGCCAGATACCTTATGCATCAATACAGTTATTAAACCTAATCACAATCGTCTACTGCAACCTATCATTGCCCCCAAAGTTGAAGCGATAAGTTCCTTCCATTTAACGACGCTTTGCAACTTCGAATTGTACATTTGATATTTTAAATTGGCTTTTTTCCACGCCAATAATGCATTTGTAAGAACATGCTACTTGAGACTATCTGCAAATCACACTAGGGTAGAATAACTACAATCAAATCTCTTTAACTTCGTATGAACAGAATTCCAGAAAAAGAAACTTTGCTAGAAATATTCCAGTGGCGTGTTAAGCAGTCATCAGATGATGTTGCTTTTAAATTTAATGACCATGAAATGACATATGGAGAATATGACCTGAAAGCAAATCAAGTGGCTAATGGGTTCATTAAGAGCGGTTGTTTACCCAACTCACGAATCGCTGTATTAGCAAAAAACTCTGTTGTGTATGCAGAGATTCTTTTTGGGAATCTGAAATCAAGAACGGCACTCGTGGGCTTGAATTGGAGGTTAGCCGGGGCTGAGGTTGTCTTTATTGTTAACGACTCGAGAAGTGAAATCCTATTTGTTGGCAAAGAGTTCTATCCATTAGTCGATCAGATAAAGCATCAGTTTAATCACGTAAAACAGATCATTGCCATAGATTTCAAGCACGATGATTGGCAAAGTTATGATGCTTGGAAAAACTCGTTTGATGACTCAGAACCAGGGCTAGATGGTTATGGCGATGACGACGTCATTCAACTTTATACCTCTGGCACAACTGGTCTCCCTAAAGGAGTCCGGCTAACCAACAAAAATATCAATCGCGCTATACCGATGGTTGAGGAGACGTGGGGAAAGGATTGGCATGAAAAATCAGTTAACTTTATCCTCTCACCACTGTTTCATATTGCAGGGTCAAATATTGTGCTAATGGGAGTAGTTTTTGGCTGTAAAAATATTGTTATTCCGGAACCAAACCCAGAGAAAATTTTACATTTGATTCAAACTGAAAAAATAGAAACGGCCTTCATGGTTCCTGCATTAATCCAATTCATTTTGAATCATCCTGATGCAGCCAAAACTGATTTCTCGTCGTTACGACAAATTGTTTATGGCGCCTCACCTATTTCTGAAGATACCCTTCTCAGAGCAGTTGAAGTAATGGGATGTGAGTTTTGGCAAGTATATGGCCTAACTGAGACCTCAGGTATTGGAACAACGCTCGCACCAGAATGTCATGATCCCTCATCTGGCAAACTCAGGTCTTGTGGCAAAAAGTATAGTGGCGTCGATATTAAAATCGTCGACCAGAAGGGTGCCGAGGTTTCTCCGGGTGAGGTGGGTGAAATAGCGATAAAATCTTCAGTTGTTATGAAGGGCTATTGGAACAGGGATGAAGCAAATAAGGAATCAATAATTGATGGATGTTTCATAGCGGAGATGCAGGGTACTTTGATGAGGATGGTTTCCTATTCATATATGATCGTGTGAAAGACATGATTATCTCTGGGGGCGAAAATATTTATCCGGCTGAAGTAGAGAATGCATTAATGCATCACCCTGATGTCATTGACGCAGCAGCAGTTGGAGTGCCAGATGACAAGTGGGGAGAGACTGTAAAGGGCTTCGTTGTCCTTAAAAAAGATTCAAAGGTGCGTGAATCAGACATTATTGCCGCAACAAAGAATTTAATAGCCTCCTACAAGTGTCCCTCTTCGATAAACTTTATTTCCGCGATGCCGAGAAACCCATCAGGAAAAATTCTTCGACGAGAACTAAGAGCACCTTTTTGGGAGGATGGACAAAGGAATGTTTCTTAAAATAAACGTCCAAGTGTTAAAATGCCCTCTAAAAATGCAGATTAAACTTCCCCCTAAAAAGCAGATTGTGTTGGTGGAAAGTTACCTTTCAATTATAGCTACAACACCCTGACCACCAGCAGCGCAAATGGAAATGAGCCCACGGCCCGAACCTTTCTGGGCAAGAACCTTTGCCAATGTTGCGACTATACGAGCGCCAGTTGCGGCGAAGGGGTGACCTGTGGCAAGAGAACTGCCATTGACGTTAAGCTTTGACCGATCAATTTTTCCCAGTGGCTGTTTCAGTCCCAGCCGATCTTTGCAAAAACTTTCGTCTTCCCAAGCTCTAAGAGTGCACAACACTTGCGCCGCAAAAGCTTCATGAATTTCGTAATAATCGAAATCTTGCAATGTCAATCCAGCGCGGTCCAGCATTCGAGGTACAGCATATGCTGGTGCCATCAGAAGTCCTTCTTTTTTATCGTAGAAGTCCACCGCGGCAACTTCACTGTAGGTTAGATAAGCAAGTATCGGAAAATTTTTCCCCTGCGCCCAGTCTTCACTGGCGAGCAGCACCGATGAAGCGCCATCGGTTAGAGTGGTTGAATTTCCAGGAGTCAACGTACCTTGATTTGGCGCCACCTTTTTATCAAAGCATGGCCTGAGATTACGGAGTTTTTCTATGCTCAAGTCATCGCGAAGATTATTGTCTCGATTGCAACCGTTGAAAGCAGTCATCAAGTCATTAAACAACCCTTGGTCATAGGCTCGAACAAGTTTCTGGTGGCTGGATAAGGCAAACTGATCTTGTTTTTCCCGAGAAATCTGCCACTCCCGAGCCATCAGCTCAGCGTGCTCTCCCATGGACAGGCCAGTGCGCGGCTCGCCGTTCCGAGGCAAGACTGGTTTGAACAGCATAGAGGGTCTCAATTTTGACAAGATCGACAATCTTTGGCCGGTGCTCTTTGCGCCATTGACCTCAAGTAAAATGCGTCGCATTTTTTCATTGATCGCGATGGGTGCATCTGACGTTGTATCAACACCACACGCAATTCCGCTTTCTATCTGACCCAGTGCAATTTTATTGGCTATCAAAATACAGGCTTCAAGGCCGGTTCCACAAGCTTGTTGAAGATCAAATGCCGGCGTCTCCGGTGCTAGGGTTGTTGACAAAGTACTTTCCCTAACCAAATTAAAATCTTTTGAGTGCTTCATTATAGCACCGCCCGCAACTTCACCAATCAATTCATTATGCAAACTGAAACGATCCACCAAACCCTGCAGGGTGGCAGTCAACATCTCATGGTTAGAAGCTTTACTGTAAACGGTATTAGAACGAGCAAACGGTATTCGATTGCCGCCGATAACCGCTACACGTCGGATTTCTATCATGTTTATGACCTTTTTTACGAGTAACTGAGTTCTCCACGGAAATGTGGCTCTTCACCTTTGCTGTCCCGCAACTCGAATTTCGCACTTCGATCGCTGCGACAGCTCCAAAGACTTGCAACCCCAGGCAGATAAATTGGACGTTTAAATTCAACCACAGCAGTTGCCTGGTCAATTTGCTCTTCTGGTAGCAAAGCACTTAATGCCCGTGCTTTGCTCCACATACCGTGGGCGATGGCACGTTTAAAACCGAAGGCTTTCGCTGTTAAAGCGCTTAGATGGATAGGATTAACATCCCCAGATACTTTTCCATAGCGCCTGCCGATATTTCTCGGGGCGGAAAAAACAGCCTGGCGTGACAAGACAAACTCGGGGGCTAATATTCTTTTATAATTCTCGCCGACAGGCTGACTTATCCCGCGGCAAAGCGTGCTTTGAATCGCCTGCCAAACAAGTTCATTATCACGTAATATCTGGAATTCTAGATTGAACATCTGTCCTTTCTCATGGCTAATCAAGTCCCCCATCCTCAATTCCACTCTCAAGTCATCGCCAACATTCAAAGGTTTGTGCTGTTCAATCCGGTTGGCAAGATGCACCATCCCAATAGCCGACCATGGACAATATTGGGAACCCAAAAATTCCATCATTAGACTAAAGGTCAAAATCTGCGGATAGATAAAAGGCACGCCATGCGACTCTTTGAACCCACAAACTGCGCGATACTTATTAAGATGTCCATCGTCAAGAACTACGTTGGATGCCACATAGCAAATCTCTGGAGGGACCTCGACTGAAACCTGTTTTTTTCGTGAGCGCAATAGGCGCAGAATCGCTCCGAGCTTAGTGCTATGGGTGATCTCTATTGTTTTCATATTTCACGCTCCCAACAAGCTCTGCCCGCAGACACGGACTATGTTGCCTGTTACTCCGCCAGAAGCCGGATTGGCAAACCAAGCGACCGCTTCTGCTACATCCTCGGGCTGACCTCCTTGATGCATTGAGTTTAAGCGACGCCCGGCTTCGCGGACGCCGAAAGGTATGGCAGCGGTCATTTGTGTTTCGATAAAACCCGGTGCCACAGCGTTGATTGTTATGTCCTGCTGCGCAAGTGAGGGCGCTAAACTCTGGACCATGCCGATCACGCCAGCTTTAGAAAAGGCATAGTTAGCTTGACCTAAGTTACCGGCAATGCCGGAGATGGAAGAAACACAAACAATACGGCCACTTTTATTGAGCGCCCCAGATTCGAGTAAGGCATCATTAATATGCTCTTGTGTCGACAAATTGACGTTCACCACAGAATTCCATATTTCAGCTCTCATGTTAGCTAGTGTCTTGTCGCGAGTGATTCCGGCATTATGCACCACCACATCCCAACCTCCGTCTGCCTGTGCTTCGGTGACCAAAGTATCGGGAGCGGCAGAGTGGGTTAGATCCAAGGCGAGGGCCGAGCCATCAAGTTTTGCCGCAACCTTTTCAATATCGACCTGAGCTTGGGGAATATCTAAACAGACTACCTTGGCACCATCCCGCGCCATGACTTCAGCAATGGCGGCACCGATGCCTCTTGCAGCACCAGTGACCAAAATCTTTTTACCCTTTAGAGGCACTGACCAATCGGCAGGGTTCCTGGCTGCTTTTTTGGCTCCCCCAATATGAATTACTTGGCCTGAAACGTAAGCCGAGCGTGGTGAGAGCAAAAATCGCAAGGTGGATTCAATATGATTTTCTGCACCCTCAGCGACATACACCAACTGAGCGGCGACGCCGCGCTTAATTTCCTTGCCCAAAGAGCGCATCAGGCCCTCCAATCCTCGCTGCACCGTGGCTTTGCGCGCGTCCTGACATTGCTCAGGTGGTCTCCCGAGAACAATTATCCGACCGCAGGTTAAAATAGATCGGGCACTATCATGGAAAAAGCGATGCAGAACCGCTGATTCGGAGCTGTCACCAATACCTGTGGCATCGAACACCAATGCCTTAACCTTTTCACTTTGCTTCCCTTTGGCCTCCCACCGTCCGGTGATCAGCCCAGCATCATTCGCTATTTTAAGCCACTGGGGAGTTTGGGCATGAAACAGGGTTTGTGTTTTCATTGACTGAAAAAGCGTTGCCAATGTCTCTAATAACGCCGGATCGCCGCCACTACCAAGCAACACAGAGCCGTTAATGACTGGTTTTTCTGGCTCATAGCGCTCCAAAAATTCTGGGCGAGGCATGCCCAACATGTTGGTTAGACGAGCACCAAATCCACCATTGGTAAAATTGAGATATGAATCTTTCATCGGATTTCCAAAGTTAATCAAAATAATTGCTGAAGGATATAGATAATACGACGCCACCGATTTTGAGGCTATGGAATAAAATGTTTTGATGGATGAATGTCAATTTATCTTTATAACCACCCCTCAAACTGGACGCGAAGCCATATTCGATGTTTATAAACGTCACTAAATCAATATTTAAAACTAACTTTTTAATTTGTAGAGATTTTGAAAACCTAACTTATTTTCCTGAGAATTACACTTCCAACCGAATATCCGGCTCCAAAAGAACATAAAACTCCAATTTCGCCGTTTTTCATGTCCTCACTATATAAAGAAAAGGCTATTATCGAACCCGCTGACGAAGTGTTTGCATAATCCTGCAGGATATTTGGTTGCTCATGCGTCTCTGGAACTCGTCCTAAAACTTTCTTTCCAATAAGATCATTCATACTTTTATTGGCCTGGTGAAGCCATAATCTCCTGATGTCGTCAATTTTGATTTTCTCATCGTCAACATGATCAATGATTAGTTGACTCACCAACGGGACAACCTCTTTAAAGACTTTCCTGCCTTCCTGCATAAACAAAAGATCCCTGTCTAAAGGAGAAGATTTTTTAGCGTTATTCAAGAACCCGAAATTATTTCTTATATTATTTGAAAATTTAGTAACGCATTTAGTTGAAAGTATTTCAAAAGAATTCTTCGATTGAGCTGTCTGTTTGCTTTCAAGAATCATAGCGGTGCAGACATCTCCGAAGATGAAATGACAATCACGATCTTTAAAATCAAGGTGCCCCGAGCAAATTTCGGGATCTACTATAAGAATCGTTTTAGCGCTTCCTGATCGGATCATATCAGCGGCAGCTTGCAGTGCGAAAGTGGCTGAAGAACAAGCCACATTCATATCAAAGGCAAAGCCTTTTATCCCTAGTAATGCTTGAACCTCTATGGAGATGGCAGGGTATGCTCTTTCAAGGTTTGAACAAGCCGTAATAACCGCATCAATGTCATTAGCTTTCTTACCAGCGCGTTCCATTGCTTTTTGTGCTGCTTTTAAAGACATTTCGGCAAGAATTGATGGTTCATCATTGCTCCTTCTCTTTAAAATTGGATGCATAATATTCGGATCAAGAATGCCTTTCTTATCCATTACAAACCTGTTTTTAATGCCGGATGCGTTAAAAATAAATTCTGCATCTGACAATTCCAATTCAACTTTATTACCTTGTGTTATATCATCCTTATTAACCAAGTTATAACTCTCAGCATAGGAATTATAAGCCTTTACCAATTCTTGATTCGTTATCGACTCTTCTGGCGTAAAAACACCTGTGCCACTGATCACAATTTGTTTCATTGTTATCCCTAATATCGTTCATGAGCAGTTTCTGTTTAATTCTTAATTTGCCAGTTTCCTAATTTAACCGCGTCATTACCAGCAATCTTATTCACTTACGAAAAAATTTTCAGCAAAAGTGTCTTCAAACACCTCTCCTTTCCTTACAAGTCTTCCTTTACCGCTATATTGACCCCCATCGAAGTCTCCCTCGCAAGATTCCAATACTTCATCACCATAGGTACAACTGATTTTCTCATTTCCGAGGGGGATACGGACCATGATAAGGGTATTCTTCTAGATTGTTCACATTGCACTCAGACGGAAATAACAGACCCCCTCGTAGTTATGAGTAATAACTTTCTCATAATCATCGTCTGGACGGTTTTTGATGAATCTTTTTAAAAAAACCAAAAATTAATTTCTATCTCCTCTGAGTAAAAATAAATTTATTCTATTGGTTTATATGCGTTTAGAACATTCCATTTATGGAACCCTTCCATAAGATCTTTGTTCTCCTCTTCAATAGAGTATTTAGACGGGATATTTATTTTTTAACATGCTCTTCGATACGGACTTCTTCTTTCTTCAAAGAATTAGATAATTTCAACACACAATCCAAATATGAAATATATTTATCAATAATATCCCCCTTTAGAAATTTTTCCATGACCAGGAATTATAATTTTTGGATTAATTTTTAAGTCAAAATTTTTCATTGTTTCCAGATAATCCGAGAGAGTTTCAGATCTTGCCCAAGGAATACTCCCTCTTCCAAAGACTAAATTTCCTGTCCAAGCAACTTCGGCGCACCCATTATTCTGCCTGCCAATCATTTCTCCATAATAAGATAAAGCAACTCAAAGCAGAAAGACTAGGTTACAGAAAAATCGCCAAAAGACTTAACGTCGATATTTTAAATTTGCAGTGTAAAACTAACTGGAATGACAATTCACAAATTCCGATGCTATGGGATATGATCTATAACTCTATGAGTAATCTCTCTCATGTCAGTTTCGGAACCAATGGGTTAAATCCTAACTCTGTCAGTAGTTTCAAATACGGTTTTGCTACTGTACCGAGTAACGACTTAAAAAACTTTAATTCGACATCCTTATGTGTTCTGAGGATCAAGAATCTAATCGGGGGTAATTATTGGGGTCATCCAACAAAACCAGACATCGCGTCTAGTTTAAAGGAGTTACCTAATAGAAATCGACCGCAGGTATTCAGAGGTGTAATCAGCGCACACATCGATAGTCAAATATCTCTTGATCCAAACTTAGTCCAAAAATTCGTCAGTTAAGATTGCTAACTTTTGAACACTAACGTTGTATGGGAGGATCGCTACCCTAGAGATGATCCAGATAATACTAGGAGCATCAATAACGATCACAATATAGTTTTTGAAGTTCTAAAAGAAGCGCGACAAGAATTTGAACGCATTCTGAATGTAGAAACAACCCGCAATGTGACTCTTACCCAATCTCTTAGATCCACTGACTATACGACAATATGAGATAAGTTTGCTCAATAGTTATCAAAAATAGACCACCTTAAGACGAGAAATAGAGAGGTTTGAGATAGAAGTGCTGAATCTCGCTTTCCTCACCTGTGCTATTTGTTCTTCTCGTTCCCTCATCCTCTTAACGACACTATGTGCGTGCGCTCCAGTTTCAGACCATGTTTTGCCACGGTGGGTTTTGATACCAGAACGATTCAACCATGCACTAATGCGTCTGAAACTGATGCCAGAGTCATTCATGTAGGAGACGAGTTTGTAGAGTGCTTCCTGTCTCTTGGAAACACCATGTCCCTCATAGGTGAAGTTATTGGTTTGGTAGTGAAGGATGAATTTTAGGAAGACGGTGCCGGGAATTAATGCACCACTCGGATCTACTCTACAGTTACAGACTTAGCTAAGTTTCGAGGTTGGTCGACATCGGTTCCCTTTAACAAAGCCACATGGTAAGACAATAGTTGAAGTGGCAGAGTATACAGAATTGCTTCCAGACTCTTTGGCACATGCGGCATATCTATAACGGCGATTCCTGGCTCACTGACGAAACCAGAATCGCTATCGGCAAACACAAATAGTTGACCACCTCTAGCGCGCACTTCATGCAAGTTGGATTTAAGTTTTGCAAGTAATTCATTGCTCGGTGCAACAGCAATGACTGGCATTTCATCGTCGACTAATGCCAGCGGACCATGTTTGAGCTCTCCCGAGGGATAAGCCTCAGCGTGAATGTAGGAAATTTCTTTCAGTTTAAGCGCCCCCTCGAGAGCAATGGGGTAGTGTTCCCCTCTGCCCAGAAATAGTGCATGTTGTTTATTAGCAAATGCTTCTGCAACCTCTTCAATGACGCTATCCAGTGATAGGACTTTCTCACATAATTCGGGCAACCGACGCAAATTACAAACCATGTTGCTTTCAAAAGATCTCGGCACCTCACAATATTTCGCAAGACTCAAAGTCAACAGTTGCAGCGCAACCAGTTGGGATGTAAAAGCTTTTGTTGATGCTACACCTATCTCAGGACCAGCTTCTGTCATAAGAGCTATGTCAGATTCTCGAACGAGAGAACTATTTGCCACATTGCAGATCGCTAGCGAGCCAAGATAATGACCTTGCTTCGCTTTCAATAAAGCAGCCAAAGTATCCGCCGTTTCTCCAGACTGAGAAATAGTAATAAATAATGTATCTGGAGGAATAGCGACTTCTCTGTACCGATATTCGCTGGCTACTTCAATCAGACAGGGTAGTTTTAAGTTTTCCTCGATCCAGTATCGAGCAACTAAACCGGCATGAAAACTAGTTCCACAGGCCACAATATGAATAGCCAATGTCTTTTTAAAAAGTGCTTCCGCTCGATAACCAAAAATGGCCTCACAAATGCCGTCTTCAGAAACCCTGCCTGCTGTTGTATCGGCGAAAACTTTTACTTGCTCGAAAATTTCTTTCTGCATGTAATGCCGAAAATTGCCTTTCTCAGCAATGACATCACGGTCTTCCAATTTTGTAACTTGCCGTTCGACTTTGTCTCTATTTTTATCGAAGATAGCAGCACTTAATGAGTTAATCTCTATTACGTCCCCCTCCTCCAGAAAAATAAACCGATCGGTTACTTGACGAAGAGCCATTTGATCGGAGGCGACAAACCATTCCTCGACTCCAACTCCCACAACGAAAGGACTCCCGCTGCGTGCCCCGACCAAGATGCCTGGGTGTTCTTGAGAAACCACTGCGAGAGCAAAAGCACCCTTGAGCTTAGTTGTTGCCGAAATGACTGCGTCGCACAAACTATGTGATATTTTAAGGAAACTATGGACTAAGTGAGCAATTACTTCACTATCTGTTTCGGACAAGAAATTGTAGCCCTGACGAATGAGTTCATCACGCAGATTTTCGTGGTTTTCGATTATGCCATTGTGAACTATAGCAATCCCATCGGATTGATGCGGATGAGCATTTGCGGTGCTCGGCTCACCATGGGTAGCCCATCGTGTGTGGGCTATGCCTGAATTGCCCCTCAAATCCATACCAGCCGAAAGTTTTTCCAGGGCCGCTACTTTTCCCAAAGTCTTTCGTATCGCCAAGCAATCTTTCGTGTCTATAATAGCAATGCCCGAAGAATCATATCCCCTATATTCCAAGCGTTTCAAACCTTCAATAAGAATAGGATAGACATTACGCTGTGCAACGGCTCCGACGATCCCGCACATCTCTTTACTCTTCCTTTGCTTTTTTTGCCGGAGACTTCCAGCTTGAAATATTTCGCTGCTTGGCTCTGCCAATCCCTAGCTCATCATCACCAACCGTCTTGGTAATTGTTGAGCCAGCAGCCACAAAAGCCCCATCAGACAGGCATAACGGAGCAACGAGGGTGCTATTAGACCCTACGAAAACGTCATCGCCCACTTGCGTAGGATGTTTTTTGTCTCCATCATAATTGCAGGTAATTGTTCCTGCTCCAATGTTTACATTGTCTCCCACTTGCGCGTCGCCTATATAGCTGAGGTGACTGATTTTGCTGGATTTGCCAACAGCTGCTTTTTTGGTCTCAACGAAATTCCCCACCTTGCTATTTTCTGCCAAATCGGTACCGGATCTGAGTCTCGCAAAAGGACCAACGACGGCACCTGAACCAATAGAGCTGGCTTCGATCACTGAGTTAGCCAAGATTATTGCTTTGTCTGCAATCCGGGTGTCTTTGATTTGACAATTCGGGCCTATAAGAACTTCTGAACCTAATTCCACGCTTCCTTCAAACACGCAATTGACATCTATGAAGGTATCTCTGCCAACGATCAGCTCTCCTCGCTGATCAAAACGAGATGGGTCCGCCAGGCTCGTTCCGGATAAAAGAAGTTTCTCTGCGAGCTTTAGTTGATAGTGCCTCTCTAATCGTGCCAACTGGAGGCGATTATTGACGCCTTCAATCTCCTCAACAGAATTCGGGCTAACACTTGTAATTGCATCGCCATCTTGGCTAGCCAGACTCACCACGTCAGTCAGATAATACTCCCCTTGAACATTATTTTTTCTTATCTGTGAGAGCCAGCGACTTAGCTTTGAGCCATCAATCGCCATTACCCCAGTGTTAATCTCGCAAATTTTTTGTTGGTAGGAAGTGGCATCTTTTTGCTCCACAATACCTTCAATCTTGCCATCTCGATCACGCAATATTCGGCCATATCCAGACGGATCAAGCACTTCCATAGTCAAAATAACCAAATCGCTACTTTCCAAGTGGTCAAGCATTCTGCGGATCGTGTCGGGGTCGATTAAAGGCACATCGCCAAACAAAACTAGGACTCTGGAATCTTCGTTGATGTCCGCAGTAGCAACCTTTAGAGCATGCGCGGTGCCCAATTGCTCTGCCTGATTCACAAACCTGATGTCTCGTGCCAACGGTGAGTTCTCGAAGTGCTTCACGATGTAGTCCTTGCCTTCCCCAACCACCACGGTTTTTATTGCTTGAGGAATTGTCGCCGCGGTCTTCAGAACATGAGAGAGAAGTGGCTCTCCCGCAAGCTTCTGCATCACCTTCGGGATACTCGATTTCATCCTAGACCCTTTCCCGGCCGCTAGGATAAAGATGTGGGTTTCAGTTTGTTTGCTCACCAATCAAAGTCCCCAGTGTTTGTAGGGGACACGGTACTTACAAAATTGCTACAAGGCAAGCAAACGAGTTGCAGGAAATTAAAAACCGTTTGAGGAAGACCCGGCTTAAAAATACTTCAAGAACCAATCTTCTTACGAAGCTTTTCAACTGTTCTCAATTGCGCTGTCGCCTCCGCCAATTGAGCTGCTGCCTTGGAGTAATCGATTTCACCACTATGATTTGATATTGTCTGTTCGGCTAACTTTAGCGCTTCGGAAGCCGCCGCTTCGTCAATATCACCCGCCCTAACTGCCTTGTCAGCCAAAATTGAAACAGTAGTAGGTTGAACTTCGATGTAGCCCCCCGAAAGATAATATATTTCCTCTTCTCCGCCGTCTATTAACAAACGAACAGGGCCAGGGTTCAAATCACTTAGTAATGGCGCATGGCCAGGAGTAATTCCCATTTCTCCTAGTGAACCTGTTGCAATAACCATACTAACAGAACCAGAAAACAATGATTCATCTGCGCTGACTATGTTACATTGAACAGTGCTATTCATTTTTTAAGCCTCTTTGATCAGGCGCTCAGAGTTTCTCACTTTTTGCGATGGCTTCCTCTATTGAACCCACCATGTAAAACGCCTGCTCCGGCAGATGATCATACTCGCCATCTAAAATTCCTTGGAACCCAGAAATTGTGTCTTTCAGCGATACATATTTACCAGGAGAGCCTGTGAAAACCTCAGCCACGCTGAAAGGTTGTGACAAAAATCGCTCTATTTTACGAGCCCGCGAAACTGTCAACTTATCTTCTTCTGAAAGCTCGTCCATCCCCAGAATTGCAATGATATCTTTAAGTTCTTTATAACGTTGCAACACTGACTGAACTCCTCTGGCCGCCTCGTAATGAGCCTTACCAATGATCAGAGGGTCCAACTGCCTTGAAGTAGAGTCCAGAGGATCAATTGCCGGATAGATTCCTTTGGAGGCAATATCGCGACTGAGAACCACCGTGGAATCCAAATGAGCAAAAGTTGTTGCAGGGGATGGATCTGTTAGATCATCGGCAGGGACATAGACAGCCTGAACTGAAGTAATAGATCCAGTCTTAGTCGAGGTAATGCGCTCCTGAAGCACCCCCATTTCCTCTGCCAAAGTAGGCTGATAACCTACCGCAGAAGGCATGCGACCCAGCAAAGCGGAGACCTCTGTCCCCGCCAAGGTATAACGATAAATATTGTCAACGAATAAGAGGACGTCTTTTCCTTCGTCACGAAACTGCTCTGCCATCGTCAATCCTGTTAAGGCCACCCTCAAACGATTACCAGGAGGTTCATTCATTTGGCCATAAACCATCGCCACTTTCGATTCGCTAGGAGTCTCAACATTTACCACCCCAGACTCCTGCATTTCATAGTAAAAATCATTCCCTTCTCGGGTACGCTCTCCTACTCCAGCAAAAACGGAGAGACCAGAGTGTTCTGTTGCGATATTATTAATTAACTCCATCATATTGACGGTTTTTCCCACGCCAGCCCCACCGAAAAGTCCAACTTTGCCTCCTTTGGCAAAAGGACAAACTAGATCAATGACTTTAATGCCCGTCTCTAAAAGTTCATCGGAGGCCGCTAGTTCTTCATAAGACGGCGGTTTTCGGTGAATAGGCATCGTGTCTTCAGCTTCTATCGGACCTTTTTCATCAATCGGTCTCCCTAGAACGTCCATAATCCTTCCCAAAGTCTCAGTGCCAACAGGTACTGAAATAGGAGCCTTTGAGTTCTCAACGTTTAGACCTCGACTAATTCCCTCAGAAGAACCCATCGCAATAGTTCGCACCACTCCGTCTCCCAACTGCTGCTGCACCTCTAAGGTCAAGTCCTTGCCCTCAACCATCAAAGCGTCATACACACCAGGCACCTCGTCACGAGGAAACTCCACATCGATAACAGCGCCAATAATTTGTACGATTCTTCCGCTACTCATTTCCGCTTCCTCTCAACTAATACCTTTAAAATAAATTTTTCTGCTAGACTGCAGCAGCACCACTCACAATTTCTGACAGTTCCTGCGTGATCGCAGCTTGTCGTGCTTTGTTGTAAAGCAACTGTAATTCTTCAATGAGATCGCCCGCATTTTCGGTCGCATTTTTCATGGCAATCATCCTTGCCGCCTGCTCACAAGCTTTGTTTTCAACCACACCCTGATAAACTTGTGATTCGATATAACGTATTAGAAGGCCATCAAGTAAATCTCTTGCATCGGGCTCATAAATATAATCCCAGTGATGTGCCAAACCCGAGTCAGCGTCCGGTTCTAAAGGAAGAAGTTGTTCCAATCGGGGAGTCTGAGTCATTGTATTAACAAACTCGTTGCTGACCAGTATGAGTTGATCGATGCGACCTGCATCAAAAGCGTCCAGCATCACCTTGACTCCACCAATCAAGTCTTGCGCATCTGGTTCATCGCCAATATCCTTTATCGCGGCGGTTACGTTGCCGCCAACGCTCGAAAAAAAACTTGTCGCTTTATTCCCTACGAGACACAGATCCACTTTCTTACCTTGCTCAGTCCAAGATTGAATAGATCTCAACGCGGCTTTAAACAAATTAATGTTCAGTCCCCCGCAAAGCCCTCTATCGGTAGAGACAATGATATAACCGATCCTTTCCACCTCGCGCTGAGACATATACTGATGCTGATATTCAGAAACGGCTCTAGCAATATGTCCAACCACGTTGCGTATCCTCTGGGCATACGGCTTCCCGAGAGCCATACGATCCTGAGCGCGACGCATTTTGCTAGCAGCTACCATTTCCATGGCGCTGGTAATTTTTTGCGTGCTACCTATGCTCGCAATTTTTGTTTTAACTTCTTTACCTATTGCCATCTTTCTGCCCGTCCGAGGAAATGCCCTACCACGTCTGACTTGCTACAAACTTTTCCAATGCTTTTTTGAAACTGGATGAGATGTCGTCATTGTAATCGCCTGTACGGTTTATTTCGGACATCAATTCAGCGTATTCTGCTTTCATAAAGGAGAGAAGAGCCGCTTCGAACGCGCCAACTTTAGCAACCTCAATTCCTTCCAGATAACCATTATCAGCCGCATATATCATAATACCCATCTCTGCGATAGTTAGAGGAGAGTATTGCTTCTGTTTCATTAACTCGGTTACGCGCTCTCCATGATCCAGCTGTGCCTTAGTAGCATCATCTAAATCAGAGGCAAATTGCGAAAAAGCTGCAAGTTCACGATACTGTGCCAGTGCGGTCCGGATACCACCGGACAATTTTTTCATGATTTTAGTCTGCGCAGCGCCCCCAACCCTTGAAACCGAAATGCCAGCATTCATGGCGGGCCTCAATCCAGCGTTAAACATGTCTGCTTCTAAGAATATCTGTCCGTCAGTTATCGAAATCACATTGGTGGGAACGAAAGCCGAAACATCTCCAGCCTGTGTCTCAATAACTGGCAACGCCGTTAAAGATCCAGTCTTTCCTTTGACTGCTCCGTCCGTGAACTTTTCAACATAGTCTGCATTGACTCGCGCTGCCCGCTCTAACAATCTCGAGTGCAAATAAAATACATCTCCGGGATATGCTTCCCTCCCTGGAGGTCGTCTTAAAAGTAGCGAAATCTGTCGATAGGCCCACGCCTGCTTAGTCAGATCATCATAAATGATTAAGGCATCCTGGCCACGATCCCGATAATATTCACCCATAGAACAACCCGCAAAGGGCGCCAGATACTGCATCGCAGCCGGATCAGATGCTGTTGCCGCAACAACAATAGTATGATCCATAGCCCCATGCTCTTCGAGCTTACGCACCACAGCCGCTACAGAGGAAGCTTTTTGACCAACTGCCACATAAACGCACTTAATCCCGGAATTCTTCTGATTTATGATGGCATCCACCGCAATCGCAGTCTTCCCAATTTGGCGGTCTCCAATTATCAATTCCCGCTGCCCTCTGCCTATCGGTACCATTGAATCTATAGCCTTAAGGCCTACCTGAACCGGCTGATCAACGGACTGACGAGCAATAACTCCGGGGGCTACTTTTTCAAGTTCGTCAGTAAGTTCTGCATTAACCGGACCCTTCCCGTCAATTGGATTCCCGAGAGCGTCCACCACTCGGCCCTCTAGTTCAGGTCCGACAGGAACCTCGAGAACTCGACCAGTGCACCGAGCTTTTTGGCCTTCTGCCAGAGCCTGGTAATCGCCCAAGACTACTGCACCAACCGAATCTCTCTCTAGGTTGAGTGCCATGCCGAAAATACCTCCATCAAACTCGATCATTTCACCGTAAACAACGTCGGCAAGACCATGGATCCTAATGATTCCATCCGACAACGATACTATGGTTCCCTCGTTTCGGGCTTCTGATGAAATATCAAGGTTGTCAATTCGACTTTTGATGATTTCGCTTATTTCTGATGGATTCAGTTGCTGCATACCTAGGCCCCAATCCTTAGATGTTTAATGAATCTGCAAGTTTGGTCAAACGGCCCCGAATAGAACCATCAATGATGGTATCTCCGGCCCGTATTACCACACCCCCAAGCAAGTTCTTATCCAAACGAACCTGCATATTAATTTTACGTCCCAGCTTTTTTTCCAAAACGTTATTAAGTTTCCTTAGCTGTTCATTCTCAAGCTCTTGAGCAGCCATGATATCCACGTCTACAGCCTTTTCATGATTGGCTTTCATAACTTCAAATTGCTCTGATATTTGCGTCAAGAGTTGCAGGCGTTGATTTTCAGACAAGATGAACAAAAAATTCTCTATAGATGTATCTAAGTCATCACCGCAAATGTCTCTCATAACAGACGCCTTTTGCGTTCCCGTCAAACTTGGTGAGGTCAACAACTCGTTAATCGAAGAGTCCTGAGTCACCCGAGCTAAAAGCCCCAAACGGCTTGACCAACCATCCAAATCTGAAGAGTCGGCTGCGACCTCGAAAGCGGCTTTGGCATAAGGACGTGCCAATGTATTTAGTTCTGCCATAAAAGATACCTAGTCATAACTTCGCCGAGAACTCATCGACCAGGGCTCGGTTAGTAGCGCTATCAATCGAAGCCCCAAGGACTTTTTCTGCGCCGGCAAGGGCAAGCCCAGCTACGGCACCTCGCAGTTCTTCTCTGGCACGGTTTATTTCTTGCTCAATCTCTGCAGCGGCTGCCATCTTCAAACGATCTCCTTCTATAATCGCCTGTTCTTTCGCCTCGTCCACTATCTGGCTAGCCCTTTTATTAGCTTGATCAATAATATCAGCTGCCTGCAGCTTTGCGTCCCGCATTTGTTGATCTACTTTGCCTTGAGCATCTTCTAGGTCTCGCATGGCGCGATCAGCCGCATCCAAACCATCAGCAATTTTTCTCTGGCGCTCTTCCATTGCTTCGATAATCATCGGCCAAACATATTTCATGCAGAACCAAACGAAGAAAGCGAAGGTCACCATCTGCCCAAATAATGTTAGATTAATATTCAAGCCAGCACCTCGTCGATAAGAATTTCATTTAGAATTCGTTTTTTGGTTAGGCGCCCATTCCCGGGGCCACAACAAAAATAAGATACATGGCAATACCGACACCTATAATAGGCACCGCGTCGATTAAGCCGGCTAAAAGAAACATCTTACCCTGCAGCATTGGCGCAAGCTCAGGCTGACGAGCCGTACCCTCAATCAGCTTGCCTCCAAGCAAACCCATACCAATCGCAGCCCCCAATGCTCCCATTCCAAGCATGATGGCCGCTGCCAAATATACTAATCCCATGTTTGACTCCCAGTTCTAATAGTTAAAAGTAAAAAATCTAATGTTGTTCATGCGCCATGCCCAAATAAACAACCGTAAGCACCATAAAAATAAAAGCTTGCAAAGTAATAATCAGCACATGGAAAGCTGCCCAAGCCCATTGCATCATTCCACCACCCAATGCGGTTATGCCTCCGCCCAAAGCCATAATGACCATACATAGCAGGACGGTTCGTCCCGTGGAAATAGCTCCGCGCAAGTTTAACCAACATATACCGCTGACAAGACAGAAGATCACCAACCAAAATAGGGGGTTAGTCCCCTCACCAAATAATTCCGCATTAAAGCCCCCAGCGACGATCCCGCTCCCCGCGCCCGCAGAAAACATTACCGCAATAAGGATAAAAATCATTTCACCAGCGTACATGTTGCCAAACAACCTAAGACCAAGAGAGAAAGGCTTCGCCAGCAAACCAACCGTTTCCATAAATAAGTTTACCGGTATAAACAGAAAATGGTTGAACGGATGCATAGTAAGCTCTTTGACAAAACCAACACCTTTAATCTTAAAAGAGTAATAGAGCATCAACACGAAAACTCCCAGCGCCATTCCCATGGTGATATTTGGATCAGTCGAGGGTACCACCTTCTGGTAATGAACACCTGCCAAGAGCATAAGAGTTGGAATCAGATCTACGGGGATTAAATCCATAAAATTCATCAAGAAAACCCAAACAAAGATTGTCAACGCTAGAGGGGCCACCATTTTATTGGTGCCGTGGAAGCTATCTTTGACTGCGCCATCGACAAATTCCACCAGCAACTCAACAAAACTCAGCATGCCGCGAGGCACTCCTGTCGTGGCTTGCAGCGCAGCTCTTCGAAAAACAAAGCAGAACAAAAGGCCCAGAAATATTGACCATGCCATAGAATCAACATGGATCGCCCAGAAGCCCATTTGCAAAGCGTCCTGAGAGCTGTGCGCGAAACTCCAACCATGCTCGGGGTGGTTTCCAAAAACCAAATTTTGCAAATGATGCTGGATATACTCGGTTGTGCTTGAAGGATTTTCTCCTGCCATTTAAATACCCATTAACTGAGAGTTATAAACCAAAGAACAGTTCATGCCCATTGTTGCCTTAGGACTTTGGCCACCAATATCAAATAAATCGGAAACATAGCTACAAAACTAATCATCACAATTTTAATATCTATGTTCGTTGCAGCTCTAAGAGCTAGCAACATGAGGACTGCTGTAAGTAAAAATTTCACTGCCTGGCCCAAGTAAAAATCTGTAACTACGCCATTAGCTTGCCTAGCTCCCACTTTTTTGAAAGCGATTTTAGCAAACCAGGCATGAGGGATTATGTGGATCATACCCCCAACCCAAACCGAAACCGAAGTCCCCCAGCCGAACGGCAATAAAACAATGCTCAAAAGGCTTATAAAAACCAGTTGCCACCCAGCGACTTTGTATAAAGAAGGCCTAGCAATCGTCGACATGAGCCACTCCGGCTAAGTTATGGTTTTGGCTCAAACCGTCAATTCAAGCCCAAGAAAGGCTGGCATTATAGGGATAGTATTGATTGGTTTCAACGGGATTTCAGAACATTTATCATGAGAATCCGCTGGCATGATGGGCCACTGCAACCTCAGCAGGTGCAGCATAAATTTCATTTTTAGCTGGATCCGTGTACCCCAATTATAGATACGCTACAAACGTTTCGATTTGGAAATCCTCCGAGATTATGAGTCAGGCCTAATTTAGGGTCTGAGAGTTGCCGCTCCGCTGCCCGCCCCAGCAATTGTTGATAAATTTCATATACCATTCTTAACCCGCTAGCCCCCAGAGGATGGCCGAAACACTTCAGACCACCATCAACATTGCAGGGTAATTCACCATCCCGATCATAAACCCCGTTAAGTACATCTTTTGATGCCTCACCTTTTTCAGACAAGCCAAGATCCTCCATAGTCACCAATTCGGTTATGGAAAAACAATCATGTACCTCAACCAAATCGAGTTGCTTTTTCGGGTCATTGATTTTGGCCTCGTCATAAGCTCTCTTTGAAGCCAATCCTGAAGTCATAGCGTGGCTACCATCCCATTCATCATGGAACATTTCAGATCCATTGCTGACAGCTAGTTGCAAGGCTTTTATACTAACAATGTTAGATTTTTTGCCTAGTTTCTGAGCAATTTTCGGCGTGGTCAAAATGGCACATGCCGCTCCATCGCTCACACCACAGCAATCAAACAAACCAAGTGGGTATGAGATCATTGGTGCTTTTAAAATTTTCTCTTTGGTAAGCCGATTTTGCAGGTGGGCTTTGGGGTTTAGTGAGCCATTCTCATGGCTCTTCCACGACACATGTGCCATGGCCTCTTTGAGCTCATCCATTGCTATATTATGTTTGTGAGAATATGCAATCGCCAGCTGTGCGAATGATCCAGGCGCCGAAACACCGGGAAACCATTGATCTTCAAAAGTACCCATTGTTCGCGTTGGCAACCCGCCAAATCCGGTATCCTTGAGCTTTTCAACTCCCATCGCTAAAGCGATATCACAAGCTCCAGATGCAACGGCATAAGCTGCTCCTCTTAGGGATTCAGAGCCCGTCGCGCAGAGGTTTTCAACACGAGTAACTGGGATATTCGGGAGCCTCAATGACTGAGAAAGAGAGATCGAAGATTTGCCCATGCTATGCTCTTCATAACATAAGCCCAGCCAAGCAGCCTCTATGTCCTTAGTTTCTAGGCCTGAATCATTCAAACACTCCCCAAAAGCCTCCAACATCAGCTGATCTGCACCTTTATCCCAGAGCTCTCCAAACCGTGTGCAGCCCATACCAACAATTGCCACTTTATCTTTTATTCCACTAGCCATATAAATTTACTCGTTTAATCAACTTAGTTTCTAAAGGGTGCTGCTTTCCAAAAATACCTACGGTATCCCCGTAACTCATCAAAATCCTTTATTCTAAAGACCATCTTTAATGGCGTCCCGATTGATAATTCTCCAGCAGAAAAATCAGCGTATTCCATCATGAGCGTACTCTTTTTATCGAACCTCACACTCCCGTACATAAGAGGAGGGTTAAGTGACAAAGCAAGCCAGTCTTCAGTGAAAGACTTGACCTCACCGCGTTTGCCTGAAAACGCCTCATCCTCTTGGGAGTTCGCTTTACCGCAAGTTGGATTTACGCATAAATCCGTTTTTGGAAATTGCGCCACCCCACATGCTTTGCAAACCCCCCCAATGAAACCGGTCACCGCCCTTCGATTGCGAAAAAACGCCGACAGCGCGGTTCGATTGTCCCGCTCCGCTCTCATTCCCCAATCCATATCAACTAACCGATTAAACGATAAAAACCGAAGATAGTTGTCATCATCGATCCCTTGAGCAACTGTCAACCTGACGCCATTAAAGAGGCTAGCCTTGCTGATAAGGTCGGTTGCCTGGAATAGCAATACATCGCAACCTTGTCCAAAACCAATTAACATGATCAGCTCACCAGCCTGCGCCGATTGCAGAATGTCTGCCAGCAGAAGGAGGGCATCGGCACTCCCCGCATGCCCAATAAGTTCCCGAAAACCCTGATGCACTTTGGCCTTATCGAACCCGCATAAGGCCGCTGTTTTTGCAACCGACCGTGAATCAAGACCTGCAATCAATACATGATCAATACTTTCATGCGCCATGTTTTTTTCAAGCAGCAGCTTCCCCACCGCTTCTGGTATAATTCGCATCGTGCCTTCA
>CAJWMT010000035.1:0-23407 GCA_913044275.1 uncultured Cellvibrionales bacterium
GGTGTAGCGTCTTCAGGCCTAGCAGAACGTCCTGTGCGTCCTTGTTGTGCTCGAACAAGCACTGGCCATGCAACTCCCGGTCGGAGCGCGAGTGTGCGTCGCTGCCGGGAGACAGCAAGTCGGTCGAGACATCGCCGACGGCCGTGACGTAGGTCACGACTTGAATGGTCTCATCCACAGGGGGTAGCTTCGTGAAGAAATCAGCCTTTGCGTAGCTCTTGAGGAGGTCGGTTGCGCGCGCATTTCCAGCGCGGTGCGCATCCTCGAGGCGGTCGGTGTCGGCTTCGTACAAAAACACTTGCGTCTTCAGCACAGCGGCCGCCTGGTCGGCGATGGGGGCGTCGTCTCCGAGCGCCAGGTCCAACAAGACCTCCACCGAGGGACCGCCTTTCATATGGGAGAGCAGTTCGAAGGCAAATTCTGCTGTGATCTCTGCAACGACAGATTCACCCAGAATGATTTCTTTCAGAAATTGAGCTTTCACGCGAGCAGCGCTGGTTGTGCCCGGTATCACGTTGTAAATGAAGAATTTCAGTGATTCTTCACGATGCTCATTATGAGTATCTTTGATTTGGATAATAATCTCTGACAGTAAATCAGCGCTATCAATTGGCTTTGGATTTAATCCTAGATCCTTTTTACGTTTAGCGATTTCGGCTATATACTCTAAATATAAGCTCATTGAAATCTCTCACTGTAAGCTGTTTCATGCACTCCGAGTGGCAGACGGTTCGAGATGAGATCAGTTAAAAAGTATTCTTTATCGGCCGGCGGATTCTTCAACAGCTCATAAAGACCTTCTGTCCACTGAGCATCAAGACGTTTGGATACAATCCCCTGTAAATCGAGTTCTGCGGCGTTTACGCGGCAGGCTGCTATCATGGCGGCTATCTCCTTTTGACTCGACACTGGATTAAATCGAGCCACTACGATATTTTAGCTATAATCTTACGTGATTTTGTAGTTTATTTACACATGCATCGGCGCTGAGTTTTCTTTGTGCAGGGTCTTTGGTATACCCAGCTGTACCATTTTTGAAGTTTCAAAACACTGACATATGAGTCTTTTTTTGCATATAGTAATTTTAAAATAGGCTTTTTTGGTATGGCGTGAAATGATAATCGTTATGAGGCAGAATGCATTGGGTATTAGCCCGCAGCGGTCATTGAATAACCCTGCCATCCGTATTTAAGATATCGTCCACTTTTATGATTACTGATCTCACCGAAATTGAGCATTTTCTGCCCTGTCAAACACCCCAGAGATGGGTTGAATGTGCCATTCAAAATCAGGGTTTGCTACTGATCGATCACGCAAATTGCGAAAAAAAAGCCGCTAGCACGGCGCTTAATCTAATCTATAAATACACAGATGACTTTGTTCTGCTCAATAAAATGTCACGACTTGCAAGAGAAGAAATGCGCCATTTCGAACAGGTGATAGCGATTATGCAGCGGCGTAAAATAGCCTATTACCACATCTCGGCATCGCGCTATGCCGCTGGATTACGCAGTTTGGTGCGCTCAGAAGAACCATATAAGTTAGCTGACATATTGATTGTGGGAGCATTTATCGAAGCAAGGTCGTGCGAGCGTTTTGCTCGAATTGCGCGGCATTTAGACGATGAATTATGCCGTTTTTATAAATCCCTGCTGAAGTCAGAGGCACGACATTACCGAGATTATCTCAATCTTGCGGAGAATTTAATCGGTCAAGAGGCCTTGAGCGAGCGCCTACCGGCGATAGCCGATCGAGAACAAAAATTGATCCTGACGTCCGATACAGAGTTTAGGTTTCACTCGGGCCCGATGGTTTCCGCCGAGTCTTGATGCAGCATTGTTTTCAGTAACTGTGGAAGAACTAAGCCGGTCATTTGTTAGCAGAATGTGATCATGCCGCCCTGGCTGCAGAGGAAGAGCGAAGTTATGTCACTATTTTGATCAATGACCGAGCATACGCAGTGATTCAGATTTCGTCCAATGCTGGCGTCAATCGGAGAGACAGTCGCCTTAGCGCGTCGGCATCTGCGTTCTATGCCTTACGAACGTTGTTCGATGGGCGGAAAGTCGCGCGTGTCTGAGCCTGTATAAAGTTGCCTTGGTCGGCCGATTCGGTAGGGGTTTCTTAACATTTCATTCCAGTGCGCTATCCAACCCACAGTGCGTCCAGTTGCAAAAATCACAGTAAACATCTCAACTGGAATACCAAGTGCTTTCAATATGATGCCAGAGTAGAAATCAACGTTTGGATACAGTCTTTTTTCTACAAAATACTCATCTTCAAGCGCTATTTTTTCGAGTTCTTTTGCAAGTTTGAACAGTGGATCATTCTCCAGGCCAAGAACGCCTAGCACTTCATTGCAACTCTCGCGCATTACAGTAGCCCTTGGGTCATGATTTTTATATACCCTATGCCCAAATCCCATTAAGCGAAATGGATCGTTTTTGTCTTTTGCCTTCTTGATATATTCGGGGATGTTGCTTACATTGCCAATTTTATCGAGCATGCTCAGAACAGCCTCGTTAGCACCACCATGCGCCGGGCCCCAGAGCGCAGCGATTCCGGCTGCTATGCAGGCGTAAGGATTCGCACCAGATGAGCCAGCTAACCTGACTGTGGATGTAGAAGCATTTTGTTCATGGTCAGCATGCAGCAAAAAAATTCGGTCCATCGCATTCGAGATGGATGGATGGATATCATATTCTTCACAAGGGGTTGCAAACATCATGTGTAAAAAGTTTTCTGAATACGATAGTGAGTTGTCTGGGTAGATATATGGTTGGCCAATGAAATGTTTGTGACACATTGCCGCAATAGTGGGCATTTTGGCTATAAGACGGTGTGCGGAAACGGTTCGGTGGTCTTGGTTAGTTATATCCAATGAATCATGGTAAAACGAGGACATTGCTCCGACAAGACTGCAAAGCATCGCCATCGGATGGGCATCATGATGGAATCCCGTGATAAATTGCTCCATTGAACGATTCACCATGGTGTGCTGAGTTATAGTTTTTTCAAAAGCTGTTTTTTGTTCACGATTAGGCAACTCACCTTCCAGGAGAAGGTAACATGTCTCAAGATGATCAGATTTTTCAGCCAAAACTTGAATGGGATAACCGCGATGAAGCAGGATCCCTTGATCGCCATCTATAAAAGTAATGTCAGATCTGCATGCAGCGGTCGAGGTGAATCCGGGATCAAAAGTGAAAACGCCATGTTTGCCTAGATTGCCTATGTCGATAACGTCTTGGCCCAAAGTTCCCTCATATACTGGCAGCTCTACCACAGTATCATTGTCGAGATTTAGAGTTGCTATTCGATTGCTCATCTTTAAGATCCTTGGAAATCGGCGGGGGGTTGAATCATCTGATCACGGACCTTGTACTATAGATATTCCAGTTCGATTGTCAACCAATGTCACTTACAGGCACGTAAAAGTTATTCCCAGCCAACCTGCTTTTGCATTTGTAAATGAAGTGGTTGGGAAATATAATCCCAGCCAAAAAACCAAGCGCCGACTTACCGAACGCTCTGTTGTTTTCGGTAGTCAGTATGAAATTTGATATAGGGATATAGATTTGAGCAGGAATAGACCGGTCAATCTTGATATTGGCACCATGCGTCTTCCAATTACGGCTTATGTGTCAATTTTGCATCGTGTGTCTGGAGTTGCCATGTTTTTTGGGCTTTCAGTTTTATTATGGTGCTTGGATAAAAGCCTTGAATCCCCTCAAGGCTTTTTTTTGGTAAAAAATATCTTTGATCACCCAATAGCTCAAGTCATCATATGGGGCGTTCTGTCAGCCTTATCTTATCATATGGTGATGGGGATTCGGCATCTTGTGATGGATGCGGGTTATGGTGAAACATATGAAGCAGGCCGAGTAAGTGCAGCCATAAGTGCTACTATTGTTGGATGTATTGTCGGGTTTCTAGCTTTTTGGGTGTTCTCTTGAGTGCCTCTCCTTCAGCGAAAGATAAGAAAGGTATCTCCAATTGGATTCTTCAGCGTGTCTCAGCGTGCGTTTTGGCGGCTTACTTCCTGTTTACCATCGCATATATTGCTGCTAACCCTGATTTGGACTATCCGCGGTGGCGAGAATTATATTCTTCTAGTGTGATGCAAATATTTAGTCTTCTAGCAGTTATGGCATTAGTTAGTCACGCTTTGATTGGCTTGTGGTGTGTATATACAGATTATGTGACGGAGAGATTACTTGGACCAAAAGCTACGTTGCTGCGTAACTCTCTTCAAACTGTGACCGTTGTGATCACCGGAGCGTATGTCATTTGGACTTTTTCAATTTTTTGGAGCCTTTAGCTGATGAAGACAATCGATTTTGACGCTGTCATAGTGGGAGGCGGCGGGTCTGGAATGCGTGCTGCTTTGCAATTGGCTCAGTCTGGATACAAAACGGCAGTTATCACCAAAGTGTTTCCTACTCGCTCACATACAGTGTCTGCCCAAGGCGGCATAACATGTGCTATAGCAAGCGATGACCCAGATGATCAGTGGCAGTGGCACATGTACGATACCGTCAAAGGCTCGGACTTCATTGGCGACCAGGAAGCCATAGAATATATGTGCTCAGTCGGACCTGAAGCAGTGTTTGAGTTAGAGCATATGGGGTTGCCGTTTTCTAGGACTGAGTCCGGTCGCATCTATCAGAGGCCTTTTGGTGGGCAATCAAAAGAGTATGGCAAAGGCGGACAGGCCGCTAGAACATGCGCGGCGGCAGATAGGACTGGTCATGCCCTTTTACATACCTTGTATCAAGGTAACTTGAAAAACAACACAGTATTTTTGACAGAATGGTTTGCTGTAGACTTGGTCAAAAACGCTGATAATGCTGTTGTTGGCGTCATAGCCATTGAAATAGAGACGGGCGACATAGCATTTATTAAGTCGAAGGCCACTGTCTTTGCGACAGGTGGCGCTGGCCGCATATATGCTTCTACGACCAACGCTCACATATGCACTGGAGACGGCATAGGAATGGCTCTTAGAGCAGGTTTTCCGGTCCAAGATATAGAAATGTGGCAGTTTCATCCCACTGGTATTTCTGGTGCAGGCACTTTGGTGACTGAGGGGTGCCGTGGTGAGGGTGGTTACCTCATAAATAAAGATGGGGAGAGGTTTATGGAACGGTACGCTCCGAATGCGAAAGATCTTGCTGGAAGAGACGTAGTGGCCAGAGCAATGGTGATGGAAATAATCGAGGGGCGAGGTTGCGGAAAGAATGGTGATCACGTTTTTCTCAAACTCGATCATCTCGGTGAGGATACACTCAACGCTAAATTGCCAGGAATACTTGAACTATCTCGAACATTTGCTCATGCAGATCCAGTAAAAGAACCAATTCCCGTTGTGCCGACGTGTCATTATATGATGGGAGGTATACCAACCAATGTAGATGGCCAAGCCCTTTCAATGGATTCTTCTGGTAATGATGTCGTAATCGAAGGATTCTATGCCTGTGGAGAGGCAGCATGTGTCTCTGTCCATGGGGCAAATCGTCTTGGTGGTAATTCCTTGCTTGATTTGGTGGTTTTTGGCAGAGCGTCTGGATTGTTCATAGAAAAGTCTTTGCGTGATGGAGTTAGTTTGAGCGACCCCAGAGCGGAAGATATCGAGGCTGCCATGGTTGGATTGAATCGACTAAATAGCTCAACAGGTCGAGAAAAAGCGCCCCATCTGAGGTCTGAGTTGCAGACCATCATGCAGAATTTCTTCGGCGTTTTTAGAAGAGGGGATTACATGAAAGACGGCATAAAGCAGTTATCGGAATTAAAGCCGCGTATCGATGATGTTGCGCTAGAAGATAAGAGTTCAGCATTTAACACCGCACGTATTGAGGCATTGGAGTTAAGGAATTTATTTGCTGTTGCTGAGGCGACAGCTATTGTAGCTGAAGCGAGAACCGAGAGCCGTGGAGCGCATGCGCGTGAGGATTTCCAGGATCGAGACGATGAAAACTGGTTATGCCATTCGATGTTTTTTCCCGAGGCGAAGAGAGTTGGTAAGCGGGATGTCAATTTCACTCCCAAAACACATGAACCATTTGAACCAGTCGAAAGAACTTATTAGAAGCGTTGCATGACGTGAGACTTTATAAAGGACCAACTGTATGCTTACAGTAAGCATTTATCGCTACAATCCAGAGGTGGACAAAGAGCCTCACATGGAGGACTTCAAGTTTGATTCTCACGGTAAAGACATGATGGTGTTAGATGTCCTTGAGATTCTCAAGGCTGAAGACGCAACGCTTGTTTACAGACGATCATGCCGTGAGGGTGTTTGTGGCTCTGATGGGATGAATATGTCGGGGAAAAATGGTTTGGCTTGCATTACGCCTATTTCAGAGGTCATCAAGAACAACAAAATCATTATCCGCCCGCTCCCGGGCTTGCCCGTCATAAGAGATTTGGTTGTCGATATGGGGCAGTTCTATGCTCAGTATGAAAAGATTCAGCCATATTTGCTGAACGCGTCTGAGCCTCCACAGATAGAGCGTCTTCAATCTCAAGAAGACAGAGCAAAGCTCGATGGTCTCTATGAATGCATTCTCTGTGCATGCTGCTCTACGGCTTGTCCTTCCTTCTGGTGGAATCCGGAGAAGTTCATCGGTCCATCAGGCCTGCTTCAAGCTTACCGGTTCTTGGCAGACAGTCGTGACACAGCTACAGAACAGCGGTTAGAAGATCTGGGTGACCCCTTCAGTGTGTTCCGTTGCCATGGTATAATGAACTGCGTGCAGGTGTGTCCAAAGGGTTTAAACCCGACGCGAGCGATTGGCCACATCCGAAACATGTTGGTTAAGAAAGCGAGTTAAATTTAGCTGGCTTTTCAGTGGATATTCATCCGAGCCAACTAAAGTAAAGTTCGCTATACCATAAGGATTACGCGTAATGTCTAATCGCCTGATGGAGAAGTTCCTCGGATCGTCTTATTTTTCTGGTGGCAACGCGGCCTACATTGAAAACCTTTATGAAGACTACCTACACAGAAAAGATTCAGTCCCATTTGAGTGGGAACAGTTTTTCGATAGCTTGCCTTCGTCGAATGGCGGTAACTCTCAAGATGTATCTCATGCCACTATAATCCAACACTTTGAACTTTTAGGGCGAAGAAAAGCCCGTCCCACGCCGGCTCCTGGTTCTGGAGGCATACATCTTGCACACGAACGTAAGCAAGTTCGAGTCGTGCAGCTAATAAGTTCTTATAGATTTCGTGGCCATCAGCGTGCGAAGCTGGATCCTCTTGGTTTGATGGAGCGGCAGTTGGTTCCTGATTTGGAGCTAAATTTTCATGGGTTGACTCCGGCTGATCTTGAAACTACGTTTCAAACTTCTCCTCTATATATGGCAAAAGATGAAGCCAAATTGGCGGAAATTATTCAGACTCTTGAAGAGACTTACTGTGGTAGTTTAGGGCCAGAGTTTATGCACATAACCTCTTTTGCGGAAAAACAGTGGCTTGCTGAACGATTTGAAAAGGTACGATCAAAACCTACATATAATGATCAGGCGCGAATCGACGTCTTGAGTCGACTGACTGCAGCAGAAGGATTAGAAAAACACCTCGACTCAAAATATCCTGGCACTAAACGGTTTGGCCTCGAGGGCGGCGAGAGCCTGATACCCATGTTGGATTGCCTAGTGCGAAGTTCAGGAGAATACGGTTGTAAAGAAATAGTCCTTTCTATGGCTCATAGAGGTCGGTTGAACGTGCTGGTCAATGTGCTCGGCAAAAACCCTGCCGAGATGTTCGATGAGTTCGAAGGGAAACGTCTAGTCAATACATCTGGGGACGTTAAGTATCATCAAGGGTTTTCCTCAAATGTTATGACACCGGGTGGTGAAGTGCATCTTGCACTCGGGTTTAACCCATCCCACCTTGAGATCTCTTGTCCAGTTGTCATCGGCTCAGCTAGAGCAAGACAAGATCGAAGAGACGACCCGTCAGGTGAAAAAGTTTTGCCGATTCTTATCCATGGTGACGCTGCTTTTGCCGGACAGGGCGTGGTCATGGAAACGTTCCAGCTTTCTCAGACTCGGGGCTATAAAACAGGCGGAACGATTCATGTCATTATTAACAACCAGGTCGGATTTACCACAAATCGAAGGGAAGATGCGAGGTCGACCGAATATTGCACCGATATCGCCAAGATGGTGCAGGCACCAATACTCCATGTCAATGGAGATAACCCTGATTCAGTTATGTTTGCTGCTATGTTGGCCATCGATTATCGATATGAATTTGGTAAAGATATCGTCATTGATTTAGTCTGCTATAGAAGGCGTGGACACAATGAAACGGATGAGCCTTCAGCAACCCAGCCTCTAATGTA
Organism: uncultured Cellvibrionales bacterium; assembly: GCA_913044275.1. GTDB lineage: Bacteria > Pseudomonadota > Gammaproteobacteria > Pseudomonadales > Porticoccaceae > TMED48. The sequence goes on from CAJWMT010000035.1 coordinate 8,352, forward strand.
TCAAGCAATTAGGCAACATCCAACGACCAGATCTTTGTATGCCGAAAAGCTTATCAAAGAAGGTGTTGTCACCTTAGAACAGTCAGATGACATGAATAATCACTACCGTTCGAGCCTAGATCGTGGTGACTTTGTGGTTCACAACCTGGTAAGGGAGCCAGACGAGACTTTGTTTGTCAATTGGGAGCCTTATTTAAATCATCACTGGCGAACTGATGGTGATACGAAAGTTGATCACTCTGTCCTAAGGCATATTGCGCAAAAAATTAATGAAATACCCGATGGTATCTTGGTGCAACGACAGGTTGCAAAGTTATATGATGATCGTCAAAAGATGGCGACAAAAAACATGCCATTGAATTGGGGTATGGCAGAGCTTTTGGCTTACGGCACGCTAGCAAAGCAGGGCTATCCGATAAGATTCACTGGGCAAGATGTGAAGAGGGGTACGTTTTCGCATCGTCATGCTGCCATCATAAACCAAGAGAATGGAGAGGAATTTATTCCCTTGCAGAACATCGGTAATGATCAAGCCGAGTTTAGAATATATGATTCAGTCCTCTCCGAGGAGGCTGTGTTAGCTTTCGAATATGGCTATTCGACAACAAGCCCGAAAGGATTGGTTATATGGGAGGCCCAGTTTGGTGATTTTGCAAACGGAGCCCAAGTAGTAATAGACCAATTTATCGCCAGCGGCGAGCAAAAGTGGGCACGTCTCTCAGGTCTTATCATGCTTCTTCCTCATGGATTCGAGGGTCAAGGCCCAGAACATTCCTCTGCCCGCCTAGAGCGGTTTTTGCAGTTGTGCGCTCAGCATAATATGCAGGTTTGTATCCCTACAACACCTGCTCAGATGTTCCATTTGCTCAGGCGTCAAGCAATCCGTCCCATGAGGCGCCCACTTATCGTCATGAGTCCTAAATGGATTCTTCGTCATAAGGAAGCAACATCCACTCTTGAAGAGCTTTCTTCTGGCGGGTTTCAGGCTGTTATTTCGGAAAATGAAATTGAATCATCAAACGTTAAGCGCCTGATCTTATGTTCGGGTAAAGTCTACTATCACCTGCTTGAACAGAGAAAAGCTCATGATATCAATGATATAGCAATTGTTCGATTGGAGCAGTTGTATCCGTTTCCACACGAGGAGTTTGATTTGGTGCTTGATTCGATGACAAATCTTCAGCAGGTTCTCTGGTGCCAAGAAGAGCCCATGAATCAGGGTGCTTGGTACAGCAGTCAGCATCACATGAGAAATGCTCTGACGCGCCGCGACCCCGGTTTGGAAATCAGTTTTGTTGGTCGTCAGGGATCCTCAGCGCCGGCTTCAGGATATATGTCTGCGCATAAAGAAGAACAGATGCAGTTTGTAAATGAAGCATTAAATATTAATATCGACTAGGAAATAAGTCATGGCAGCAGAAATCAAGGCACCGAATTATCCCGAATCAATTCAGGAAGGAACGCTCTCTACCTGGCACAAGAGTGAAGGTGATGCGATAGAACGTGACGAGTTAATCGTAGAGATAGAAACCGACAAAGTGGTACTTGAGGTGGTTGCTCCTGCTAGCGGTAAGCTCATGCAAATTTTGAAATCTGAAGGTGAAGTGGTAGCTAGTAACGAACTGATCGCACGGATTGAGGAAGCCGCTTTTGCCTCCAAGGAATCAAGCACCCATAAAACGTCTAAAACGCAAACAAAGGCCGATTCGCCTCCGCTCAAATCCGATGCAGTTGTCGCTAATCCAGCAGCTAGAAAGTTGGCGCGTGAATATGATATCGATATTGCTTCAATTCCTGGTACCGGAAAGGATGGAAGAATTACTAAAGAAGATGTAGTAAAGTATCGCTCCGCAGCTGGTGCACAACAGAGTGCATCCGACCCGGTTGAAACCTTGGGCTCTCAAGTTGGTGATCGCGTAGAGCGCCGTGTGGCCATGACTCGGATGCGTGCTCGAATTTCAGAACGCCTTCTTGAGGTAACCCACACAACGGCTTCGCTGACCACTTTCAATGAAGTTGATATGTCCTCGCTCATGGATTTGAGACGACAGTATCAAGATGAATTTACAAAAGTTCATAGCGGAACTCGTTTAGGTTTTATGGGTTTTTTTGTTAAAGCGTCTGTGGAGGCACTCAAGCGGTTTCCTCTTGTTAATGCATCCATTGATGGTGCTGATATTGTGTACCATGGATATCAGGATATAGGGGTTGCAGTGTCTACCGAACGTGGTCTTGTTGTGCCTGTGCTTCGCAATGCGGAAAATATGAGTATTGCCTCTGTAGAGAGTGGGATATCAGAATATGCGTCTAAAGCAAAAGAAGGTAAATTAACTATCGAAGAAATGACCGGCGGTACCTTTACGATTACCAATGGTGGTGTGTATGGCTCACTATTGTCTACACCTATCATAAATCCACCACAAACGGCCATTCTTGGTATGCACAAGATTCAGGAGCGACCTATAGCTCTCCATGGTGAGTCCGTCATACGACCTATGATGTACCTTGCGTTGTCTTATGATCATAGACTCATTGACGGAAAGGAGGCGGTACAGTTTTTAGTGACCGTGAAAGAATTGATTGAAAATCCGGCTAAGATATTACTTGAGATTTAATTCTTAATACATTGAAAAGGAAATGGAATGTCTGATAATTTTGATGTCATCGTTATAGGAAGTGGGCCTGCTGGATATGTTGCCGCTATTCGGGCTGGTCAATTAGGTATGAATGTGGCGTGTATAGAAAAATGGCGGTCTCCAAACGGAGCATCTGTTAATGGTGGAACATGCCTAAATGTTGGCTGTATTCCCTCAAAAGCTCTCCTCGATAGCTCTCACAAGTATTATGATGCGTTAAAAAAACTTGGCAAGCATGGAATAACCACTGGCGCGGTTAAGATAGATATAGCCGAAATGATGGGTAGAAAGGACAAGATAGTTTCTCAATTGACCGGAGGCATTGGTCAACTATTCAAGGCTAATAATGTAACCGGTCTCTATGGGACAGCAAAATTATTGTCAAACAAAGAAGTTCAATTCGTGAATCATGATGGTGAGGAGTCAATCATTAAAGCTCCTCGCGTCGTATTAGCCGCAGGTTCAGTGCCAATCGAGATTCCCGCAGCACAGACGGACGGAGATTTTATAGTTGATTCGACTGGGGCGCTCGAGTTTTCTTCAGTGCCAGATCGTCTTGGCATCGTGGGTGCAGGTGTAATTGGACTTGAATTGGGTTCGGTTTGGTCAAGATTAGGTTCTGAAGTGGTATTGATAGAAGCCTTAGAGGAATTTCTTCCAGTGATGGATCAGGACATAGCGAGAGAATCATTAAAGATTTTTGCTGGTCAGGGACTCGATATCCGCTTGGGAGCGCGAGTGACCAAGACCTCTGTTAAAGCAAAAAAAGTTCATTTGTCCTATCAGTCCAATAATCTAACGGAGCAAAAAGAGGTCTTTGACAAGCTCATTGTCTGTGTGGGTCGCCGACCTTTTATCGACAATCTGCTTACCCCAGATTGTGGTATTGATCTGGATGAAAGAGGTACTATTTTGGTAAATAATCAATGTGAAACAAACATTGAGGGTGTTTATGCGATCGGCGACCTAGTGAGGGGGCCTATGCTTGCGCATAAAGGTTCAGAAGAGGGCATTATGGTTGCAGAGCGTATGGCAGGTCACAGCGCTCAGCTTAACTATGATGTGGTACCAAACGTAATCTATACGCATCCAGAAGTCGCCTCTGTCGGCCAAACAGAAGAGGAGGTGAAGGTATCGGGGAGAGACTATAATGTGGGGGTATTCCCTTTCGCGGCAAGTGGAAGAGCGTTAGCGGCTGATGATTCGCAAGGAATGGTTAAAATGATCGCTTGTGAGACTACTGATCGAATTTTGGGATGCCATATTGTCGGCCCCAGTGCGGCAGATCTAGTGCAGCAGGTGGCTATAGCAATGGAATTTGGGTCTAGTGCTGAAGACCTTGGTATGACAGTGTTTGGCCATCCGACTCTCTCTGAGGTCGTGCATGAGGCGGCGCTTGCTGTCAATGGAAATGCTATACACAAAGTGAATCGGAAACGAAGTTGAGAATTAGTTGTTTTTTCCTATGTTCTCGCTCAGATTCGCTTGATAACAAACTCTTACTTTATTTAATAGGAAATTTCTTATGAATCTCCATGAATATCAGGGGAAAAAATTATTTGCTGAATATGGTCTCCCTGTCACACAAGGCATCGCTGCAGAGAGCGTTGAGGAGGCCATATCTGCAGCTGATGCTATAGGTGGGGATCAATGGATGGTTAAAGTGCAAGTGCATGCTGGTGGGAGAGGAAAAGCTGGTGGCGTTAAGCTTGCGACCTCCAAGAGGGATATTAAGGAATTTGCTGATAAGTGGCTAGGCCAGAGAATGATAACCTATCAGACGGGCCCAGACGGGCAACCGGTCAGTCGTATTTTGGTTGAGGCGGTTACAGAAATTGCTCGCGAATATTATCTTGGAGCCGTCGTGGATCGGTCCACCCGGCGCGTCGTATTTATGGCGTCTACAGAAGGGGGTGTGGAGATTGAGAAGGTCGCCCGAGAGACTCCAGAGAAGATTTTGAAGGCGACGATCGATCCTATGACGGGGGCGCAACCTCATCAGGGCAGGGAGTTTGCATTTAAACTGGGTTTGGGTGGATCGCAAGTCAAACAATTTGTCAAAATCTTTATGGGCCTAGCAAAAATGTTTATAGAGAAAGATTTATCACTGTTGGAAATCAACCCACTTGTGCTCACCACTGATGGAAACATGCATTGTCTTGATGCGAAAGTTGTGGTCGATGGTAATGCTTTATTCAGGCAAATCAAATTCAAAGAGATGCACGATCCATCACAAGAGGATCCTCGAGAAGCCCAAGCCTCCGCATGGGACTTAAATTATGTTGCATTGGATGGGTCTATCGGATGCATGGTTAATGGAGCTGGTTTGGCTATGGGGACAATGGATATTGTTCAATTAAATGGTGGTTCTCCAGCGAACTTTTTGGACGTCGGAGGTGGCGCGACTAAGGAACGTGTTGCGGAGGCATTTAAGATAATATTATCTGATGAGAAGGTTAGAGCGGTGCTCATCAATATATTTGGGGGTATCGTGCGTTGTGACTTGATTGCAGAAGGAGTGATTGGAGCAGTAAAAGATGTTGGGGTGGCAGTCCCGGTAGTCGTTCGCTTAGAAGGCAATAATGCGGACTTAGGCTCTCAGAAGTTGGCTGAGTCAGGACTCGACATTATAGCTGCTAATGGGTTGGCTGAAGCTGCAAAACTGGTAGTTCAAGCAGCGAAGGGCCCCTAAATATGTCGATACTTGTAAACGAAAACACAAAAGTAATTTGTCAAGGGTTTACCGGCAGCCAGGGCACCTTTCACTCTGAGCAGGCTATTGAATATGGCACAAGGATGGTTGGGGGCGTTACACCTGGCAAGGGGGGAGCTATACATCTTGGCTTGCCGGTATTTAACACGGTAAATGAAGCTGTGAAAGAGACCGATGCCGAGGCATCAATCATTTACGTTCCGGCCTCATATTGCAAGGATTCCATTCTTGAGGCGGCAAACGCGGGAATAGAGCTGATTGTGTGCATAACGGAAGGCATACCGACCCTGGATATGTTGGAATGTAAAGTTAGATGTGACCAATTGGGGGCGCGTTTGATAGGGCCTAACTGTCCGGGAATTATTACTCCTGGTGAGTGTAAAATGGGGATAATGCCAGGTCATATACATTTGCCAGGGAAGACTGGGATTGTGTCACGCTCAGGGACTCTAACTTATGAAGCTGTCAAACAGACTACTGATCACGGTTTCGGTCAATCTACGTGCGTTGGGATTGGCGGCGATCCCATTCCCGGTTCTAGTTTTATAGATATTTTAACCTTGTTTGAACGAGATGCTGATACGGAAGCCATTGTGATGATCGGCGAAATTGGGGGAACAGCTGAGGAAGAAGCTGCCGTGTTCATTAAAGACAATGTTGACAAACCTGTTGTGTCATATATTGCCGGTGTTACAGCACCTCCCGGAAAACGGATGGGGCATGCAGGAGCTATCATATCTGGTGGTAAAGGCACAGCCGAGGAGAAATTTGCAGCTTTACATGATGCTGGGGTCATGACCGTTCGAAGCCTGGCCGAGATTGGAGCAGGGCTCAAAGAGATTGCAGGTTGGTAGTTTTTTATTTGAATTGTAGGTTTAATGAAAGTTTCGAGAACGTATTTTCGTCCTATACAAAAGCTCGCTGCAGTCAATCAATTCTTTAGCAATTATGTGAACTACCGGGCCATCACACTCGATGGTACCTTTTACCATTAGTAATTGTGCTTTTAAGAGTGCCTGGCGGTATTCTTTCTGCACGTTTTTCCAGATTATAATATTACTATTGCCAGTTTCATCTTCTAGGGTAAGAAAGATAACGCCGGATTTGGTTCCAGGACGTTGCCGCCCAGTTACGATCCCAATAATACTTACCCAGCTTCGATTCCCTAGTTTCGAGAGTTCAATGTGGCGATAGCATTTTCTCAGGTTTGAGAATTTTTCTCTTAATATGCTTATGGGATGTCGTCCCAATGACAACCCCATGCTGTTATAGTCAGCATACAAGTTTTCTATTTCATCAGGCGGTAAAAGCTGCTTCTCAGGATAATTGCTAGATAATGGATTGATATCCTGCTGTAAACTTCCGGGCGACATCCTGTTTATGGCATTCAGTATCGGGTATTGGTTGGTCGTTTCAAGCGCTTTCCAATATGCTTCACGGCGATGTTCGGATAGTGAATCAAAAGCCCCGCAGGAACTTAGTAGCGTTAGGAAACCATTTGATATAGAAGTTTTTTCTGAAAAATCTCTAATGCTAGTAAAATAAGATATATTATAGGATGTTGATTTCCGCGCGCTCATAATGCGCTCAGCGATACTCTGAGACATTCCCTTGATTAGCCTATAACCGAGTCTCAGAGATGGCTGAGATAAATCTTCAGGGTTCTCTTCTAGACTATGATCCCAGTTGCTATGATTGACATCTACTGGTCGCACTGGGACATTATGGCGTAAAGCATCTTGCACTAACTGTGAAGGGCTATAAAACCCCATGGGTTGACTATTCAGAATCGCACAATAGAAGGCGGCTGAATGGTGGCATTTTAACCAGGCCGAAAAGTAGGCCAGCAGCGCAAAGCTTGCCGAGTGGGATTCAGGGAAACCATATACGCCAAATCCTTGAATTTGTTTAAATAAGCGTTGTGCAAATTCTAATGAGTAACCTCTATTTTGCATCCCTGTAACGAGTTTCTTTTCAAAGTTAGAAAGTCGATTATTTCTTCCCCAGCTGGCCATGGAACGACGTAATTGATCAGCCTCTCCGCCTGAAAATCCTGCTGCTACCATAGCTAACTTTATAACTTGCTCTTGAAATATTGGGACACCCAGCGTACGTTGCAAGACTGTTTTTATCTCTGAGTTTGGATATTTAATTTTTTCGAGACCTTGTCGTCTTCGTAAGTAAGGGTGAACCATCTCACCTTGAATAGGTCCAGGTCGAACTATGGCTATTTCGATTACCAAGTCATAAAAACAGCGGGGCTTGAGGCGAGGTAACATAGCCATCTGCGCACGTGATTCAACCTGGAAAACACCAACGCTATCTGCATTGCAGAGCATGTCATAGGTTGCTTTGTCTTCCTTGGGTATGGAGTCTAAGGAAAGTATAGTATTTTTGTGGTATTCATTTACTAGATTCAAACAGCGGCGAATAGCCGTCAGCATTCCTAGTCCTAAGATATCTATTTTTAACAATCCAAGTGTCTCGATATCTTCTTTGTCCCATTGAATTACAGTGCGATTAGGCATGCTTGCATTTTCCACAGGTACAAGTGTACTTATTGGATTGTCAGTAATAATAAAACCACCAACATGTTGAGAAAGATGTCTGGGCGTGCCGATAATTTCTTGTAACAAGCTATAAAAATAGTTCGATAGCCGTCCATCGTGATCAAGGCCTATTTCTTTAAAGCGTTTAGTCAGATCTTTACTCTTCTCCCACCAAGACATAGATTGGCTAAGTTGCTCAATAAAGAGAGGATCTAGCCCCAAAGCTTTGCCGACATCCCGAACTGCACTGCGTGGTTTATAGGTGATTACAGTAGCTGCTAAAGCAGCTCTCTCACGAGTATATTTTTTATATATATATTGAATAACTTCTTCACGACGTTCGTGTTCAAAATCGATATCGATATCTGGAGGTTCATTGCGTTCTCTAGAAATAAATCTTTCAAATAAAAGTGAGACTTGTTCGGGAGAAACTTCGGTAATAAATAAACAATAGCAAACTATAGAGTTAGCAGCAGATCCGCGGCCTTGACAAAGAATATTATTGTTGCGAGCAAAATCAACAATGTCATAGACCGTTAAAAAATAAAATTCATAACCAAGTTCGGCAATGATTTTTAGTTCATACCCTATTTGTTTCAGAATCTTGGAGCTTGCGCCTCGAGGCCAGCGTTTTTCAATCCCAATCTCTACTAAATGTTGTAGTTGTTGTGTTGGAGTTAGATGCTTCGCTACGACCTCTTTTGGATATTCATAACGCAGTTCATCAAGACAGAAAGTGCAGCGTTGGGCGATTTTTAGTGTTTCTGTGATTAATGAAGGCGGATAGATTTTTTTTAAGTATGATAAGGGCCGTAGATATCGTTCTGCATTGGAAAAGCGTCGCAGACCTAGCTCCATAACGGAACAGTTATATTTGATAGCAGTTAAAGTATCCTGTAGTGCCCTACGTTGCTTGCAATGCATGTGAACATCACCGGAGGCTACCATTGGAATTTCCCATAAAGTAGCTAGATTGTACAAATAACGATAATTTGCTGATTCAGCACCACTGAGCAAATGCTCAACTCCAATCCATAAACGTCCACGGAACCATTTAATTAGTTTCGTGGCGATTTGATTGTCATTTCTGGGATGTTTTGATGGCAACCAGATTACTAGACTGTTATGGAGATTATGTTGGATGTCAGACCACTTTATCTGATATTCCCCTTTTTCGCTCCGTCTGCGTGCCAAAGTAATAAGGGAAGATAATTCAGAATATGATTGTTGGTTCGTTACCAAAGAAATTAATCTGTGTCCGTCGAGTTTGAATTCGCTGCCAAGGATTAAATGTAAGTTTGCTCCTTGAGCAGCTGCATGAGCTTTAACTACTCCAGCTAAGGAGCACTCATCAGTAATTGCTAAAGCTTTATAACCGAGGCTCGTAGCCGTCTTAATCAAATCAGCAGGATGTGATGCACCACGTAAAAAACTATAGTGACTCAAACAATGTAATTCAGCATAACTCATTATGTGATTCTACCAAATTAACTGTACATTTATACAGTTAATTTGGTAGAATCACATGCAACTACTCATATTCTTACGTATACTAATCATAAAGTTAATTTAACCATAATATTCATACTCAGAACTAAATTGCTGGTTGTCGAAAATATCTTTCCCATAATTATCCGCATGGAGTCTTATTTAAATGGAACAACCGAAGAACTACGAGAAAGTATCTATCTATGGGCTAGATCAACTGCAACGTGAACAGCTATTACAGGCACAACGCGAATGTGTTTTTAACTGGTGTACAAAGGACAGCTGGCCGATGGGGGTCATAATGACCATGTTATGGCATGGTAATAAAGCATGGTTAACATGTTCTGAGCAGCGTCATCGAGTGTCTGCCGTGAGAAGAAATCCAAAGGTATCAGTAGTCCTGACAAGCAAGGGAACTTCGTTAGGGCCTAATAAAACTATCACTATTAAAGGTACTTGCATAGTCCACAACAGCCGAGAAATTAAGGATTGGTTCTATCCTAAATTTGCTTTGAGACGTTGTGATGGTGACCAAACTGCAGCGAAGGATTTTTTGGAAAAATTGGACTCTCCTCTAAGAGTTATTCTTGAAGTGAGGCCTGAAAAATATATCACCTATGATGGTGAAAAACTGGAAGCTCACACACGAGGAATACTTGATCAAAGTAAGTTAACTGCGATGTCTGAATCCGATGCCAAGCGACATAATCTAATTCAGGCTAAAAAATCCCAAAATAACTCGCTGTAGATTTTTTTCCGATTTAATTAATTGTTAGCAGGACGCGGCTGCAGCGAGAGCCTGATCAATATCTGCGATAATGTCGTCAACATGCTCTATACCCACAGATATTCGAACCAAATCAGAAGTTACACCTGCACGTTGTAACTCGTCGTCCCGCAGCTGTCGGTGAGTGGTACTAGCTGGGTGGCAGGCTAATGTTTTTGCATCTCCGATATTCACCAGTCTCTTTATCATTTTTAAGGCATCTATGAACTTTGTTCCTGACTTTTCTCCGCCTTCAATGCCAAAACTTATGATGGCCGACGGTTTGCCGGCGCATATTTTCTTAGCAAGGCTGTGATATTTATCCTCTTGAAGGCCGGCGTAATTGACCCACAAAACTTGATCATGATTTTGAAGATGCGTGGCAATCGACATCGCATTTTCGACATGCCGCTCCATTCTAAGAGCCAATGTTTCCAACCCTTGTAGGATATTGAAGGCATTGAAGGGCGATAGTGCGGCTCCCATGTTTCGGAGTGGAACAACTCGGGCTCGCAATATAAAAGGGACATCAGATGCATCAGCATAGATAACGCCATGATAAGAGGGATCTGGAATATTAAATTGTGGAAATCGTGGATTATCTTTCCAGGGGAAATCGCCGGATTCGACAATAATTCCACCAATCGTAGTACCATGCCCTCCGATATATTTTGTTAGTGAGTGGACGACTATGTCCGCTCCATGATCAAAAGGTCGACACAGATAAGGAGTCGGTACTGTATTATCCACAATCACAGGAATACCGTGCCGATGGGCCATCTCCGAAAGTAATGGTATGTTGATCACATTTCCAGCGGGATTTCCGATAGATTCACAAAATATTGCTTTGGTCCTATCGTCGATTTCAGCTTCTAACGCCTTTATATCATCGCCTGATGCCATGCGAACCCATATCCCTTGTTGCGGCAACGTATGGGCGAATAGGTTGTAAGTTCCCCCATATAACTGATTTACGCTGACGATATTATCACCTGCAGAGCAAAGCGTATTAATCGCGGCAGTTATAGCAGCCATACCGGAAGCCACACACAAAGCAGCAGCCCCACCTTCTGCCGCTGCTATTCGCTGCTCTAGCACATCACACGTGGGATTCATTATCCTAGAATAAATATTTCCGGGCTCGGCAAGATTAAATAAATCTGCACCATGCTGAGTATCACGAAAGCTATATGAAGTGGTTTGGTAGATTGGAACTGCGACGGCATTTGTAGTTGGGTCGTCGTTAAAGCCAGCATGAATTACTTGCGTCTCGAATTTCATATATTCTCTCCGTGCATAGGAATATCTCTTATAAAGGGGGCTATTGTGTCGGGTTTGGATATAATATAAAAGTTTAATTTTTTATATACATATTCATTTCTAATATAACCGGTAGGCGGTATTTTTAACCAATATATATTGCAACTTGCTCGACACTAGATCTCATATTGTCTTAAAATACTCGATAATATTTGGTGCAGTTCTGCTGAATAATTAACAATATTCTAGGAATCAAGTTAATGTCTCAGTCCAAAAAGACCAATATTGGAATGGCGCAGACCATACTCAAACGAGCAGAGCTCTCTCCCGAGGCAAAAGCGTTAACATTTGAAGGTAAGTCACAGACTTTTGCTGAATTTGGAGAGCGCATAAGAAGTATGGCTGGAGTATTGAGAGACGGTGGAGTTTGCCAAGGCGACCGAGTTGGTTATATAGGATTAAACCACCCCGGTTTCCTGGAAACACTCTATGCATGTGGGTGCCTTGGGGCAATATTTGTTCCACTAAATTTTAGATTGACCGGACCGGAGGTTCGCTTCATTGCAAATGATGCGGGCATTCAAACTATGCTTGCTGATGATAATTTCATAGCCCTGATTGATGATCAAAAAAATCATCTTCATTGCAGACGATATATCTCGATAGACGACGGCGCTAAAGGGTGGGATAGGCTAGAGACTCTTTTGACTGATAGAGAACCGCTATCCCTGATTGAACATGTTAGTGAAGATGATATTGCTCTTATCATGTATACCTCAGGGACTACGGGTTTGCCAAAAGGAGCGATGCTGACTCACGGTAATATCTTTTGGAATACTGTCAACGTATGTTTTATTGAAGAAAACATGAAGGGTGCTTCGCTGACCTGTGCTCCTCTTTTTCACATAGGTGGCCTTAATGTCACGACCCATGCGTCACTGGCTAAGGGAATTGAAGTTATTCTCCACAGAAGCTTTGAACCGGGGATTGTTCTGCAAGACATCGAAAAATATAAAGTATCAACTATGTTTGGTGCTCCTACAATGTTTTTGATGATGGCTCAACATGAAGCCTTTGAGACTACGGATTTCAGTAGCATTATCTCTGTGACATGCGGCGCCGCTCCCGTTCCTGTTCCTCTTATTGAAACATATGCCGCCAAAGGGGTGAGTTTCTGTCAGGGGTATGGCCTTACCGAGACTGCGCCTTTTGCAAGTATATTGTCCAGTAATTTAGCCACTAAAAAGATAGGATCAGCCGGCCTTGCTCCTATGTATACTGAGCTACGAATTGTAGATGAGGACAATAAACCGCTTCGAGCTAATGAGAGAGGAGAAGTGTGTATAAAAGGACCAAATGTTATGAAAGGCTATTGGAATCGTCCTGATGCTACGGCTGAGGCGATTGATGAACTGGGCTGGTTCCATAGTGGCGATATCGGATACTTAGATCAGGAAGGCTTTCTATATATCTGTGATAGAGTAAAAGATATGGTGATTACCGGTGGTGAGAATGTCTATCCAGCAGAGATAGAAAATATTCTTTACGGTCATAAAGCTATTGCCGAGGTCGCAGTAGTTGGTATGCCCGATGAAAAATGGGGTGAAGCGGTAGTAGCAGTGGTTGCTTTGAATCCGGACACAGAGCTCAGTCTAGAAGATCTAAGGAAATATGCTGAAGCTAAACTCGCCCGATACAAGCTCCCGAGTAGATTGCATATAGTGGACACTTTGCCGCGTAATCCTGCAGGCAAAGTTCAAAAGTTTCTGCTCCGAGAGCAGCTCGCTAAGGGGTAATCTTTTTTTATCCAAATATACCATGTATGAACCAATGCTTACTCTGGGTGTCTCGGTACAACCAGTAACGTGAACCTTTCTCATTGCAGGCTAGGTAGTAATCTCTTTGTTGATCACTTCTCCACCAGTTATCGCAAAGTCTCTCTGGACCACTTAGAATTGATAGAGGTTGATGCCAAAATAAATTATTCCCATTATTTTTAATTGGAAGTGGGCTAGTCAGCAACCAGAGTGGCTTAGGGATATCTTTTTTATCTCCTCGTGCGGCTAAGAATTGTTTTTCGTTAATCAAGTTAGCTTTTTCAGGCAAATATTCTGCGTGTATGGACGGTTGTGAGAGAGCTGTATTTCCCAATCTAGCAGTGAGTTGATCGATTAGTTCATTCTTTCTTGAAACATTCTTATCATCAAAGAAATCTAAACTATCATCTAGTGCTGAGATAAATTGGTCACTCTCTAATAGAATCTTTGTAATACTATGTGGTAACTCTAGCTGCTCTAGTTGCAGCCGGCTAACCGAGAAGAGATTACTGCTATTGCGTTGTGCCTTAGAAAACTTTACATGCATAGATGTTGAGTCGCCAAGCAATGGAAAGAAATACCAATGAATTTCTTGGCACAAATTATTTTGAGCTTTTAAATATTCGCAAAGTCGGAGTAGTAGAGTTTTCATAGGCACATGTAAAGCTTCCTTGCTGTACATTCCATCAGGATTGTGCATGCAATCACTAAATTTATTGGGTACGGTAAAAAGAGTGTATGAGTCGGGTTTTACACCAGTTAATAGGTCAAGTTGTAATGTTAATTCATGCTCAAATCGATTGCTGATGGTACTGCGCGGCAACTTTAGAACATCATCTACTGTATTCAATCCTAGCTGTTTAAGGTGCTTATGATTTCTTGGACTTAGTTTTAATGAATCTAGTTTTATGATGCGCGATTGCGCGATTAAATAATCGGCATCCGGTACATGTTTCTGAAAATCAAATCTACAGTTCAAATATGCCGACAGGGGTGTATGCCCCATACCATTGATTAGTTTCGAAGAGTACTTGCTCATTTGAGAGTGCAACTGCTGCAATAAATTGTCGTAGTTGCCATATAATCTCTTGCATTGAGATATCTCTATTAAAAGGCCTAGTTGATTATAGGATACTACTGTAGGAGTAAATTGATAAGCAATCAGTGCTAATCTTTCCAGATGATATTCTTCTTTGCTTAGCTCACGATTTTTTATTTGTAAGTCAGGACATAAAGCCAGTGCAGTAGATAGCGACATCTTGTTGTCAATGCCATACTTTTCAGCCTCGGCATTGCAGCAATAAATACGTTTTATTTGCCGTTTTTGACAAATAATAGCGATAGGTGTGTTACATTTTTGTTTAACCAACTGAACTGTTAGAGCATCCAGCGCAAGTCGTGGGAAGCAGAGATAGATCCAGATTTCTATTTTTTTGAATTCTATAGAGCTTGTTCTATCTGGATTAGCTTTGAATTTTTTTATCATTTCATATGTTCGAAATATTTTTTTCGCTGCCATCTTGCCTAAGTGATAAATATTTTTCTGGGAAAGAAGAATAGACAGGAGCTAATAATTTGTTCAATGGGATGTGTTTGATAGGTGCTTCTATTTGTTTGATATGTATGCTTTTCCCATCGTATTCCCCTTTTAACTTACGGACGACAACGATGAGTTCGTGTAGCTTTGCACTGTACATTTCTAAGCGTAAAGCAGCCGGTGATGCCATAGATAGGGTGTTTGTATGATTAAACAAAAAAATATGTTGTTGATTGTCTAATGCGGCAATTTTTAGTTTTCGTAAATCGCTATAACGAGGAATGTGATTA
>CAJWMT010000036.1:0-23034 GCA_913044275.1 uncultured Cellvibrionales bacterium
GCTAGAATTGTGGCCGGATCAATTCTAGCTAGAGACCCTATAATTATGTTGGCGGCACCAGGGCCCTCCGCAAAAAAATGCCTGAGGACCGCGGGTCTTGCTGCGAGTGACATCGACTTATGGGAGATAAATGAAGCGTTTGCCTCTGTGGCCATGCGCTACATGCGCGATCTGGACATAGACCCTGCTATCACCAATGTCAATGGTGGTGCCATAGCGATGGGGCACCCATTAGGGGCTACAGGTGCAATGCTTTTGAGTACTATGTTAGACGAGCTTGAAAGAAGAAACTTAAAGCGAGGTATGCTGTCTTTATGCGTGGGTGGCGGCATGGGTATTTCCTGCATTATTGAGCGCAGTTGAGAAAATGTCGCTTCTAAACAGTAATTAAATCGTTTTTGAGGGCAAATAATGAGTGTATTTGACTACCATAAAGATGAAGACGGGATAGTAACGATTACGATGGACATGACTGGGCCTGTGAATGCCCATAACGACGAATATAAGGTAGCAATGCATGAGACCCTTAACCATTTAGAGAGTGAAAAAGATTTAAATGGAGTCATCCTAGCATCGGCTAAGAAGGTGTTTTTTGCTGGGGCCGATTTAAACGAACTAATTCTTGCCAATTCCGATAAAGCGGAAGTTATTTATCAAGACCTTTTGGACATTAAAGCAGACATGCGGCGTTTGGAGTTGCTTCCGGTGCCTGTTGTAGCGGCCATCAATGGATCAGCATTAGGGGGTGGATATGAACTCTGTTTGGCTTGTAACCACAGAGTAGCGTTCGACGATCCGTCTGTGAAGATAGGATTTCCAGAGTGCAATCTTGGGCTATTTCCGGCTGGCGGTGGGGTGGTTCGATTAACCAATTTGATTGGCGTGCAGCCAGCAATGGATATTATTCTCCAGAGCAAGCAGATGACTTCTCGAAAAGCATTGGCCAGTGAATTGATAGACCAGTTGGTTGATGACATAGATGAGCTAGTGCCTGTGGCCAAAAAATGGATTCGAGATAATAAGACAGATCACAATGCAAAAACCCAGCCTTGGGATCGAAAAGGTTTTAAGGTGCCGGGCGGTCCCATAAATGCCCCCAAAAATATTCAGTATGCAGTGATGGCTCCGACAATTTTGCATCAGAAGACCCGAGATCTCATCCCGGGTATGAAAGCAGCAATGGATATCTCCTTCCAGGCTAGCACTCTGAGTTTTGATGTTGCGCTCAATATAGAAAGCCGTGCTTTTGTCAGTGTGGTGACCGGCTCTGTGGCTAAAAATATGATCAATACCTTTTTTTTCCAATTAAATAAAATAAAGTCCGGTGCAAGCCGGCCCAAAGACATCCCGAAGAATATTACGTCCAAGTTGGGCATCATTGGCGCCGGGATGATGGGTCAGGGCATAGCTTATGTGTCAGCTAAAGCCGGGATATCTGTGGTGCTCAAGGACATGACTTTAGATCTTGCCCAGAAAGGAAAAGCATACAGTGAGCGCTTGCTGAAGAAGCAAGTGAGTTCCAATCGTTTGACTGAGGAGAAGTCCGCAGAAATCCTTCAACTGATAACGCCTACTGCTGATGACACTGACCTTAGTGGATGCGATTTGATCATAGAGGCGGTTTTCGAAAATATCGAACTGAAAAATGAAATAGTTAGAACTATTGAGAAATTTGTTGCAGAACATGGTTTCTGGGGTTCAAACACCTCCACCTTGCCAATCACAATGTTATCTGAGGCGAGTAAAAGACCGGAAAGATTTGTGGGGATTCATTTTTTCTCACCTGTGGATAAGATGCCTTTGATCGAAATTATTACGGGCGAGAAAACTAGCGACGAGGCACTGGCCAAGGCCTTCGATTTTGCCCAGCAAATTGGTAAGACACCCATAGTAGTGAATGATTCTTTGGGCTTCTTTACATCTCGCACCTTTTCAACTTATTGTGACGAGGGCGCCCGATTATTGGTCGAAGGTATCCACCCGATCAAGATAGAAAACTTGGGTAAGGCTATTGGAATGCCGGTGGGACCATTGCAGGTTCAGGATGAGGTCAGCTTGGAGTTGAGTCGAAAGGTCTCCGAGACATGGGAAGCAATGGGCTTTGCAGATAAATGGGGTTGCGGGGATACACAGCGAAGGGTGGTTAAAGACTTAATTACCGACAATGGCCGAGGCGGGAGGCACCATGGTGGAGGCTATTATGAATACAATCAAGATGGAACAAAAAACATTTGGCCAGGCCTTTATGAACTTTACTATGATGAACATGCAGAGATTTGTGATGACGATATCAAAGATCGATTAATGTTTCGTCAGGTCATTGAAACGCTGAAGTGTTATGAGACAGGGGTCTTAAAAAGTGTGGCTGACGGAAACATTGGCTCCATAATGGGAATTGGAGCGCCAGTTCACACTGGCGGTTTTCTGCAATTTATAAATACCTATGGTTTAAAATCCTTCATCGGTCGTTGTGGAGAGTTAGCAGCTGAATATGGCAACCGTTTCATGTGTCCAGAGGTAGTCAAACAGAAAGTTATTTCGGGAGAGCATTTTATCTGATCGCAGGGAGTGTTGTTCCATTTTGAAATTGGTACTTTTTTAAGCGCTTTTGATCGTAAGCTCAGCGTGTAGCCCAAAAAAAACGATTTAGAGATGACTATGACTCGACTAGTGAGGATTGTAAATGAATCAGATTGACGGCCTCACGGATCCCAGCGTCCAGAGATGTCCTTATGGTTTATATGAGCGGCTAAGAGATGAGGCCCCTGTCTGTAAACTGCCCAATCATGATATCTATCTTGTTACATCGTTTGAGCTATGTGTTCAAGTTATGTAAAGTCCAGAATTATTCGCGAGCGGTGTTTCGCCGATGGCAATAAAGCCCGGAGGTATTCCTGATCAAGTCATCAACAGATACTCATGAGAAGGTTGGCTGTCGATCGCATCTTGTTCGCCGTCCGATCCACGCAGACACTCATAGGTGAGGGCGTTGCTCAAGAAATTCTTCCCCCACTTCAAAAGTCAGGGCAATGATTCCCTATGTCATGAAGACAGCCGAAACATTGGTGGCTGATTTCTCCGGCGATGGGAAATGTGAGTTTGTGCAAGACTTTGCGCACCCTTTACCTATGATGGTAATAGCTGATCAACTTGGCGTGCCAAGCGAAATGCTCCCTTCATTTAAGCGGTGGTCGGATGCGATTGTTGAACCTTTTAGTATGATGATAACGCCTGAACGAGAAATTGAATGTGCCAGACTTGTGGTCGAGATGCAGCATTTCTTTAAAAATCAGCTCCATCAAAGAAAAGGTCAATTCGGTAAAGACTTGCTTTTAATCTGCGCCAATGCCTCTGACGACCGAGGCAATCCTATTGGTTTGAATGAGCTACTTTCCATTTTAACCATTGATCTGCTAGCATCTGGCAATGAAACTACAACGGAAGCGCTTGCATCTGGCATGTTAAAGCTTGCAAAAAACCCGGTATTAGTGAGGAAACTTCGATCAAATCCCCGCTATTTACGTGCTTTTGTGGAGGAGGTCTTGCGGCTATGATTGCCTGCGCAAGGCATGTTCCGACGAGTAACGCGCAGAACCAAACTCGGTGGCATAGAGCTCGATAATGGAGCTATCTTAAGTCTGCGCTTCGGTTCTGCCAACCGAGATAAAAGTGCTTTCCCCAATGCAGCAGAGGTCAGTCTGACGCGAAAGGCATTGGCCGGTCAATTGGCATTTGGTCGCGGAAGTCATTTTTGTATTGGGGCGCCGCTAGCTAGGCTGGAAATGATCAGTAGTTTTGAAGTGCTCTTGGAAAGATTAGACAACTTTGCTTTGGCGAGAAACTGCGACTCGCCGGAAAATACCCCTAGCTTCTTTGGACGGAATCCTGAGGCGCTGTCACTGAAATTTGATCGGATACATTAATGAAGAACACGGTAGCTAGTTCTTTCAAAGGGCAGTGACACAAAGCTGTTCCAAGATTGCATGGCTGCTTGGTTATCATTGCTTTTTTCAAAGTGGAAATGTTGGGACCGGATATTCTCTTTTCATCCGTCATCAAAGGCCCGTTTACATCGCTCTAACGCACCTTCCATCATTATTACGTTGGTCTTGTCCCGGTTATCCATTGCGCTCCTATACTCTGTGACCTCTGAAAGTATGCCTTTATATGTAGGTCGGTTTATTTCTCTGGCGATTAAGTCTTCCTTGGCTTTATATTCTCGTGTAAGAACTTCCAAAATCTCATTAGGCACTTTTTTCCCTATCGCTTTCAGACCGCATCGCCAATAGACATTTACCATCTCCGGGTCAGACATTGAGATTGATTTCTTTTTTAGATCCTGAACGCCATTGATTCCGCCCAAACGATGAAACAAGTAAAGTTTTTTGCTGTCGAGACCTGAGGGGATGTCAGGCGCTGATGATGACCCTGCACCTCCACCACAAGCGGTAATGGTTAGCAAAACAAAGGCGGAAAGGTATTTGCGCATATGTTTCTCCTCTATTTATTTCGTCTGACGGAAGCTGTATCAACTAATTTTTAAATTCATCAAGACACAGATGAAGTAATTAGTCAAGAATCGTCAACGGGCATAAGAAAAATTTAAAATCACAATTTTGAATAAAATATTACTTATTAACATCAATGCCAATAGCTAACAGAGACTTGCGAAAACCTAGCTCGTAGAACCACTAATTTGCTATAGTTAGCGGTTAAATCGATCAGGTAGCCGAGACTCTTGAACAGGTATTTTAAAGTTTTAATTTTCAATGCGAAGCATTTTTTTGGTAAGGTCGGCAGTGGTCGTGCGGAATTTGCCCTGATGCTTTTGGTTGGCGTTGCGACAGTTTTTTTTACGTTCGATTTGGCCGGTTACTTAGTCAACCTGCTTTCGGTTGAGATATGGTTATACATATACAATCTGCTAGACGCGGCTTTCAGTGGTTGGTCCGTTATAAAAAAAGTTTTTTACCCGCCTACCGAAAATGTACAAATGTTTTTCCGGACGATTTTGGCGTTGGCAATGTGCTTTCCTTTTCTCTCCACTTATCTTTTTTTGCGGAATAAAGTCGTTGACGAAAATGAGTATTTTAACAACTTTAATTGCTTTGAGGATGTTCACCGGTTTCAGAGTGGTGACATAAAAGTTTTCTCGTTGACACATGAACCCGTTGTAACAGATCGACTAAATGGAAACTTGGTTTGTATCCTAGATCGTTTTTTTCTACTGATTCCTGATTCAGATAACATTACTTGGTTTCTTGGTAATATTGATCTCGATGTGAAGAAGTCGGAGCCGACTGTAACGATTTTTTGTAGACTGGGTGATGCAATTACATCGTGTCGCTTAATAATCGTTGAGGATCGAAGCGATCCAATGCGTGTCAAATACCTTGGCGGTGGTAACTTAATGGATATTAAAAGTATTATCCGCTCTAATGTCTCAAAACTGCAAGGAGTTAAAGAGTGCTTTCTCCGCTCATCCCAACTCATGACAGTCAACAAGCGTCATCAGCTGGCATACGAAGCGATGTTGCTCATGGAGGATGGAGACTATAGCGTTTTGGGTAGTTACTTAACTTTGAATAAAAAGTCTTACGAGTTACTTCTCTTAACGCCCCCAGAAGAGCTTAGAGAAGATCTGAAATTGGAGATGGTCCAGGTCATTAATAACATAAAGGTTAAAGGCTTTGGTTCCTTAAACGAATTCGAGGTCTTCAGTTAGCCAGCTATTTTTTGGCGTGCTTTTTAGTAATTCTGGGTATAATAAACTCGAGTTCACGGTTTTACAGAGAGTCGCGCAATTGGTCAGTATTCAAAAGAGAAGGTTTTCTTACCTTTTGCTAATGCTATTCATGGTTGGCTGTGAAAAAGAGGTCTGGAATAATCCGCATGCGCCTGCCGATGATGGGCAAAAAATAATGTACAGGGAGTTCACATCTCCGCCAAAGCATCTCGATCCTATTCGCTCGTATAATCGCGATGAGGCAACGCTCATTGACCAAATCTATGAGCCTCCTCTTGAGTACCATTATCTCAAGCGACCATATGAACTGAAGCCGCTGACATTAAAGAGCCTTCCCGAAGTGGAGTACCTTGATGAGGCTGGCACGCCATTAGCTGAAAGAGACCAGCAGCCTGCATTCTCTCGATACACCTTCAGAATTAAAAGAGGTGTGAACTATCAGCCGCATCCAGCATTTGCCACAAAAGACGATGGCGAAGCTTTTTATGATTTCGCCAGTGCGGACTCGGCTGCCCAATATAAAAAGTTGACTGACTTTGAAAGAGTCGATACCAAAGAGCTGGTGGCAGATGATTATATTTATCAAATTAAGCGTATGGCAGACCCCAGCCTGCAGTTCCCGATTTGGGATATAGTCTCAGAATATATTTTGGGCCTAAAAGAAATGCGAAAAGCAGTCAAGATTTATCGTAAGGAGAACCCTCAAACATGGCTTAATTTTAATAATTTAGCACTCTCGGGTGTGCACAAAATTGATCGATACACCTTTAGTATTACGCTCAATGGAATTTACCCTCAGTTCAAATATTGGCTCGCGTTTCATTTTTTTGCGCCGATCCCGATGGAGGTCGACCGTTTCTATCATCTCCCAGGTCAGCAGGAAAAGAACATCACATTGGATCTTCATCCGGTAGGAACTGGAGCTTTCATGATGACCAAACATGATGCGAGTAGCGAGATCGTGCTAGAAAAAAACCCAAATTACCGTGAAGAGTTCTATCCAAGTCAGGGCGAATCTTTTGATCTCGAAAACGGTCTTTTGGATGATTCGGGGAAGAAGCTGCCATTTATAGACAAGGTTGTGTTCCGTTTGGAGAAAGAGGCTATCCCACTTTGGACAAAATTTTTGCAGGGCTATTATGATCGAGCAGCCATTGATAGCGACAGCTTTGATCAATCTGTAAATGTGAGCGTTGATGGCATAGCTCTCAGTGACGAGATGGAAAGTAAAGGAGTAAACTTGATTACAGCCATCGAGCCGGCTACCTATTATGTGGGATTCAATATGTTGGACCCTGTAGTTGGAGGTTATTCTGATCGCAATCGCAAATTACGACAAGCTATATCTATAGTTTATGACGAGGAAGAATTTATTTCCATTTTTCGTAATGGAAGGGGTGATGTCGCCATGAGTCCAATTCCACCGGGGATTTTTGGTTACCAAGAGGGAGAGAAAGGAGTGAATCCGGAGGTGTTTGTCTGGAAGGATGGTCTTCCTCGAAAGAAAACCCTTGGGTATGCCAAACAGCTTATGCGGGATGCAGGGTATCCCGATGGTCGAGATGCGTCAACGGGAGAACCATTGGTGCTCAACTTCGACACTACTATTAGTACGGGTGATGATAGTGCACTGCAAAACTGGAGGATCCAGCAATTTTCTAAGTTGGGCATTCAGCTTAATATTCGGGCCACTGACTATAATCGCTTTCAAGACAAGATGGAAAGTGGCCGTGCGCAGATCTTTTCCTGGGGTTGGTTTGCAGACTATCCTGATCCGGAAAATTTTTTGTTTCTGCACTATGGGCCAAATGGGCGAGTGGGTAGCGGCGGTTCGGGGGCTAACTCGAGTAATTACGATAACCCTTCATACAATGAACTTTTTAACAAGATGAAAGTAATGCCGGATTCGCCTGAGCGACTTGCCATAATCGAAAGGATGCTAGAAATATACAGATTTGATGCTCCATGGGCATCAAGTTTTCATCCGGTCACGTTTACGTTGAGTAACGAATGGGTAAGGAACTATAAGCCTCATGGTATGTCGCAGGTGACTTTAAAGTACCAAGATATTGATACTAAACTCAGAGAGAGCAAGCAAAGAGTTTGGAATAAACCCGAAGTTTGGCCATTAGCTCTATTCTTGGTCTTATTTCTTCTGATTCTCATGCCGGGTTATAGGGCATATCGTCGTCGTCAGAGACGAAGGATCATATAAATATGTGGGCATACATAGCACGCAGAATTATTTATGCCATTCCTATCCTAATTGGGGTGAACATCATTACTTTCGCGCTGTTTTTTTTAATAAATTCACCTGATCAAATGGCACAGGCACAGCTGGGGATAAAACACATTAACCCCGAAGCGGTGCGACAATGGAAGGAGCAACGTGGCTATCATCTCCCGCTCTTTGTGAACGAAGAGTCGACAGGGTCTGATGTAATAACCGAGACTATATTTTTCCAAAAATCAGCAAAGTTGTTTACCTTTGACTTTGGTAAGAGTGATGAAGGCCGTCTTATTGGAGAAGAAATTAAAAAGCGTATGTGGCCAAGTTTAGCTGTTGCATTACCAGTCTTCACAATTGGTTTAGCGGTTAACATAAGCCTAGCACTATTAGTGGTGATGTTTCGTGCGAGTATGTTTGAGTTGGTTGCCATGATATTTTGTGTCGGGATGTTTTCAATTTCCTCAATGTTTTACATTATTGGGGGCCAGTTTCTGGCGGGCAAGCTTTGGCATCTTGTGCCTGTTTCGGGTTACCTGCCCGGCGTTTCGGCTTTGAAATTTCTCCTCTTACCTATCGCTATCGGAGTGATCACCGGAATTGGTGGCGGGGTTAGAATTTATCGAATTATCTTTCTTGAGGAGGCTAACCGAGATTATATAAGGACCGCACGGGCGAAGGGTGTGTCGGAGTTTGCGATCCTTTTTAAGCATATGCTCCCCAACGGGCTGATCCCAATACTCACTGGAATTGTTGTTTTGATTCCAGTGCTCTTTCTGGGTAGCTTAGTCACCGAATCGTTTTTTGGTATTCCCGGGCTGGGGAGTTTTACAATTGATGGAATTCGAGCGCAGGACTTTTCAATTGTTCGTACAATGGTTTTCTTGAGCTCAGTGCTTTACATAATCGGGCTGCTGCTGACCGACGTTTCATATACCCTCGTTGACCCGCGCGTGAGGCTTCAGTGATGATACGACCAGTAATTTTGTGGAGCGATGGTCTGATTTTCTTGCTGGTTTTGGGGATTTTAGCAATGTTTAGGTTCGTTAAAACCAGCCCTCAGACAAGAGCTAATTGGCGACAAGTCTTCAGCACTAAAATTGGTTGTTCCACTTTCATGGTGATGTCGCTCTATGTGCTAATCGCATTGCTCGATTCGCTGCATTTTCAGAAATCTTTGCCAACGACCTCTGCAGATGAAAAAGTTTATTTCAGTAGCGAGGTTCTAAGTGTATTGGATTGGATCCACGAGGATATGAGAGTCAAGCAAGAAAAGACTTACTCGGCGCCCTTCGCCTTATATTCTTTTTCCAAAGAAAATATGCGAAACTCTTCAGGGCAACTTTATCGCGATCACCCTCGGCTGCTTCACGGAGGCACACATCTAGTTGATACGAATGATCGTTGGCTGGATATAGTTAAGCTCAGCTTTGTGGCCTTTTTTAAGGGCGGTTTTTTTTCGTTGGCTATTATTCTGATTACAGTCCAAGTTTTGCGCCGCGCATCAATCGAAACATATCTACCAACTGGCACGATCTACACTGTAATCTTTCTTACTTCCATGGTTTATGCTTGGGTATTAGAGCTTGGTGCAGTTTACCATATTATGGGCACCGACAAGGTTGGAGCTGATGTTCTCTATCAGAGTATAAAATCCATAAGAACTGGTGTGCTGATAGGCGCTTTCGCTACTCTGTTGTCCCTTCCGTTTGCCATTGGCCTTGGGATTTCGGCAGGTTACTTTAAGGGTTACATTGACGACTTGGTTCAGTACATTTATACGACTCTTAGTTCAATCCCCGATATCCTGTTGATAGCGGCTGCGGTTCTGGTCATTGATGTATACATAGAAAATCATGCTCAGGACTTTAATTTATTGTTTAGCAGAGCAGATTTTAAGTTTTTAGCACTTTGCGCGATCTTCGGCCTAACTAGTTGGACAGGCCTCTGCAGGCTTCTTAGGGCAGAAACTTTGAAGGTGAGTCAGTTAAATTACGTTAATGCGGCTAGGGCATTTGGCGTGAGCCATCTCGGTATCATTACTCGCCATATACTGCCCAACGTAATGCACCTCGTAATTATTTCACTTGTACTTAACTTTAGTGTCTTTGTGATGGCTGAGGCTGTATTGGCTTATATAGGTGTCGGTGTTGATTCCTCGATCAATAGTTGGGGCAACATGATCAACTCTGCTAGACAAGAGTTGTCTCGTGACCCAGCTGTCTGGTGGTCTATATCTGCAGCTTTTATTTTCATGTTTTCTCTAGTCCTTTCTGCCAACTTATTCTCTGATCAGGTTCGCGACGCATTTGATCCGAGGACTAATGATAGACGAGCGCCAACCTAATGGGAGAAACCGTTCTTGCCATACAAAACCTTAAAATCTGTCACCCCTCAAGTGGCAAAGTGTTGGTCGATGACGTCTCTCTTGAACTAAAGCTAGGCGAGACACTTGCAGTTGTGGGCGAGTCAGGATCTGGCAAATCAGTCACTGCCCTAGCTGTCATGCGTTTGCTGCCAAATGCCCTTGAAATTACTGATGGATCAGTAACCTTGGGTGCGGAAAATATTTTTGAGCTAACCGAGAATGAAATGAATGAAGTTCGCGGACGCCGTGTGGCTATGATTTTTCAAGAGCCTCAAACCTCGCTTAATCCAGTTCAGACTGTAGGAGAGCAGTTAGCTGAGGCCATTTCGCTGCATCGCAGTCTTCCGAGGTCCGAAATAACTAAATCTACTGTCGATTTACTTGCTGAGGTAGGGATCCCGAATCCAGAAGTGCGAGTTGATTGGTATCCGCATCAACTGTCCGGTGGGCAGGTGCAGCGGATAACGATCGCCATCGCGCTAGCTTGTAATCCTGATGTGCTCATTGCCGACGAGCCCACTACTGCCCTAGATGTTACGATCCAAAAACAGGTGCTAGAGTTATTGGCAAAACTCAAGAGGGAACGGAACCTCTCGATCTTGTTCATTACACATGATATGGGGGTAGTCAATGCGATTTCTGACCGCGTCGCAGTCATGCGCAATGGAGAAGTTGTTGAAACTGCTGAATGCAGCAATTTTTTTGCCGATCCGCAACATGAATACAGCCAACATTTGATTAAATCTTTGCCCAATACGGAGGATTTCCTTTGGAATGAATCTTCAAAAACATTGCTTAGGGTAAATAATCTTCACATTTGGTTTCCGATAAAGGCGGGATTTTTCCAGAGGACAGTAGCACAGACCAAGGCGGTTGATGGTATCACCTTCAAAATAGATGAAGGGGAAACACTCGCATTGGTTGGGGAATCAGGTTGCGGAAAAACCACCACTGGGCGTGCCATTCTCAGATTGTGCGAGATAACTCGAGGACAAATAAGTTTTGGCACAAAGTTAATCCATGATATTCCAGAGAGAAGTTACTTGCATTTTAGAAAGAAAATACAAGTTGTTTTTCAGGACCCCTTTTCTTCCATGAACCCTCGGATGACGGTAGGTGATATTATTCAGGAAGGCGTGGTGACATTGGCAAGTGAAATCCCTCCAAAGTTGCGCGATCAGCACCTTCGCCGCGTTTTGGATCGAGTCGGTTTGCATATAAATCAGCTGTCGCGATACCCGCACGAATTCTCTGGTGGACAGCGACAGCGAATTGCTATCGCCCGAGCCCTTGCAGTCAGGCCTAAGTTAGTTATATGCGATGAGCCTACCAGCGCACTTGACGTATCCCTTCGGGCCGAGGTGCTTGGGCTGCTGCGAGATTTTCAGGAAGAAGAAGGCATCGCCTATCTCTTCATCACACATGATTTGTCTCTGATTCCCTCTTTTGCTCATCGAGTAGCGGTAATGAAGGAAGGAAGAATTGTTGAGCAGGGTGCCGCCAAAAACATTATGTTAAACGCCGAACATCCGTACAGTAGAGAACTCATAGCCGCAGCACCAGTTACAAGCTTATCGAGTAGGTTAGCAGGAAATGCTTAATTTGAGGTTTTTGCGCAAAGAAACCGGTTTGTCAGTATTAATCTTGTCGCTAATACTGTGTTTAGTTTTTTCGGCTTGCAACAAGGCACAACCAACTTCGACACCTTCACCGCCTTGTCTAGATGCTGAAATAGCGAATGCATCCATCAAGATTGAGGGCGGGCAGTTTCAATTTGGGGAGACGCGTTATTACCCAGAAGAGGCTCCTGTAGAACAGATTTTAGTGGATAGTTTTGAGATTGATGCGACGGAAGTCACTAATGGACAGTTTGAGAAATTTGTTAAGGCGACGGGTTATGTGACGGAAGCCGAAAAAGGTTTATCAGCAGAACTTTATCCTAACATTCCTTCAGAGTTTCGAGCACCAGGTTCTGCTGTCTTTGTTGCACCCACTCAAAATTCGGATGGCACTGCCGATGTTTGGTGGCAGTTCGTTACAGGAGCTTCTTGGAAAACCCCTAGTGGCCCTGGTAGTTCGATAAAAGGACGAAAGCACTATCCGGTAGTTCATGTTACCTACTCAGATGCTTCCGCATACGCAAACTGGTTAGGACGAAGATTGCCCACTGAGAAAGAGTGGGAGTATGCAGCCAGAGGAGGTATTTCAGGTGCTAAGTTTTCATGGGGCGATGAATCACCGGATAGCGTCAAGCCAAAGGCAAATATCTGGCAAGGAACCTTTCCTCATAAAAACGATGGAATTGATGGATTCCAAGGGGTCGCCCCTGTCGGATGCTTTAGTCCAAACAATTATGGCTTATATGACATCACGGGTAACCTTTGGGAATGGACTGAGACGGCCTATCATGCAGATCGAAAAATGGATTATCGCAGCGAGGGCTATGATCCAAGACAACCTGGGGTAACCTTAAAGACTATCAAAGGCGGCTCTTTTCTGTGTTCGGACAACTATTGCCAGCGATATAGGCCAGCTGCTCGGCAGGGCCAGGACATCACATTGGCTACTTCCCACATCGGATTTCGAACTGTGGCTGATATAGGTCTGGCTAACCACTAAAGATTCATGAAATTGATCAGTGGGCAGGGATAAACCATATCATATGAAATCAATGTCCAACCCTTTTGTAAAAGATATAGCGTTACCGGAGACCGCATGCCCTTAAATCAATCGATAGAACTTCCATGCGGCATACAAATTAAGAATCGTATTGCAAAGTCAGCAATGACTGAGGGACTTGCTAGCTTTGAAGGCATCCCGACGGATTCCCTCGCAAGGCTTTACGGAATCTGGGGTTCTGGCGGAGCCGGGTTACTATTGTCAGGTAATATTATGGTTGATAAGAGTCATCTCGAGCGACCGGGAAACGTTATCTTCGATGGACCAGTCAGTCAAACTGCTAATTCTGCGATCTTGGCTTGGACCGATGCTGGTCAATGTCAGGGTGCTCAAGTTTGGGCCCAGATTAGTCATTCGGGAAGACAGACACTGAAAATAGTGAATGCAAAACCTAAAGCGCCTTCCGCTGTGCCCCTGAAATTGCCGGGGGGAGACTTTGGTCGACCAATAGAACTCTCGATACATGAAATTGATGAAATCATTGAAAAGTTCGTAAGTTGTGCGATAACTGCGAAAAAAGGTGGTTTTACGGGGGTTCAGATACATGCAGCGCATGGTTATTTGCTCTCCCAATTTCTTAGTCCAAGGGCCAATCTTCGGACCGACAAATATGGGGGACCCCTAATCAATCGGGCGCGAGCCCTGATAGAGGTGGTGTCCGAAACGAGGCGCGCAGTAGGTAGGGATTTTCCAGTTTCGGTGAAACTAAATAGTAGTGATTTTCAGAGAGGTGGTTTCTCGTTTGAGGAGTGCTTGCAGGTTGTTTCATGGCTAGAATCGGAAGGAATCGATTTGATCGAAATTTCAGGCGGCAATTACGAGCAACCTAAGCTTTTAGGAATAGCAGGCATGGAGAGTGAAATTGAACCTTATGTGCCGCCTATTCAGCGCATCAAGGAAGCATATTTTGCAGATTTTGCTTTGGCTGTTCGTGAAAAAACGTCTGTTCCGTTGATGGTTACGGGCGGATTTAGGCGAAGAAAGATGATGTGTGAGGCTATAAAGATCGGCAGTGTTGATATCATTGGACTGGCGAGACCAATGTGTGTGATGACGGATGCGCCAAACAGGCTGCTAGAGGGTCTTGAGGAGTTACCCCGTTTTGAGGATACGCTCTCATTGCTTCCCTCTTGGCTGCAGATCTTGAAGCACATCAAGCTATCTAGAGCAATTAATGGGTTTGCCGTTCAATATTGGTATTATGCTCAACTTGAGGCATTGGGTAAGACAGGCAAGATAGATCCGGAAATAAGTGTTTATAAGGCAATGAGACATGTTCAAAGGGAGCAAAAGATTTTTGCACGAAAAATCGAGCGGCGAGTCAGACACTAGTTTAGTCCACACCAAATAGATCTCTGGTGTAGACTTTCTCGGCAACGTCGATTAATTCGACATGTCGTCTGTTGGCCATGATAACGCTGCTTCTAGCTTTAAAGGCGCCAAGGTTTAGGACCAGCTCGTGACCTCGGAACTGCGTAGCCTTAAGGCCAGGCTCATATATTATTATAGGGATGTTTTGGGCTTGTATGCGCTCCATAATTCCCTGAACAGCGGATGCGCGAAAGTTATCAGAATCTGCCTTCATTGTAAGTCGGTAGATGCCCACCACCTGTGGTTTCATATCGATGATGGTGGTTGCTATAAAGTCCTTCCGGGTGTCATTGGAATCTACAATCGCTTTTATAAGGTTGTTTGGCACATGATTATAATTCGCAAGCAGTTGTTTGGTATCTTTCGGGAGGCAATAGCCTCCGTAACCGAATGACGGATTATTGTAGAAATTACCAATTCTTGGGTCATGCCCCACGCCTCTGATTATTTCCATTGAGTCCATATTGTTTGCCTGCGCATACGAGTCTAGCTCATTAAAATATGCAATACGCATTGCGAGATAAGTGTTTGAAAAGAGCTTGATGGCTTCCGCCTCTGCACTGTCGGTCAAAAGTATGGGTACATCATTACATTCTGCTGCTCTGCTTAACAGCTGTGAGATCATTGTTCCTTTTTCGCTTTTATCGCCAACGATTATGCGGGAAGGATTGAGATTGTCATGCAGCGCCTTGCCTTCTCTGAGAAATTCAGGAGAGAAGATAATCCGGTCCGTTTTATGTCGTGTTCGAAGCTCACTAGTTAAGCCAACGGGGATAGTCGATTTAATGACCATCAAACATTCAGAGTTACATGCTGTAACCAAACCGATGACCTGCTCAACTGAGTCAGTATCAAAGCAGTGAGTTTTTGCGTCATAGTCTGTAGGAGTTGCGATGATTACGATTTCTGCATCCCGAAAAGCTGCCTCATTATCGTGAGTAGCGCTCAGGTCCAGTTGGTCTGAGGATAACGCGTTGCTAATTTCGTCATCAGCTACTGTGGACTTCCTCAAATTGACTTGCTGGACTCGTGACTCATCAATATCATAGGCTGTTACTTCATGCTGCCGAGCCAGCAAAACTGCTAGAGAAAGTCCTACATAACCAGTTCCTGCTACAGTTATTTTCATAGCTCGATTTGCTCCAGAATTGATGCTTCTCCAAGCTTGGATAAATATATCACCACTGAGTCGAAATAGACATTTAGTCTGGTTAGCCCGCTCTTTTTGACTTAAATTCTTCAGATTATTATATCTGATCAACATAGGTGCAAAGATACGTGTTTTTGGCATCCAATATTATTTAAATCAACAAGATAAATTGAAGACATTATTTTGATTATTTTCAAAAAATTGCATTGATAAGCATTGTCAGATCATATACTGTTCCTGCCTGTCTTTTCACTTTTTCAAGAAAGCAAAAATTTAGGGCAAAGTGGGACGACAGAACGACTTGTTAATTGATAAAAATTTTTGTGACACAGGGGGGAGTGGTATGGGAACTTTTAGTTTTTTGAGAGGAATGAAAAGAGCTTTTATTTTTGGAGTGCTGTCGGTTAGCTCCATCTGCATAAGCGCATCTGACTTGGCAATTGAGGAAGTTGTGGTAACTGGAGCTAAAATCGCCAAAGATCAGCAGGATCTTGGTATGGCTGTAACAACGGTCACAGCGCAACAAATCAAGAATACATTTTCAAGCGAACTTACAACGCTTAGTGATTTATCTCCCAATGTAACTATGACAAAGCAGACAGGTTTCAATGCTGTCGCGGGCGGAATTAGGGGAACGGGAAACATTTCGATCCTAGTCACTGATGATGCTGATGTTGGTGTCGTAGTAGATGAATTTGCGCTCAGCCATGTTCAATCTCAGTTTGTGGAGCTGTTTGATATTGAGCAAGTGGAGATTTTTAGAGGCCCGCAAGGAACGCTTTTCGGAAAAAATACTCCAGCGGGGGCTATAAACATCACCACCAAGAAGCCCGTGTTCAACGAATTTTTTGGTGAAGTTTCGGCTTCATTTAGTGAATATGCCAGCAATAAGTCTAAAGGTAATAAAGTCAATTTGGCGGTCAATATGCCATTGATCGAAGACACTTTGGCTGCTCGGCTTGCCGTGGTGCAAGACCAGTATGATGGTTTTTACACGAATTCAAAGCCCTCGTCGCCAGTGATTGGAAACCCCACTGGTCTCGTGGTTGATGGCGGTGGCGAGCACATCGGTGGTATTGATGTCCTTGCTGCCAAGTTAAAGTTTCTTTACTCACCAAGTGACAATTATGAAGCGCATCTGATTATTGAGAAAGTTGAGGATCGCTCTGATGCGCCGGCAGCCGCAAATGAAAGTGGTCCAGACGAGGGCTATTTATGGGTGACTTATGGGGTGCCAGGTATCGCCACCCCCGGGGTTGGGTTCACCAAGGACCCTTTCATAACCGGTGAGTCAAATACGTGCAACGTTTATGTTTGTATTGAAGATGGGCATCGAATTGATGTCGACGGAATTTATCTTAATCAAACATTGGAACTAGGTAACTATACTGTCAAGTCAATAACGGGATACCGTGAGAGTGAAGAACTTTTGAATAGCACATACAGCGGTGAAGCTTGGACGTCTTTGTATGATGCAACAAGGAACACGAGACGCGAGATGTTTCAGCAAGAGTTCAGGCTCATCAGCAACTTTGATGGCCCGTTCAACTTTGTTTCGGGCGCGGTAATGTATACCGACGACTTTGAGTTTATCGTGTTTGCCAACTTGGGTTTGTATGACCCAACACCCGGTAGTGTGTTCCACGACCAGTACGCGCAACTGCAGCAAACAAAGCAGGATCGAGAGGCCAGTGCATTCTATTTTGACGGGACATATGATTTGACAGAGCGAACCTCCATATCGGCAGGATACCGGCGATCAACGGATGAAAAATCGTTCGAGCGCATCGATCGTCCAAGTGGACCTTTATCTAACTTTGTTACAGATCCGTCAGAGTATATTGATTCTTGGACTAACCCGGTGCCGCTAGAAAATTTTGCAACTCAGTTTACGGATTCGAAAGAGTGGGATACTAATACTTGGAGAGTTGTTGTTGAGCATAACATGCGTGATGATTTGATGTTTTATGGGAGTTTTTCTAAGGGGTTCAAGGCTGGTGGCTACGCTGAGACTTGTGGGTCAGCAGTAACCTGTCAGGCCTACCGACCTCAGGAAGCAACGACCACCGCAATTGGTCTTAAGGGGGACTTCAATGAAGGGACGCTCAGATTGAATGCCGAAATCTTTTCGACTGATTATGACGATATCTTGAGAAGTCAGGTTGTGGTCTTAGTCGAACCCTCAGGACAAGCATTCCAGGAAACTAGGGTTTTTAATGGAGGCGAGTCTACCGCGCGCGGTATTGAAGTGGAACTGACTTGGGCGCCTACGGACAACTTCAGAGTAGATGCTAACTTGGGCACACTGGATCATGAGTATGATAACTTTATCTACAATTTTTCTGCCGCTGATATGAACCAATTCGGTGCTGGGCCCCTTCCAGCAACAGGAGTTGATCTTTCAAGCCTAATTGTACCGTTCTCGCCGGAACTTAGCTTGGGCGTGGGAGCCACCTTCATGCATGATTTAGAAATGGGAGGCACCCTGACATATAATGTTAATATGCATTATCAGGATGAATACGAAACTCAGCCCTTCCCCATGAACAATCAGGGCTTGGATGCAAACGGCGCTCTCGTCATGAAGCAAAAGCCATTCTCTCAGGGTGAAGCCAGGACTCTAATGAACGCTTACCTGAGGTATACTACATCGGATGACAAGATGACTTTTACACTGTTTGGTAAAAATCTAACTGATCAAACACATCGGGTCAGTTCAAACGCGGTGGCGCAACTATGGAACTTCACTCAGTATGGACCCCCAAGAGAAATTGGTGTTACAGTTGGGTACAACTTCTAAAAGCTGCCTGTCCCTTTCGGGGGAGCGATGGCAATGGGAATAAAAATCTAGTAGCGACGAATGGCCAGGTGCGAACCTGGCCATTTCTTCTTCGGTTCGAAGTCGAGTTCTCGAGTTAATAATTGCAGGCAAAGGTGATTATTTATTTTTACTGCTTTCGATTATAAAATTTGCTGAAGAGTGGGGTTTAGTCTTCAACTAAATGAAGACATATATATTGAGTTTATAATCAGCTTTTTACAACTCAAACCGATAAATAACGAGCATGCTCAAGTGGATTAAATCTGTGCTACCTGTTTTGCTCTCCCTACCCATTGCAGCTTGCGGTGGAGGAGGGGGCGGCCCACCAGCGCAATCAATAAATCAGGCCCCTCAGGTGCAAGCAGGCTCAGATCAGCAGGCGCCTGCTGGAGCTCGAGTGACTCTGTTCGGAAGTGCAAGCGATAGCGATGGCACTGTTGTAAGTTATAGTTGGACGCAAGACTCGGGCGATTCAGTGGCACTGGAGGGAGCGGATACCGCCACTGCGCAATTTGATATGCCAGAGAGACCAATTTCATCGTCGTTTTTGTTCACGTTAACGGTTACCGATAATAGGGGACTGAGTGCCTCTGATTCGGTCGCTATCGAACATGAGAATGCCCCTCCGGTTGCCAGTGCGGGAAAAGACAAGGCATATACTGCTGGATCAATCGTCACACTGACTGGAACTGCTGAGGATCCCGATGGGACTATAGATGTCTATTCCTGGGTGCAGAGTTCAGGCGACTCAGTTAATATTTCTGGCTCGGAAAGCGCTGTCGCAAACTTTACCATGCCGTCACAACCGACGACTGACACTTTTGAGTTTATGTTTACCGTGAGGGATAATCGAGGTGCAAAGAGCTCAGATACTGTCACTATTTTTTATATCAATAACCCGCCTCTAGTGAACGCAGGTCCTGACCAGGACATTCTGGGAGGTCAGGATGTCTTCTTGTCTGGGAGCGCGAGCGATATTGATGGGACAATCGTGTCCTATAGTTGGACTCAGGAGTCAGGTGACGAGGTCAATTTGACCGATGCTGAAACGGCCGCAGCGCATTTTCAGATGCCGCAAAGACCAGTATCAACGACACTGGTTTTCCGATTTACTGTGACCGACGATGGGGGATCGACTGCTTACGATACGATTACCATCAATCATGAGAATACTGCGCCAACCGTTACCGTGCAAAGTGGCCCTATTGGTGCAGCAGGTTCGTCAGTGTATCTAATTGCTGATGCCAGTGATGTAGACGGTGATATTGTCAGCTATCAATGGACCCAGACTGGGGGGCTGACTGTTGAGCTCAATGATGCAGACACAGCTAACCCTAATTTCCTCGTGCCAACCGACGCAGGAACTGAGATCTTGCTGTTCAGTTTGTCGGTCACGGACAATCGGGGAGCAAGCGCGTCCGCCTCTATAACTATCGCTCTATCCTCATTGGTAACTGGTAGGGTTACTTTTGATCTAGTTCCTCTTGATACTATCAGCAGTGGGCTCGATTATGAGGGTACCCGGATTGTACCTGCTCGAGGAGTTTTAGTAGAGTTGGTGGATTCTAGAAACGAGGTTGTTGCGTCAACTACGACCGATTCTAAGGGCAATTACTCGGTGCCCGCTGAACTTAGTAGCGAACTGCGAGTGCGAGTATCCTCTCGAATGCGGAGAGGCAGTATTTGGGACGTCAAGGTGACTGATAATACTAACGGCGGGACGCTTTATGCAGGTCAAGGGGAGCTTTTCAATCCTGAAACTGATGATCTGGTTCGAGACCTTCACTTTGAGTCGGGCTGGACCGGTGACCGTTACGGAGCGGTTCGATCAGCAGCACCATTTGCGATATTAGACGCAGTATATGATGCAAAAGAAACGTTTGTTTCTGTTGATCCAGTGCTGCGTTTCCCACCGCTAGAAATTTTTTGGAGTGAGAAAAATAGTACGGCTGATGGCTCTATCGAGGAGGGAGATATTGGCACCTCTTTTTATCAAGGAGGTAACATTTATATTCTCGGTAAATCTGATAGTGATACTGATGAGTACGATCGTCATGTGGTCATCCATGAGTGGGGTCACTATTTTGAGCATAAACTGTCACGCTCAGATTCGATTGGGGGGCCCCATGGTTCCGGGGAAAAACTCGATCTGCGAGTAGCATTTTCAGAGGGGTGGGGTAATGCAATATCAGCAATTGTTACAGATGATCAGTATTACCGAGATAGTTCGGGAAAAAACCAAGCGCTGGGATTCTCGATTGATGTTGAGAGCAATGATGTTAGAAATCCTGGTTGGTTTAGTGAAGGGTCGATACAATCAATTCTTTTTGATCTCTATGATGAGCAGAACGAGGGCATGGATAACACCAATCTGGGTTTTGATTCCATTTATTCGGTGTTGGTATCGGAAAATTTTAAAGCAAATCCTTTCTTTGCAAGTATCTTCACGTTTATCGACGAGTTGACAGATCAGCAGAACGAGGCGATTTCGAATATAACCGGTCTAGTTGAGGGTCAGAGTATCACTGGCACCGGCTCAGACGGGGCAGGGGAAACAAACGACGGAGGTATTCCTTCTGCACTTCCGGTCTACAGAGACATTGACGTGAACGGAGCGAAGCTCGGTAAACTTTGCACTGTAGCTGGCGTGGGATCACAAAATAAGTTGGGTAACTCGGTTTTCATCTCATTTGACGTCGAATTGGCTGGAGAGCATGCCTTCAATGCAACTAGCGTGAGCGGTGCCTTATTGGCGGATGTCGATTTTGTAATCTACAAATCGGGAGTTGTTATCGCTACTGCCGAGGGAACTCAGGCAGGGCATGAGCAAATGAATTTGGAGCTCGATGAAGGTCGTTATGCAATGGCGCTCTATGGTTACGAGATATCAGAAGACACTTGCTTTGACTTATCGATTACTCGCTAAAACAAGGAAATGGCAAATGTTAGGTGCTTTGCGTTTGGAAGGTAGGGCTTTAATTTTTTTACTCACCGGAGTTTTCGCTCTGACTTGCCAGGCGAGTGATCAGGTCTACTTTGGAAGATCAGGCTTCTTTGCCGAGTTGAACAATGATATATCCGTGCACTCTCAAGAAAGGTTTGATCAGGCGAGGAGCAGAAAGACGGGTGCGGCGGTTAATTTTTCGCACGACTATTTTGGAGTGCTCGATATAGGCGAGCAGAGACTGGTTAGTTTGAAATTTGTTGAACACTATGCCAGCGGCAAAATGCTAGTTAATCTGTCGCCGCAAAATGGCTTGTTACTAGAGCCAGCCACTCGAAGCTATGAATTTCCGATTGATTCAACCGACGACATTAATCTGGATGTGGTTATCAGTAGCGAAACGGAAGGAAAATATTACCTCAATATTTTTGTGTCTGTGATTGGCAAAGCGAGTACACCTATTTCGAGAATTTTTGCACTAGCCGTATATGTTGGAGATGTTACTACGGATAAAAAGTCCAATCGTACCAAAATAGAAGCCGACGGCGGAATTATTCTAGTGCCAGTTACTGAAAAAACTCGTTCGTAGATGATCAATAATTTGAACAATTTTGATCAACTTGAATGCTCCATATTTTGTATGGAGAGCAATTAAACCTTGCCTAATCGAGGTTCGAACGATAGGTGTGGTTCTTTCAATCCTCTAAGGATAAAACCAGGGTGGTGTGTAAAATCATTTTGTTTTGGTGTGAGTTTCAGACCTGTCAGTCGGTTGATTAGATGCTCATAAGCAATGTTTAATTCCATTCTAGCGAGGGACGACCCAGGACAACCATGCTCGCCGCGACTAAACGCGAGATGGCGAGAGCAATTTGCGCGATTCAGATCAAGTTTTTCTGGGCAGGAAAATACTTCTTCGTCACGGTTAGCGGCTCCAAAACGGATATGAATAGTAGATCCTTTAGGAATTGGCGTGCCGCGAATTTCAGTGTCTATGACCGCGGTTCTGTAAAGGCCTTGCGTAGGAGATTCCAATCTGAGCACTTCGTTTGTAAAGTTTTGAATTTTTAAATTATCCTTTTCTAGAGCCCGGTCGATACTTGGATCTTTCAACATGAGCCACATTCCCAATGTGAGTGTAAAAGTAGTTGTCTCATTTCCACCAATGTACATATTATCCACTTTGGATGCGATCTCGTGATCGGCAAGTGGGCGCTTTTCATCAAATTTGGTTTGCACCAGATGAGTGATAATCGTCTTTAGGGCGCTTGCGGCGCTCATTAGCGATATCTCTAATGTAGTTCTGAAAATCAACACCCTGACGAGCGATCTCCATTTCTTGTGCCAAGCTTAATCCGCGCGCAAAAGGAAGCGTCCAAGTTGTGGACCATATCTTAAGTTGTGGTATGTCTTCGAGTGGGAAACCGATCATTGCCGTGATTATTTTAACTGGCAGCGGGATGGCAAACTCCTTGACAAATTTCGGCACGGACGGCGACAGCCCAAGCATATCCTCGGTCACTAGAATTTGCCCATCGCAGCCGGGCGACGCGCCAATGCCAATCGTCGGCACGGATATTTCGCTGGAGATTTTATCGGCCAGTTCAGCCGCCATGCCCTCCAGCACAATGGCAAACGCGCCCGCGCGGGCCAGTGCTTTTGCGTCTTCTTCGATTTGCGGCCAGTCGGCGCGGTGGCGGCCTTGCGTTTTAAAACCGCCCATCACGT
>CAJWMT010000037.1:0-22728 GCA_913044275.1 uncultured Cellvibrionales bacterium
AAGAAAATTTCCTCCAAGGAGAGAAGCCGATGTGATGCGCGCAGAGGTATCCGCCGGCAGCAAAACATTATCGTGTATCCGCATTTCAATGCGCGCTATAAATGTTTGCGTATCAAGCGACTGTCCAACAATTCGGCCTACTTTGATGCCTGAAAGGCGGACATCATCCCCTACTGTGAGCCCGCCAGTTCTCCCAAACTCCGCATCCACCGGGTAGCCATCTGCAGTGGTTATGCCAGCTGTCTGATAAACCATAAAACTGAAGAAGCCGGCGCCGAGAAGGACAACTGCTCCCATTATAATTTCGATGATATTACGTTGCATAAGTTGCTGTTCTCCTCAACTCTGAGCAGGCCATCTACTAACTTGGCTGCCACGGCTCGTAATCTCCGGTGGCTGGCGCTCGTTTTCCTCCTTTAAGCACATGGCCTGCCGGACGATGGGCATAACGTGTTCCTGTAAGATTAGGGACATGCTCCTGTTGCCAGTCATAACGTGCATGACCACCTTCTGGCGGCGGTGAGTCGTCTGTGTGATGAAGCCAGCCATGCCAGTCAGCAGGTACTTTTGAGGCTTCGACGCTACCTTTGAAAATTACGTAGCGAGAGCACCGTTCCCCGCGAACAGGCTTTTTGGTCTCATAATAACGATTACCAAACGTATCGAATCCAACAGATCGCGCCGTCATTTTGATTATAAATTTGGCATATTGATATGAAAACCGATCAGGATCTACTAAAACTTTTACAGGAAAATAGCCGTCGAACTGTTTCGGACATCGCAAAAAAGATGGGCTTGAGCCGCGCTACAGTCCAACAGAGAATGGAACGTCTAGAGAGAACTGGAGTGATCCAAGGTTACACAATAAAGATCAACCCAGTTCTCGAACGCCAAAACGTTAGCGCATACGTGATGATCTCGGTTGTCCCGAAAAAAAATAGCACCATAGTGAATCAGTTATTCAAAATTCCTCAAATGGAAATGCTATGCACAATTAGCGGTCAATACGACATGATAGCAAAAATAACTGAGGCAACGACTGAGGCTTTGGACCAAACCCTTGACAAAATCGCTAATTTGGATGGCGTTGAAAAAACTCTCAGTCATATCGTGCTTTCAAGAAAAGTTGACAGGTAATATCTGGACAAAGCTCGTGGAGCCCTGCTAGCTATGAAGAAAAATTCATAGCCTCTCGCAATTTGGTCAACGCGAAGATAATGTCAATGGTTGGTGTCTGTGTCTCTACAAGACGACCTAACTCTTGCACAGAACCTAACATGGCGTCCAGTTCGAGAGGTCTGCCAGTTAAAATATCTTGCAACATTGATGTTTGATGGCCCCCTACCGCCGCCCCGCCCTCTATTCTCTTCTCCACATCAATCGGAAAAGTTACACCAAGTTTATTCGCTATCTCCTCAGCCTCCGTCATCATCAGACGAATTATATTTCTCACACCGGAATCGGTGCATAATTTGTCTAGGGTGGCATGCGTCAAAACGGATGTTGGATTAAATGATAAATTACCCCACAACTTTACCCATATTTCAGTCCTAATATTCGATCTGACAGGCGCTCGAAGCGATGCATTAGTCAAAATCTCTGACAATTTTTTCACTCGTTGCGATTTAACCCCATTCGGCTCACCTAGCGAAAATCGGTTACCCTCGATATGTTTTATCACTCCAGGTTCGATAATTTCGGCTGCGGGATAGACCACACAGCCCAAAACTCTTTCAGGGCCAAATGCAGCCCAGAGAATATTTTGAGGATCAACAGAGTGAAGCCTAGTATTCCCTAATTGTGAGTCGACACCATAAAAATACCACCACGGAAAACCATTCACAGCCCACACAATCGCGGTGTTATCGTGCAGAATTGGCGCAATTGATTCCACAACCTTTGCAACTGAATGTGACTTTAAAGTGATGAACACATAATCTTGAGGACCAAGACTTGACGCATGTTCCACAGCCCTAATTTTTGTATTGGTCGACTTCCCGTTCTCAATCAGAGTCAATCCATTGCTCTGGATACTTGACAAGTGTGGGCCTCTTGCGACCAAGCTAACGTCCGCACCAGAATGTTGCAGTTTAGCACCAAGAAATCCGCCGATCGCCCCTGCACCAAAAACAGTTATCTTCATATGGGTATTATCTCTAGTAAGATTGGTTAGATAAGATTTAACTTTTCAGCCAATCCGATTCTCTGCAATTTACCGGTAGCTCCTTTCGGAATTTCATCAACGAAAACAATCTTCGAAGGAATTTTAAAAGCGGATAAGCTTGACGCACAAAAGGCTTTAAGATCTTTCTCGGCCATCTGCGCTCCATCCCGCAGCACGATCGCAGCCCCAACCTCTTCTCCAAGAGTAGGGTGCGGAATAGCGAAGGTCACGACCTGCAGCACGTCGCTATGACTACTTATAACTCCATCAACTTCCAATGGTCCAATCTTTTCTCCACCTCTGTTTATGATCTCTTTAAGTCTACCAGTAAGAATTAGATAGCCGTCTTCATCAAAGCGCCCTTGATCTCCTGTCCGAAACCAACGTTTATCATTAGCATAAAAAAAAGATTTTTCATTCGCACTCGGATTTCCCTCGTAGCCCGGAGTCACATTTTTACCTGAAATAACGACCTCTCCAACACCATTAACAAGACTATTTTTCGCCGTATCAGCAACAGCAACATCTGGTCCAGCAGGTATTCCGACTGAGCCAGGCTTTTGAGATCCTTTTGTTAGAGGGTTTGATGTCATTTGATGCGTTGCCTCAGTCATCCCATAACTCTCGATGACCGGAACTCGGAAAGTTTGGCTCAACTCTCGCATCACCGGTCCCGGCAATGAAGCCGAGGATGATCTTATGAGCCTTAAAGAGGAATTTTCTATTACTGTTTTATTCCTTTTAGATCTCGCTAAAATTGTCTGATGCATGGTCGGCACTGCAGAGTACCAGGTAGGCTTTACTTCATCGAGCAACTGATAGAAATTCAACGCACTGAAACCAGAACTGCACCAAACGGATGCTCCACACGATATTGAGGATAAAACAGTGGCAATTAATCCATGAATATGGAACAGAGGCATTATATTCATACATCTATCCGTCTCCGACAATTCCAGCGCCTGTTGAATGTTTGCGGACGAGTTTGTGAGATTAGCATGGGTGAGAGGCACAATTTTGGGTCTAGACGTAGTTCCTGATGTGTGCAGTATAAGAGCAGCATCCTCGCTTTCCGGATCTAGGCTACTAGAAACTCGGCCATGTTGATCCGTGCTGAGTGAAAAATATCCAGCCGGCATGCCGGGGTAGGTTTCCATCTGTATTTTCATCAAGCCCAGCGAGTCAGCAGCTGAACTTGCAGGACCATCAGCATCATGAAGCAATATTACGGCTCTTGCCTTTAAATCAGCATAGTAGAATTTAAATTCTTCTTCCCGGTAAGAAGGATTTAATGGTGCACAAACCGCTGATTGGGCAATGGTTAAAAAAGCAGCCGCCATTTCCGGTCCATTTGGCAGAACGACAGCAACCCGATCATCTTTACCTATGCCTACTTTCCTAAGTTCTAGCCTCACTTCGGAGCCGAGATTTATCAGGGCTTCATAAGTCAGCCAATCCTTATCGCGAGCTCCAATCGCCGGATTACTCAGCGTCTGCCGAGCAATTAATTGTGTTATGGTAGAAATCACTTTTATCCTCATACGGTGTGTCGGATACTACCATAATTAAAAGAAATCTTCTCTTAATCTTGGGTATTTAAGGATTATTTTCCTTGCATGATAATCAGTCCTAGCGCGCCAATTATGCTATAAAAAAATCCAGGATAATGGAGAAATCAAAGCCGTTTTTATCCCATCAAAAACATCTCTAGTCATTAAAATTCGTTTCACTCACACTTTACTGAAAACAACTTATATTCAAGCATCAACAAACTCACAAAAGATTTGCTATCATCATCCCGTTATAATTGTGAGGAAAAATGATGAGTTTAATCAAAACTGATGATCTAACAGATCGAGACAGAGAAAATCCAAAAAATCTGCATACTATAAGAGCAACTCCCGACTCTTGTCACTGGGGTTATTTCTCGGCATCGGTACCCCCCGCGTTGACGATAGATAGTGGTGATCTAATCCAAGCAGAGGCTATCACTCATCATGCTGGCGATGACCCCGACCTAATGATGGACGCAAAAATCGAAGCGCTTTGGGACGGCATACCGGAAACAGACAGACATCCTGGCGTGCACATTATGACCGGACCGATTTATGTTCGGGACGCGAAACCCGGAGATATGTTGGAAATTCATTATCTTAAAATGAAACCCCGTTTTTCCTATGGATCCAACCTAGCGGCAAACTGGGGTCACTTATACGAAGAATTCGGAAAAAAAGAGAGAGTGACAATTTATCGTTTAGATATGGGAACGATGCAAGCAACCGGCCATTATGCATATAACTTTCAAGGTTTGTATGATAAGCCAGGACAGATAACGCGTTGCCCTGAGTGCTCAAGAGAAATGGCGCTGGAGGGAGTGAGAGTGCCTATGCGCCCGCATCTTGGCACGGCTGGAGTAGCCCCAAATATAAGAGAAAGGGTCAGCTCAATTCCACCCGGTGCTCATGGCGGAAATATAGATAATTGGCGAATCGCAGCAGGGTCTACCATGTTCTACCCTGTACAAGTAGATGGAGGGCTATTTTCTATTGGGGACCCTCACGTTTCTCAAGGCGACGGAGAGATCAGTGGAACAGCAATCGAGGCTTCTCTAGATGTGACGATGCAAATCATCTTGAGAAAAGATTTCACATTCCCGACACCTTTGCTTCAAACACCGAATTTTTGGATAGTGCATGGTTTCGACGAGGATTTAAATGTGGCAATGAAAAATGCTTCCAAAGATATGCTGGAGCTCCTGACTGAACACAGAGGCCTTTCAAAGAACGACGCCTATTCTCTCATGAGCGTTGCGGGAGATTTTACTGTGACGCAAGTTGTTGACACCGTGCAAGGAATACATGCAAAGATGCCGAGATACATGTTTGATACAGGTGCTCCCTAAAATTGGCTGGAATTTGATGGCCTGTGCCCTAAATTTGCTAGACTAAGGGCACCCGTCCAACTTCGCAAAAACCCTTCGAAACGCCAGTGGCGGGGGAAATTGTGAATAGGTCGCCATTCATGCCACTGAGTGTATTGGCAACACCTGCGCTCGAAGCGATTCTGGCATTCTCAATTAGGCGTTCACTGTCGCCATGAACGGGAATTACAACTCGAGGGCGAATCAGCTTGTACATAGCCTCAAGTTCAGCCCTACAAGCATGTCCCGTGGCATGCAACGCGGACCCCGAATCCTCCGCATGTAAGACGGTCACCCCATTCTCGACAAATCGTCTCCGCAAGGTTTTTACTGCTCTTTCATTTCCAGGAATCGTTCGCGAACTAAATATTACGGTATCACCCTTTTCAAGATATATGTGTCTATGAGTATCCATGCTCAGTCTTGACAGGCCGGAACCAGACTCGCCTTGGCTTCCTGTTGCTATAATTAGAACTTCCTTTCGAGGCAGGTAACCAAGATGTCGCTGATCGACCAATTTTAGGTCTTTATCGATCATATCTAGCGATTTCGCGCACTCTAGCATCAGAGTAACTGACCTACCCAACAAACAAATGCGCCTTTCGGAGGCGATAGCGGCCTCAATAAGGCTTATCAATCGCGCTATATTGCTGGAAAAACAGGTCACTACTACCCTCTCATCCAGTCTTTTAATCAACTCAATCAAATTGGCTTTAACATTTCCCTCACTGGGACTCTCTCCGTCAACAAAAGCATTTGTAGAGTCCGAGATCAAGGCGTCGACACCGCGAAGACCAAGAGACTCATATCGGGCCGCGCTGAATTCGGGACCAACACCAGGCGCTTTGTCGAATTTCCAGTCTGCGGCATGAAATATCCGACCCGCCGATGTTTCAATCTCCAAGCCACAGGTCTCCGGTGTTGAGTGGTTCATCGGT
The DNA here is from genome assembly GCA_913044275.1 of uncultured Cellvibrionales bacterium. Taxonomy (GTDB): domain Bacteria; phylum Pseudomonadota; class Gammaproteobacteria; order Pseudomonadales; family Porticoccaceae; genus TMED48. The sequence goes on from CAJWMT010000037.1 coordinate 6,023, forward strand.
ATCCATCTCACAGTAAAGCTGCCGAAGCGCTTATCATTACCTGGAGAAGCGATGATTATAGGCTCCGGAACAGCAACGCCCCGACTGAGTGCGCGTCGCCTAATCACCTCTGCAGCAAATGGAGTCGCAACCAGCGGACACTTCCATCTGTGCCAGAGTTTACCGATCGCTCCGATGTGATCCTCATGAGCATGGGTAACCAGGAGCGCCATGAGCGATGTTTTCCTCTGGTCAATAAAACTGGTCTTGGGCATCTCGACCAGCGGATCAGTGCCTGGATAATGCGATTGTGTGAAATTCACCCCGCAATCCACCATTAGCCATTGGTTGTCATGACCAATGAGATTGAGGTTCATACCTATTTCCCCACAACCACCCAGCGGGAGAAACCATAAGTCTCTCGATCCAGGCTCACGGAGATTTTTCATCACTTCCATCCCTTTGGCAGTTCTCACACCAGTAGAGCCTGCGACCGCCTAATTCTTGCCGTACAATGGTAGTATTGCATAGGTAGCAGCTCTGACCATCTCTTCCAAATACATAAAAGCGATGTCTTGCTCGACCCATCTGCTTACTCTGAATTTCGCGTCTCATTTGCGGAAGAAGAGTAATACCCTTCGACTCATAACTCCGTCGACTGATATCTAAAATGGCGTTAGCCAACAATTCAACAGCAAGAGTGTTAAGTTGTTTTGGTTTTAATTTGGGACTCAAACGTGCCTGGAAAAGAATTTCACTTCTAAGGTAATTACCCACGCCCGCCATAAATGCTTGATCCATCAGAATTGAATGGAGGGGACGATTTAAAAATTGCCATCCCAACAAGCGGTCCGCAACGGCGCAGTAGCTAACGTTGGGATCTAATATGTCGGGCCCGAGTTTCATTAAAAATGGATGATGGAGCAGGTCTTTGGTTTGCCAGACACTGATGTCGGAAGCACTGTATAAAAGCGCACTGTAGTCATTAGCATGAAGTGCCAGTCTCAAGCGCCGCTTAGTTTTGGGAAGCTTTCCAGCAGAAGCTATTTTCCAGACACCATACAACTGGTTGTGACTATATATGCTCAATCCGTTATCAAAGTGTGTCAGCAAGGCCTTTCCCCTCGTTTCAATATTTGAAACGACATTACCAGACAGCTGGGGGCCAAAATGACGCAATCGATGCTGCGAGAACATCACTCGTCGGAGCGGCTTACCCTCGACAACCGCGGCAATCTTATCTGCAGCCAATCTGATCTCTGGTCCTTCTGGCAAGGTCAATAGCCTCTGTTTGCGGGATTATCTAAAGCTACTAAATCCTCATTCGACGCTTGAAAGAAGCTCCAAAGTCGCTTTAACCTTCATTCAAAATACACTTGTTGGATACTGAACCTTGCATCAGTCTTACTGCAAAACTCATAACGATAGCTACTGGCAAGATTGCTGCGTAAGTTTGTTAGCGAGCAACTGTGTTGAAATTTACCAGACTCGAAGGTCAAAGGCTCAACTTGAACCTTAATCCCCAAGTGCGCGGATCGTTGAATTGCACAACAGCCCTTTCTTTGCTAAACGTATCACTGCCCGTGAAGTAGTCTTCGTCCGTGACGTTTGCAACATAAGCTTGCAAGGTTACGTCTCGGCTGGGCAATTGCCAGGTCATCGCAACATCGAGTGTCACAAAGCTCTTTTGATGCGACCAAAAATACGGTATCGTTTCGGTGTTATATGAATCAGACCAATAAACTGTGGCAGACGGCGTAAGCACTCCGTAACGACCTAGTTCAAATCTGTACTCACCGCTGAGCGACGCTGTAAAATCGGGCGCGAAAGGAGTCTCTAGGCCGGACACATCCATAGTTTTGGAACCGTCATCAAGAACAGTAATCCGTGAGTTGCCATCGGTTTCCGTGTAAACGTAGCGTTTGAAAAATTCCCTGAATTCTGAGTCGTCGAGTGTGACAGAAGCCGAGAGTGCAAGTTCGCTCGTTGGCCGCCAAGACGCATCAAACTCTATGCCACGCGATTCCATGCCGCCTCCAGGCACCGATCTAGACCCGTAAACATCAGATTCGGGGATGAGAAAAAGCAGGCTGGTCGTCAGATTTTCGTATTTACTATGATAAGCCGTAACACTAACAGTCATTGAATCTCCGAGCAATCTCGCCTTCAAACCGAGCTCAAGGGCATCGTTCTCACTCGCATCTAAAAGGCTTCCCGTACCAGCCTGAACCTCACCGGACATGTAGCCTGTAGACAATGAAGCGAATGCACTCACTGTCTCAGAAAGCTCATACATCAACGCTATCCGGTAATCAAAGTGAGAATCGTCTCCTCGGCTAAGTGGATCGCCGCTTGAAACATGAAACGGTCTTGGCGTGCCTTGGGCGGTAGACGGATCGACCACCAGCCGCAATGATGAGCGTTTGTCTTCGCTGTAACGACCTCCGATGGTTGCATCCACACGATCGCTTAACGCAACCACGGCTTGAGCATAGATGGCTGCGGATTCTGCGGTAAATTGGAAGCTATCGTTCGGCCAGGAGGCCCAGTTTACCTTCTGCGGAGCTACATCCGTCGTTGTCCCGAAAATCCAGTTATAAGATTGTTCCTGATCGAAGTAGAAGACACCCGCTGTCACTTGGAGCCAACCACTCTCAATTGAGAAATTGGCATCGATTTGATTCGACTCCGAATCACGAGTCTGCCCAGATATCCAGCCTTGACCACTGTCACGACCACTTATTATGTAGGTCCCTGCCGTGGAAAAGTCCGCATCGAGAATGTTATAGCCTGAGTAATTGAAGTGCCCCGCATTAACTTGCAGCTCTCCTCCACCGACCATCAAGGAATAAGCTACCGTGATTGTGTCCTCTTTAATCTTTCGGTTTGGCCTGTAATCAGTACTTATCTGCCTGTTATCTGGTATGACCGCGGCCGACTGGTCCACAGGAAAGGTACCCATTACGTCACGACCTCCCTGCCATCCATCGCGCAATCCGCCTCGCGGGTCTAAAACTCCGCTTAAGCCATTCGTCGCCTTAGTAACCGGATTTACAGGCACTCCAATCACCTTGTAACCGAACTCCCCCGACCCGTTCGCCTGATCCCGCCAGCTGGTAGCGCTTACGGTAAGATCAGAATCGAGGCCAGAAGCAAATCTAATTTGCGCTTTAACAATTTCATTGTCAGCATCAACCATCCCTCCCGATGCGTCATAAATGTTGACCAAGTATGGGTCATGCTTCGTCGATGCAGCGGAGAGCCGCAAAGCAAGCGTGTCACTGACTGGCAAGTTTGCTATTGCCGTCACTTTGGAGAGATCATAGCCTCCAATGGTTCCCTCGAAACTGACGCCGGCAGAGTCAAAGTCAGGCTTGTTGGTCACAATGCTGACGACGCCGCCGAGGGTATTGCGACCAAAAAGGGTACCTTGCGGCCCGCGCAGAATTTCTAACCGACCGACGTCAAGAAAAGATGCCAGGCTCTGGGATAAAAGAGGCCTGTAAAGTCCATCAACATATACCGGAACCGCCGGATCATGCTTGTAAGTTCCAGCAGAGCCAGCTCCCCGCATGATGATTTTAGGGTCGTTCCCCACGTCCCTGATTCGTAAGCCTGAGGTGACTTTTTCTATATCCTGAATGTTCTCGATGCCTGTTCGGGCTAAAACTTTTGCATCTATCACAGACAAAGACATAGGGATCTCAGTCAAAACCTGCTCCCGCTTGTTTGCCAATACAATCACTTCGTTTATTTCAGTAGAGGCTGAGACGCGAGGTGACGCAAGAAGTATAGTAGATATCAAAAATAAAGCTGGCATTAGCTGAGATGATAGGCGCATGGGATTCTCCAAGAAAAATGGTTGTACGCGCAGCGCTCTGAAGTGGTTTTTAAAAAGTTCAAGACGGCTTGGATCGAGGGCTCCGAGTTCGAATGCCGGATCGATGCGGCGGCTCCCATTATAATCTACTTAGCACATGCTTATAGATACAAGGCTCCAAACGATACCGAAACCAATATGTTTGAAACAAAAAAAACCAAGAGCCAATAGCTTTGTTTGTCGAACACTCCTGGTATCAAATACCATCCATCCTTTCTAATTGCCCTACCCTGTTTTACAAACAGCAATTTTTGACCTTCGATACTAAGTTCATGCGCGGCATCTTGGAAACCATCCAGGATTAAACTGCATAAGAGCCCCACGGCAATACTCACACCGCCCCCAATCACGGCATACCAAGGCCAAGCTATGTCTAGAAACATCTCGGTCATCGTGAGAATAACAAATCCGGCGACTACGCCAAACAAAACACCCCTTTCGGTTGCATGACGAGAGTAGAATCCTAGTAGGTACATCGACAGCTTTGCCCCAACAAAAAAGGAACCAAATTTACTTAGCAACTCCAAAACCGACCCATCACTGCCAATGAGCAGCAATGCAGGAACTATTGCAGCGAGCGCCCAAAAAGCAGTGAAAATTCTAGTCGTCCTCAAGTAATACTGTGGAGTCTTCTCTGACCTTTCGAATCGCTTTAAGAAGTCAACGTTGCTGATAGTAGCCATACTGTTCACGCTGGAGTCCAAGCTGGACATCGCCGCAGCGATAATGGCGGCGGCTACAAAGGCGATAGCTGCTGGAGAACCAAAATCATTCACGAAACTAAGTAAGATAAGGTTGTTGTCCTCGAATGATTTACCTCTGTAAAAGGCAAACAACATGACACCGATCCCAAAAAAAATGAGATATATAGTTGAGGCTACATACCCCATCATTAGATAGGCCTTCTTCGCATCAGCCATCGACTTTGCTGCCAGAGTGCGCTGGACCATCATTTGATTGACACCATAAACTACCACGTGATACGCCGACATCGCAATTAATCCCGTCCAAACAGTCGACACCTCGGATGGGTCAAGGGAGTAATCCATCACACGAAGCATATCGGACCTCTGAAGTGCCTGGAGCCTGTCGAGGAGACCTTCCGGGAGTGAAATCCATAGCAGACCGAGCACCAAAAAACCGCCAAGGATGAAAATAGCACTCTGTAAGACATCGGTCCAAATAACAGCATTGATGCCACCCATACTGGTGTATATAAGCACAAAGAAACCCATCAAAATAATAATGGTGGCAACGTCGATACCAGTCAAAAAAGCGACAATAAGCGCTGTCGTGTATAGCATGATCCCTGAATAAGCAAAGTTGCTGAATAGAAACACTATCGCCATAAGAATACGCGACGCCATTCCAAATCTTCTCTCTAAATACTCATAAATACTGGCTACACCGCTGTTATAAAAAAACGGTAAAAAGACACCAACAACAAAAAAAATAGCTATCGGGTAGTTAATATGAATCAGGAGCACAGAAAGCCCCTCGGTGTAAGACCAAGCTGGAGCACCAACGAACGACAGCGCCCCAACATACGTCGATATAACCGACAACCCGATCGCCCACCAAGGCGCGCTTCGATCGCCCAAATACAACTGCTCGTCAGTTGAGATGCGTCTGCTTGAGAAAATTCCTATGGAGATAAGGCTGATTAAGTAGACGCCTATTAGTGTAAGTGTTAGCGATTCTTTTGCCATAAAGGACGACCGTACCTAAGTTTTAACGCCAGATTGATGTCGTCATATACTCACTGCCCCACTATGCTTGCGCCAAAGACATCCTAGCCAAGGCTTATAAATTGGAGGTCGTCAACAACGGCGGCTGACTGCGAGCCCTCAATTGAGGCATAATCTCCCAAAAACAAAACGCTTGGGATATTTATCGAAACCGGTGCTTGTAAAGACACTGCAGTGTCCTCGATAGCTAACGCTTCGCCAGCTACCACTCCCAACTTATCAAGCGCGTACCTGTAGATTGCGGGATGAGGTTTTGCTTCAACCACGGTGCTGCTGTCGGTCACAAAGCTAAAGTCTGATTCCGAAAGATCTGGGACAGCGTTTAGAATTGAGCTTATGTTTTGCCGCGAAGTTGTGGTAACCCAGGCCAATTTAACATCCAAGCGCTTACATCTTTGAATGATCCCCTTCACGCCAGGACGAGGCCGAAGTCCTGTTTTGACAAGGTCGGCATAAAACTTTTCCTTTGACTCATGGATCTTTTTTAACAAATTATCATTAAGCCGGCCATCGAACACTTTTCGCAAACGGTTCATCCCGCCACTTTCACTGAGCAAAGAGCGATAGGTATTTACATCCCAAACACAGGCCACACCGAGGTCGCCAAAAGCAAGATTGTAAGCTTGCCTCTGAAGCTCAGATGTCTCCACTATGGTCCCAATAGATCCAAAAAGTAGTGCTCGAGGTACGGTCATTAATTCTACACGCTTAAACGTATACCTACGGCGACCCGATAATTTTGCGTCACTTTTCGCGATTCATAATTCTGATAATAAGCCCCGATTGTAACTGCTGTAACTCCTGAGAGTTACAAACACTAAAGGTTTACGGCCAACTGACGACAATAAGACTAAGTGGCAAAAGTTTGCCGCATTTATGGTAGAATTGCTCCTTGTTATGACAATGACTCGAGTTAGACAAACTGAAGACGCGAAATCCAGAAATCTCGCACTAAACCGTTGAATGGAGCTTCACGCTTTGTGGGCAACAGTCAATGAAAACACGAGCGCTGCAGAGGGGTCATGCAATTATTCTTTAAGACCGGCTAGACCTCGGACAGGGACCAAATGAGATGTCGAATGTAAGTAACTCGCCCACAAACGCCATGGCTTTGCAAGCTTTCAACGCCAAAGTAGCTGAAGTGGTGGCAAGAAAACGCCAACTCGAAAAAGCGGGCGAAAAAAATCCTCTAGAATCCAAACTCATCGGTCAAGCGGCAAGAGAAGAGCTTAGGGCAGCAAGGCTTGCCCAGTTGAGAGCAAAAACCAATGAAACTGCCAGATTAGAGCAGCTCAAAGCGGCACGTAATGCAAATCAACTTGCCGCATTCAAGAACAACCAATCTGTAAGCAGAAAACTTCTTATAAGTGATAATGCCTCTTACAGACAAACTCTAGCGCTAGAGGCTAAAAATAACAGTCAGCGAGTTGTTGATAAGCTCGACATACAGGAAACCGAGTCTAATTACTATGCAAAACTAGCGACTGACTTGGTAAACCAGCAGATCTTCGCATTAAAACTCGGAGACAAACGCCTCAATGCAAAGCTTGAGGATATGAAGTTGCAAGATAATAAGCTTCTGACAGACAATCTCGAAGCCGAAAACCTCCAAGCAACATTACTCGAAGACACACTTCTAGAGAAAACAGAAGAGTTTGATAAAGCTCTGGATCCGGATCCCTCTCAAACGCCCTCGCTTTTAACGCGACGGCGCATGGAAAAACTCGTTGAAGTAATCGAAGGCAAATCAGCCAATGCGGAAGGAGTGTCTCTCGAAATATAGCCGCAATCAAGGAAATAATGCTTTTAAATAACTAAACGAGAGAATCAATACACATTAAGTTTCCAAATAAAAATTCGTTAAATCTTGATGTTATTGGCAGTGCGTTCATGCAAAGACAGCACGCCGCTCACCATAGTCGTTGAAAAGTCTTCAAATTTTCTCAAAATGAATCAAGCTCGGAAACTTAAAAGCGTCGAAGAGGTGCCCAAATAACCAGTGCGTGTGCTCCGTTCCTCGGCTATAAATTTTTACGCTAAAAAATTTGAATATAATCTTTCTTTGCATTTAAACTGTGCGCTAGCCTATCTCAAACGGAAAGATAATATCAACTATCATCACTATATTAAAAAGAGAGAAATGATATGAAAAACTATTATTTAGTTATGCTCAGTCTCGCCTTCATCGCTGGCTGTGTTCAAGAGCAGCAAGAGGCCGCCGTCACAGATGAGGTTGCGCCCGAGACTGCAGAAACCTCAGAGACGACGGAGTCAAATCAGGGCTTTTATGAGAAAGAGCGGATAATCGAGTTTATGCTCTGTGATGAAGGCTCCGACTACACTGATGACTCCATGCGAGCCTTGATAGACGATTGGAATGAAGCAATCGATGGTTCAGAAAATAGAATGTTGGCATCCTACGGGCTTCGCCCGAGATATGATACGGACATGTTTGATGGTATCTGGACGCTCGTTTGGCCAGATATGGAAACGAGAGATGCCGGTTGGGAAGCATGGCCAGACGATGGCGGAAATGCCCTGAGGGAAAAATATGAGACGGTTTTGACCTGTCAATCGGAAACGACATATCTATACTCCGGTCATACAATTGCAGCACCTACCTCCATTTGGGAGGGCGAACCTCATTTCGTTAGTTATCACTTTTGCTCCTTTAACGAAGGGGTTGTCGGTGAGGATGTGCAGCCGGTCGAAACAAAGATCGCTGGTTGGATAGAGCAATATCGTCAGACCAACGCAGACGACGGGATGGCTTTGAATGGTCTTACCCCTTTGTTTGACAGCCGAAATCCTGACGACGAAATAGATGATTTTGACGGCGTCGGCATGTGGGGATATAGGAGTGTCGATGACGCCAACAAATTTGCAGAGGCTTGGACTGAGAGCGACATCCAAGCAGAAATAGACAAAGTGGTCAGCTGTGAAGAGTATGATTTCGATATGTACATCTTTAGGCTACCCGAGGCTTAAGCCTGCCGGGAATAGGGCGGCATTCCGGGTCATTTCATGCGAACTCGGTTTGCCGTTGGAGCCGGAGACTTTATCAATCTTTCTGGACGCTTTTGCGCACTTTAAAGGGTACTGTTCTAAATTTAGCTTTCAGCAACCGGCTCACATAACTTAATTACTGATTTGAATAAGTCTGCATCAAGCTTGCAATGATAACTGCATAGCAGCCTGTATTCTCAGCAATGATTCTTTATCGCAACTGCGAAGCGGATTACCAAATTTCACTGCGTCTCACGCACTTTTTAATTAATCCGTATGTCAAATAATACACTGGTGTTGAGGAGGACATAACATTCAAGAGAGCCATCAGGCTCTGATGGCTCTCTATCGGTCTCGCGGTTAACAAAAAAAACAGCAGCCTCTTCACACAAATCACTTTAGCAGCAGCCGTTTACACCTCTGCATACTTCAACGAGATTAAAGCTGCGCGTCTTCTAAATGGCACCAAAATATCTTGCTGTTTTATCAATCTTCTAAACCGAAAACTAATGACCAACCAACAAGGAAACTCGCAGAAAAATACATGCAGAATAGGTAAATAATGGCCGGAATGGACATCAAAAAACTTCCCAGCAAATCAATTGCGATTACTATAGCCAGAATATAGTTCTGAAAACCCACCTCAACACCGAGAGTGACTATTTCTTTTCTTCTCAGTTTCAAACCTTGGCCCAAAAGTAAACCAGTGCAAACCATCACTGTATTCATCAAAAAGACGGGTGCAAAAGCTAATTCTATAATCGATGAAATTGCAGATTTTACCTCAATCGCAGTCAAATACATCACTGTGAGAAGCGCAAAAAAGGAAAGCGAACTTACTAACTTTTGTAGCCGAAATGCCACGTCGGGATTAATCATATTCATGATGATGCCAACTAAAACCGGAGCCGCAGTGAGGGTTGCAATATTCCAAATTGTTGTAAGAATCGGCAAGCGAATGTTTGTATCTGCAAATTCGAAAAAATGCAAGGCCATGTTTATAATAAAGGGGATAGTAAAAATCGTGACCATTCCTGAAGCAGCTGTCAGTGAGATTGAGAGAGCCAACTCACCTCTTGCCAGATAGGTGATAAAATTTGAGGTAGCAGCACCTGGACAACAGGCGATTATAAACAGCCCTACCGACACCTCAGGTGAAGGCATAAAAATGGCAACCACCATTAAGGCAATTAACGGAAGAAAGAGAATTTGTCCCAAAAGGCCCGCGAAAAATGCCTTACTGTTACTGAAAATATAATAAAAGTGCTTTGGCATGAGGTTTAAACCCATACCAAACATTATAAGCACCAGCGCCCAGCGGCTGAACGCACCAACGTTTACACCTAAAACCGTGAAGTTTAGAACATCAATCGGTTCAACCAATTATTGCGACTCCCGAAACATTTGACTCAGCCGCTAATAATTTTGTTCGATAAAACGCCGATGCCCTCTACTTCTAATTCAATGGTGTCCCCAATATCAAGATACGTGCCAATCTCAAGTCCGCAGCCCCCTCCAACCGTGCCTGATCCAATGAACTCGCCCGGCATTAGGGTTTCGTTTTTCGACATGTAGGCTATCACTTCTCCAAATGTTCGAGATATTGTGCTTGAGTGACCGCGGCAAACCTCGTTGCCATTAATTCTAGCAATCATAGCGCAGTCATAAGGATCTATGCTGTCGCTTGTCACGATGCAGGGTCCAATGACGTTGCCAGTATCAAAATCTTTACTCTTTGTGGGCCCCAGCTGTCCTTGCATCTCCCTTGATTGTATATCTCTCGCACTCATGTCATTAAAGATAGCATATCCAAAGATGGCCTCCTCTGCCTCTGCCGGTGTGACATTTTTGACCTCTTCACCAAGGAAGCATCCAAATTCGAGTTCGAAATCCAGTTTATTTGTATAATCAGGCTTAACAATTGGTTGCTGATGTCCTATCACAGAGAATCTGTTTGCTTTGTAATATAAGGGCAACTCGTACCACACATCCGGTATCTGATAAAGACCTTGCTTTTCATACCGAAGCAGAGCAGCGTCAGGATCCTCCTCCATAGCCGCTCGAGTACTCCTGAGTCCAGCATAAGCGTTACTGAGATGCTCCTCAAATAACAGACAATCTCTTAATTGCGGAGGAAGTGGAATAGGAGATCGCATTGATAACTGCGAGACTTCAGTTGCGTAGTTAGATATTAAATTGTCCCTCTCAAGAGCATCAATTACTTTTTGCGCCAGAGGAATGGAATAGCCCGATGCATAAATAATACTCATCATATCGTCATAATTGCACGTATCTTCGGACGGGAAAAGGTCCTCTATTGCTTGGCGTATATTGACTACCAAGTCTGATTGAGACCCTGAATCAGGCAGTAACACCCCAACCCAATCGGTTGATGAGTGACCCGTAGATTCCAAATTTACAGTGACGAATTTCATTAAATCAATACCTCTGTTTTAAGCTCGTGGGTCCAACTTTTCCTAAAAGGATTATAATTTGCTTGTATTGCTAACTCCTTTTTGATTTATCTTAGCCCATAAATTTTAGCGCTCTTTGCACGACCCTCAATTAGCATGGAAGTTCGCGACTCGACGGAGATGGAATCCATGACACCCCTTTTGAACGACGGCCGAGTGCTTAATCTTGAAAAAAGTTCCTCGAGAGCGGGATACTCCGAGATTAAGTCTCCCCAACCGAATTGTTTTGATATCTGCAAATAGGGAGCGAGTGAGATGTCTGCTAAGCCGAAATGATCTCCCGACAACCAATTCATATCACGAAGATCCGAATCAATCTCACTCATAATAGCTTCATATGTTTTTACGCCCGCTGCAACTTCATCAGCATCCAAGCCCTTTTGAAACAAACTTTTTTGACGACTTTGCCGAGCTTTATTAGGTATGGCTTTTATTAACTCAATGGCATCAGAGTACTCCATTTTTAAAAAACTCGGCCTTATACACATCGGCCAGAGTAGACACGCGCTCGCTGGGTGCAGTTTCTCATCTAGGAGCCCGAGTATTGATAGCATTTTTGAATATGACTTAACATCACTGGGCATTAGCCTACCACTTCCAAACTCTCTCGCGAGATGCAAGCATATCTGGGTGGAGTCACTGATCACCTTATCGCCAATCTTCAATGCAGGTAAAGTCGCATCAGGATTAATTCCTCTGAACCAAGTCGAAAGATTCTCCTTTGAGTCGAGTGAAACTTCATGCTCATCAAAGGTAAGATTTAACTCATAAAGACACATCTTAACTTTTTGGCAACATGGCGAAATCGCGTTGGAAAAGAGCTCCACTCCATTATCCTTTGCAAAAATAGTCAATCAGCGTTAATGATGGCTACTGCCCGCGTCCACCCAGCAGAACCGCCTTTAATTTTTGTGGGAAAACACGAGACCATGAAGCCTTTATCCGGCAAAGTGTGCAAATTATGCAATTTCTCAAGATGACAATAAGGAATATCAAGCCCAGCCTTATGACCTTCCCAAATGATAGATGCATTTTTGGTGGACGCGTATTTTCGCGCAGTGTGAACAAATGGAGCATCCCAACTCCAAGCGTCAGTTCCCGTCACTTTGACGCCTCTCTCCAACAGATACAGGGTAGCCGCACGACCGAATCCGCAACCAGAATTAACGTACTCCTCCCTGCCAAATATATTGCCTGCGCCCGTATTCATGAGCACAATCTCGAGTGGAGACAATTTATGACTGATTCTGTCTAACTCGCTCTCAATATCGTCAGCTGTCACAATGTAACCATCTGGCTTGGATCTAAAATCTAATTTGATCGCTGGTCTGAAACACCAATCTAGGGGCACCTCATCAATCGTCATCGTTGGACTACCATCTCTCATTTGAGATCCGTAATGGTAGGGTGCATCTAAGTGTGTCCCGTTGTGAGTAGTCAGAGACACGTTTTCTAGAGCCCAGGCTTCACCATTGAACATATCATCAGGCGACACCCCGGGAAAGAAATCAACAAGGTCCTGAGAAGAATCCTTGTGACTAACGTAATCGATTTTTGGAAGATATCGGTCCGGATCAGATTTTACTCCATTCTCGATGGATATCGAGAGATCAATGAAGGATTTGGTCGCCATCTTACTAGGCCTTAAATTAAGAGAAATTAAAAGAGGGGTATTCGTTTGCCGATTGATCTCCCGTATATTCCTTATAAGCGGGAAAACCGCCTAAATATAGGAGCATCACGCGCGATTTGCCGGGCACGTTTGCACCGATATACCAGTTCTCGGAATTCCAAAATAGAGTTGGTCTTGCAACTTCAGCCATGTGATCTACCCAATATGCATCTCCCTCGCAACTTGAATCGACCCTTTCATGCCCATTTTCATCCATATATCTAATCAATTCGCCAAACCACTCTCCCTGATATTCTACATTCAGGACGGGATTAAAAAATCCAGTGCAACTTCCAGGCCCGTTTACAAAGAACATGTTAGGAAAGCCATTAGTCATGAGCCCAGCGTTCGTGCGTGGTCCATCGACCCAAGTTTCACGGAGAGTCCGCCCCTCAGCTCCTTTAATATTCATGTTCACAAGAGCTCCGGTAACGGCATCAAATCCTGTTGCTAAAATTATTTGATCAAACTCATAGTTGGTCTGAGTCGTTGTGATGCCTAGCTCTGAAAATCTTTGAATAGGAGTCTCAGATAGATCAACAATGTGCACATGCTCGGCATTAAATGTTTCATAATAATTGGTGTCGGCGCATAGCCTTTTAGTCAAAACTGGATAGCCATTCGGAACTAGCAATCGAGCCTTGTCTGGGTCTTTGATTTTGGCACGAATCTTTTCCCTGAAGAACTCCCCAAGCTTATCGTTTACTTCCTTGTTTAAAAGCAAATCATAAAACGAGGTGTAAAAACTCAAACCACCAGACTTCCATCTAAGCTCAAATTCTTCAAGAATTTGATCGTCAGTCATGTCTGATCCCGCGTTTGGGTTGGGCTCCTCCGGCTGAAAATTTACAGAAACATAACCGCCAAACGAATTCCTCTGTTTTTCCCGCCATTGCGCATACATCGATTTGACACGAGATTCATATTCGGGATCCAACGGCCCGTTGTTTCTCGGGGCGCTGAAGTTTGGAGTTCTTTGAAAAACGACCAGTTCGGATGCCGTTTCTGCAATTATGGGAATCGCCTGCACTGCGGTAGATCCAGTTCCTATGATCCCAACGCGTTTTCCTTCGAAACTGACATGCTCATGAGGCCAATTGTAAGTCTCTAGCAATTCTCCGTGGAAAGTGCTTAGGCCGGGAAACTCGACTTTTTTGGGGGAAGACAACAAACCGGTGGCCATAACGCAAAATTTTGCGCTCACAATTTCTCCATCAGCGAAACTGACTCGCCAGCGATTGGAATGCCCCTCCCAGAGCAAGTCAACAACTTCTTTAGCGAGTTCTATATCATCCCTCAGACCAAACCTATCAGTAACGTGCTCTAAATACGCCTCTATTTCTGGCTGAGAGCCATATCGTTCCTTCCACTTCCAATCCTGCTGTAATTCCTCAGAAAAACTGTAGGAGTATTCCAAGCTCTCTATGTCGGAACCACACCCGGGATAGCGATTCCAGAACCAGGTTCCGCCAACACCGGCTCCCTTCTCGAACGCTTTAACATTGAGGCCTCTTTTTTTGAAGGAGTAAACGACATAGATTCCAGAAAAACCAGCCCCAATTACCGCAACATCAAGCTCTCTACTGCTTTCATTAATCTCACTCATGCTCGTCTCCCACCATCCGTTCACTCATTTTTCTTCCGATTTCAATGACATGCCAGCAAAAGCACCAGTCGCAAAATCAATCAGTCGCTCAATCATAAGATCCAAGTCGCACGATTGCACCGATCCACGCGAAAGTCGATCAATTCTCCCAGTCTCAGCAATCGCATTGGTCAGGCTCCCCAGAAAAAAATTGAACGCCCAGCAAACATCGTCTCGGGACAACTGACTGTTTACTAAACATAATACGTTAATATAACGATCCACCACTGGATCATAATGTTCTTTGAAGATCGAGTCTTGCCAACGCTTTGAATTTGCAACAAGCGCAATAAGCTTCCTATAATTTGCCAACCCCTCTCTTTCCTGAGGTGTTTCTCCAAAAAGAGGATTAACGAAAAACTTCAAAATCTTTCGATTGAGCTCTGTTCTTTGACTACTCATGTCGCCGCTGAGGTCCAAGACCGCAATGCTGGCTAACCTGGCATGACTCATCCTGTCAACCCGTCGCAACATTACCTCTTCAAAAAGGCCGTCTTTAGTTCCAAAATAATAATTAACTTGAGAGACATCGACTCCCGCAAGACTTGTAATCGCCCTCACGGAAACTCCGTCAAATCCGGAGAGTGCGAATAGCTCCTCCGCACAATCCAGGATTTTTGGCGATTGGCGGTGTTTATGCGCCCTAGACTGCTATTACGTTGCATACACGCCCATCATACCCTTATTAAAAAGTTCTGGAAATATTGACACCGAATGAACGCCCATACGAGTCATGAATAAAGGAGCCGCCGAATTCCGGCGCGGGAATGACTTCCTCAAGATAGTCCTCATCAGAAATATTTTTGCCCCACAGATTAATTCGCCAGATATTGTTCGTTATTACAAAGTTTAGATTCCCAATTACGTAGCTGTCTCTCTTCATTTTGGACCACTCGCTCCCTCCAAAGCCAAATGCGGTGAAAAAGTTTGGCAAATAATTGTCCTGGACAGGAGACCACCAAGTCTCTCCGGCATACATGAGGTCTATTCGAGTCAGCAACTCCCATCCAGACCCAAATGACACTGCATGTTCGGCTCCTAGATTGCCGGTGGCTTCAGGTATATATGGCAGATTATTACCTGTTGTGTAAGGACGAGTACTGTACTTTTTGATTTCGGTGTCAGTGATCCCTAGTCCTCCGTATAAAGTGACACTGTCCGAGGCTTTCCATTTGAAATCAAGCTCAGCACCTCGGATCTCGGCCTCATCAATGTTTGTGACCACCCTAAGCGAGCCGAATGGACCCGCGAAAAAGCTGAAATCCTGCATATCCTCTGTATCAGTAAGATAGACAGCACCATTGAGCGCAAGTGTGTTGTCTAACAACCGTGCCTTGAATCCCATTTCGAACGCTTTAGATATTTCTTTGTCAAAACTATCTTTCAATTCATTTAGGTTTTTGGTTCCATCACCAGTAGCAAGGTTCCCGAAGAACTGCTCGAGAGTTGCTGTAGTTCCTTGAGAGTTAAACCCACCGCTTCTAAAACCAATCCCGTAAGATGCAAAATATGTCACGCTATCACTAGGTTGATAGGCAATAGATAGCTTAGGTTGAAGTTGATCAAACGTTTCCTCGCGCGAAGGTATCGAAGATGCATCAGGATTCGCATTATAGTAGGGGTTGATATAATAGCCGCAAGGATCAGATGTGCAAACGGGAAATCCAAAAGCTCCGAAGCCGGGCGTTTGCGGATTTAGTTTAGGGACGTTGTTATCTACGGTCCTCTTTTCCTCATCGTAACGTAACGCTAAGCTCACTTCGACTTTCTCCGAAATATCGTATTCGACATTACCAAAGAATGCTATAACCTCGCTCAATAGGTTGTCGTCATAAAGTAAATCGGTGGGATTAGGACCCGCAGTCGGATTAAACCCGCGGGGACTAGCTCCGAGACCCAAGTCGCCGCTGTAAGCAACAACTAAATGCCTGTCAACATCCAAATAATTTGCTCCCACCATCCAGCGCAGACGTTGATCTCGTTCAGAGGAGAGTCTGACTTCCACCGTAATATCCTCTTGATCCCTTTGCTGATATTGATAACCGCCACATGAAATCGGGGGATATGGCGGCAAGAATGACGCACCTATGTTGCCTGGCACATAAAAGAATGGCGAGGGGACTGGCCTGTCACCATTTGCAGCAGCGCTATTATACTCTGCAAGGCACAAATCATTGGCATTGTAAATTCCAAACGCGTTACTTGTCCCCGCCCCGAGAAAGAAGTTTTTTGCATCATTATATGCAGTGTAGGCGGTCAACTCGCCAATCTCTAGATTGAAAACGCCTTTCACTGAAATGCT
>CAJWMT010000038.1:0-21733 GCA_913044275.1 uncultured Cellvibrionales bacterium
TCAATTCATTAATCTAAGTACGCCATACAACCTTGCTAATACACCAATTGGATTGATGACACGTCAAGTACTTACGACAGCTATCTTTCGTGACAAGTTCTGGCACATAATTCTCAAATTACTAGCTAAAGTCTCTTGGTTAAGGAAATTTGAACTAATGTAGTTATCCGTCAAATATTTGCTAGCAGGTCGATTAGCAAGTGAGACACTGCATGCCCTCCTGCTATTTGATTTGCTTTCCTTGAACCCAAACTTTAGTGATATTTGTCCGGTGAGCATTGTGAATAATCTTTTGAAGGATGTCCTCAGTACTATCTAAATCTTTCCAGACCTTTAAATTACTCTCCTCTATAGACGTATCTATGACTATGGCATCCATGGCATATTCGGGCTTGAACACTCCAACCTTTAGATCCAATGCGCGACCTCCCCCAGTCGTGGCCATCCAAAAGGCCTCTTTAAAATCTATCCTTGTATTTGGTCTGCTCCGATCATAAGAACTAAGGGCTGCATCCACACCTTCTTCTAGGGCACGAGACGAGGTAACAGCCATCGAGCAGGCGTTGAATATCGAGGGGTTAAAACCACCGGATATATCTGTTCCGAGTCCCAAATCAATTGCACTATCAATCAGTTTTCGAACTGGTAGCACGGCATTAGAGAAATAGAAATTTGACAGCGGACAATGTGCAACAGCAGTCGATTTTGAGGAAATAAGCTTCATATCATCGTCGTCGATAAAATTCGCATGCGCCAAGACTGTATTAGGCTGAAGCAGGCCAAATGAGTCGAGGCTCTTGGCGTCATGGCATCCATGACGTTCGATCACGTAACGATGCTGCCAGTCACTCTCAGAACAGTGCGTTTGGATATGACATCCAGTTTCAGATGCAATTTTTCCTAAACCTGAAAGCATCTCATCGGTGCAACTAGGAATGAATCTAGGGGTCAATACGGGTAACACTCTGTCGTTTTCATTACCATTAGCGCCGCTTACATAATCTATCAACTGATAGGTTTCGTCTAAACCAACTGAGGTTGAGTGATCTTTATAAAAGTCCGGGCACTGCTCAGGATTATCCATTACCACCTTGCCAATTAGGGCTCGTTGACCAAGGTTCAGACATATGTCTGCTAACCTTTTTGTCGCCTCAATGTGGATAGTCCCAAAATACAAAGCCGTAGTGGTTCCGTTGGCGATTAATGTCTCTACTAAAGATGAGTATACGCGCTCCGCGAATCCTAAATCCGCATAACGCGCCTCCAATGGAAACGTGTATTCTTGAAGCCAATCGTTCAATGGCAAATGTAAGGCTTTGCCCAACTGTGGCCACTGAGGGGCATGGACATGAGTGTCAATTAACCCGGGCAATAAATACTCGCTATCTGAAAGTTCTAGAAGATTCCTTTTGCCTCGATAATAGTCTTCTCGTGCGACAAATTCAGGATCATCGGAACTAATCACCGAAGAAATATTGCCATCCTGGTCAACTTCTAAAAGACTACCGAGTTTGGTCTCTGTCTCTCCAAAGACTGGGGCATGAATTAAATTTCCTTTTACTGCGAAAGTATCCAATCAATTCCCCCATTGCAATGAATGGATCCCCATCAAGCTCATATGGAATGTTTAATCTTATAATCTATATGGCAAAAACAACTCAAACTAAATTCTATTTGGAAAGCATTCCCTCCGCCGTTATAAACTCAATGATTCCATCAACTCCATGACCGGTTTTAAAATTTGAAAAAATAAATGGTTTTTCTTGCCTCATTCTAAGTGCATCGCTTTGCATTACTTCCAACGAAGCGCCCACAAATGGCGCCAGATCTATCTTATTTATGATCAATAAGTCAGACTTTGTAATACCGGGACCACCTTTCCGAGGAATCTTATCGCCGGCAGAGACGTCGATAACATAAACCGTCAAATCAGACAATTCTGGACTAAAAGTGGCGCTTAAGTTATCCCCACCGCTCTCAACGAAAACGACATCCAAATCACCATGTCGCCGGCATAGTTCATCGATGGCGGATAAGTTCATGGATGCATCTTCTCTTATAGCTGTATGAGGGCATCCTCCAGTCTCGACTCCTAGAATCCGATCTGCATCGAGTGCGCCATTTTTTATTAAAAAATTTGCATCCTCTTTGGTATAAATATCGTTCGTAACAACAGCTATTTCGTATTGTTCACGTAATTTATTGCAAAGCACTGCTAAAAGGGCGGTCTTACCCGATCCTACTGGGCCGCCCACCCCAACGCGGAGCGTTTGTTTATGCACCATTGTGTCCTCCTCTAAGAGCGAAATAATCGTGTGTGTTGCGACTCATGCCAAGCACTAGCCATACCAATTGCCGGTAATCCACTTCCAATAAAACGATCGTCCAAGAGTTGTGCTTTGTCAATCGCAGGTTGAATCATCGGAAGTAATTCACCAATGAGCCTCTGCGCAGCATTCTGGCCCAAAGGGATAAGCTTAATTGCAGCGGCAATTGAATTTTCAAGCCATGACCAAAACAATCCAGTGAGCGCCATTCTCGGCAATATGTCCCATTTCACAGCTGCGAAGGCAAATCCGGCACAAAAACATATTTCTTTTCGATCGATGCGCGGGAAACTCAAACCAACATTCTCTAGCAACCTTTTCATTGCAGCACCCATCTCGGTGTCCGCCAATCTCAACTCTTTCGATTCCCTGCAAGCCAATGAGTAAGAGTTCCAATATACAAAGGATTCAAGGTCATCGTTGCACAGCGACCGCATCAGTCGCAAAAGAATTGGAGCATCTGCAGTTGCGACAGAATGAGTCAGTTGGAGAGACAACCATTGCCTAGCATCGTCTGAATCATTGATCCATCCGGAATGAACAGCGCTCTCCATTGCTTGCGAAAAAGCATAGGCTCCTACAGGCAAAGAAGCACTGCTGAGCTGCAATAATCGTAGAAGAGGAAGATTAGATTCTTCAGTCATGAGCAGCATGTCCAGCGTTTATAGAATATGCTCCCGATTCAGGCACGAACACAGACTGCTCCCTTCGGAGACTTAACCCTAATTTTAAAAGCATATCCTCCAGCACATGATCAGATATTATCCGCAACCATTGGTCGCCCAATTGCACTTTCACATGGCGATTTCCCAAATGATAACAAGCTCTGCAAAAAACTGCTCGGTCAGTTGAAGAGGCGGTTATTACGTCCTCTATCGCTCCCAAAACCTTGATATTCTTGCCACAGTTACTCCGTAAAACTTCGCCGAGATGGATGACGTGGCCACGTTTCAGAAAGATACCCACGTCCAAACCCGAATCCGACTGCACCTTAAATCGTCCTTTTTCTCTTTGAATATGATCGAGCGTAATGTAGTCGTCAATCGCTGCCGTTTCCCCGTCAAAAAGCCGTTGATAAATGTCGACGCGCATAAGATGGTATTAAAACAGGCTGTAGAGCTGCGCCAATGGCAGCTCTATGGCTGGCTCACAGGTCAATAACTCGCCGTCTGCCATGACCTCATATGTTTGCGGGTCTACTGAAACGTTAGGCATCCAGAAGTTAAGCAGCATACTGGTCTTATCAATATTTCTGGTGTTTTTGCATCCAACTAAACGCCTTCCCAAATTCCATTTATTGGCAACGCCGGAATCAATTGCTGCCTGAGATGTGAAAAATACGGACGTGTGCAACGGTGCTGAGCCAAAACCTCCAAACATCTTTCTGTAATGGACTGGTTGCGGCGTAGGAATCGAGGCATTGGGGTCACCCATTGGAGCCGCTGCAATGAAACCTCCCTTGATTACCATGGCAGGTTTGATTCCAAAAAAAGCGGGCCTCCAGAGCACCAAATCAGCTAACTTACCAACCTCTATGGAACCAATCTCATCACTAATACCGTGAGCTATTGCTGGATTGATAGTATATTTCGCAACATACCTTCTGGCTCGAAAGTTATCCATCGACTCATTATCTTCCTTGAGAGCCCCTCGCTGAACTTTCATTTTATGAGCAGTCTGCCATGTTCGAGTAATAACTTCACCAACCCGTCCCATAGCCTGCGAATCAGATGCAATCATACTGAAAGCACCGAGATCATGAAAAATATCCTCAGCAGCAATAGTTTCCTTCCTAATGCGAGAATCCGCGAATGCAATATCCTCAGGAATGGAGGAATCTAAGTGATGACAAACCATCAACATATCGAGATGTTCATCAATTGTATTGATTGTATAGGGCCGCGTCGGATTCGTGGATGACGGTAATACGTTTAGTTCGGCGCAGGCCTTTATTATGTCAGGCGCGTGCCCCCCTCCAGCTCCCTCGGTATGGTAGGTATGAATAGTTCTCCCAGAGAATGCAGCAATCGTATCATCTACAAAACCAGATTCATTGAGCGTATCAGTATGAATAGCCACCTGAATGTCAAACGCTTCTGCAACGTTAAGACAATTGTCTATAGCTGCCGGAGTTGTACCCCAATCTTCGTGCAGCTTTAGACCACATGCTCCAGCTAACAGCTGTTCCTCTAAGGCAATCGGAAGACTGGCATTTCCTTTTCCCATGAAGCCCAAATTCATTGGCATAAAATCGGTTGCTTGCAGCATTTTACCTATATTCCAAGGACCGGGCGTGCAGGTGGTAGCATTCGTACCTGTTGCTGGTCCAGTTCCACCGCCCAGCATGGTAGTGACTCCGGACATGAGTGCTTCTTCTATCTGTTGGGGACAGATAAAATGAATGTGGGCATCGACACCACCGGGAGTAAGAATTTGACCTTCACCTGCAATAACCTCGGTTCCGGGGCCAATAATAATATCGACGGAATCTTGTATATCAGGGTTGCCCGCTTTTCCAATACAACCTATTCGACCATCTTTAATACCAACGTCTGCTTTAACAATACCCCAATGATCTAGAATCACTGCATTGGTAATCACCGTATCAACAGATTCTTTGCAGCATTTTTGACTCTGACCCATGCCGTCTCGAATAACTTTACCGCCGCCAAACTTGACCTCCTCTCCGTAGGAAGTGAAATCTTTTTCCACCTCAATTATTAGTTCGGTGTCGCCCAAGCGTATCCGATCACCGATAGTTGGTCCGAACATTGCCGCATAAGAACGGCGGTCTATAGCAGTCATGAATTATCTCCATCCAACTTACCCATCACCTCACCACGAAATCCAAAAACTTTTTTTTCACCACCAAGTTCAACGAGTTCTATCTCCCGGTCTTGACCTGGTTCGAATCGAACCGCAGTTCCAGACACTATATTCAAACGAAAACCTTTCGTTTGACTGCGATCAAAATGCAATGCCGGGTTTACTTCATAAAAGTGGTAATGAGAACCGACCTGAATGGGTCGATCTCCCATATTCTCGACTGTAATTTTGAGTTTTCGCCGATTTTTATTTATCTCAATCTCTCCCTCAGCAGCAAAAAGCTCTCCTGGAATCATAGATATCTCCTAGTCCTTCATATGATTGGGTTATGAACCGTAACCAATTTAGTTCCGTCGGGAAAAGTAGCCTCCACTTGAACCTCCTTCAGCATCTCCGAAACTCCCTCCATGACTTGCTCAGCGTTTAAAATTTCTCTTCCCGAACTCATCAGATCAGCCACTGATTTTCCATCTCTGGCACCCTCTATAATTGCCATAGTTATATAGGCGGTTGCCTCGGGATAATTAAGTTTTAAACCCCTTAGCAGCCGTCGCTCCGCAAGCAAAGCGGCGGTAAAGACCATTAGCTTATCTTTCTCTCTTGGCAATAATTCCATATCAAAAACTCATCCAAAAATTCTAACTAAGTAAACCATATTCTTGGCAAACATGCTTGCCGTCTGAGGATCCGAGGTCGCATCACAGTCCAACAATGTGTAAAAACTTTTTTTGCCGCGTCAGCACTGTCTCCAAGGTAGCGACCAATTATAAATTCTCCAACTTTAGACAAAGAGAAGGATGTTTCAAAGTGGTTAAGCCCCGCATGGCGACGCAAATTATCCAACTCATCCTCAAAATCTTCAGTTGTTGGGCCCATCAGCAAAAAACCGGTTACTGACTTCGATTGCATCCCAGCCTTTCCGACCAGCATCTCTTGAACGCCACCACGCAAGTCAAGCACGTCCACAAATGCCGGTATATTATCGATACTGATAATATACCTCTGCAAGAAACTGCCCTTTGAAAAGTCTTGCTTGGATGCAGGCATACCGAAGCAACAGATTTCCCAACCAATGAACATGCTGCCTTCAGTCAAAGAAATTGTAGTTTCCGTCTCGGCATTGGCCCCATCAAATAAAATCGTCTCCAAGGGAAACCATTCTAAATTGGAGTTATGGCCTAATATGAGATCGACACTTTGCTTCTGCAAACTATTACGGGTTCTTGCTCGATAAAACCGTCCAGCGCCAGGGGTAGTAATCAAGGTCTGTGAGCCAGAATTAAGACGGATGGATATATCCAATCGATCACCAGACACAATTCCACCCGGAGGATGAATGAGATAAACGTGGGGCAAATCATGCCCCTCTGGGTAAAATGGCTTTTGAACACAAAGCGGACCATAGTGATGATTCTTAACAAGTGCAGTCCGACCACCTGTACTGTGGAATTCTAAATCTAATCTAGCAATCCAGTCGTCATGATTATTTGACAACTGGTTTTTGTCGATCGCACTCATCTTAATCAAGGTTTTCCGCGCTTTCCTTGGAAAGTAATTCCACTTTTCTGATGTTCAGTCACCTTAAAAACCAAATCAACTGACATTGATGTCGCCGTGAAAGCGCTGGTATCAATGAAGCAAGAATCTATCCAAGAGGATAATGCCACATGAGGCAGTTGAAGCATTCCACAATTAGACAGCATTGGATCGGCCCAAAGACCCATTTTAGGAACTGACGATTTGATCGGGCGTTCAATCACAAGCTTCATACCCCTCAGTCAGGCTATGTGCTCCTCTCATATCAACGTCGTTAAGATGCTGATCTCAGAAACATTTGCAATAGCCTCGCTAAAAGTCATAACTGACCCGTCCCATAACCTGCCTAGGTGGAATAAGTTCTAGACCCGTGGCGTTAACACCAAATACATCAGTCATGCTCGAATTAACTCCGTCTTCGTCTGTCGCATTGAAAACCATCAAACTGTAACTCCAAGCGCTATTGGCTGGTTGGATGCTAGTCACCAAGTTTACTAATGTGTAGTCATTCACTTTATCTATCGACATGTTGTTGATTACTCTCTGCTGAAACTCGCCACGATGAACAATTTCAAGAGAGCCGCTTACAGTATGACCCGACGCCAAATCACTCTGATAAGTTAGGCTTGCATTTGCAGTAAAATCTGGACTTTTAGCGAGCTCATTACCATTAATGTTTTCACGCAAACTGTATCTAATGTCTTCTTGGCCAAAGAAATAAGGCCCCGCTTTCACATTGTCGAGCGTGTCGTAGTCTGCTGTAATCTCTGAATCTAGAAAAGCCATCTTGACGTCCAGTGACCACGAGTCCGATAGCAACGCCAAGAATTCAATCTCAAGTCCCTTCATTTCCGATTCTGGGATATTTGCTACGCCTCCACGAAACACATCTGGATCCGTAGCCTGGAATTGTAGATCCTCATAATCATACAAAAAAGCCGCTATGTTGGCTCTTACTCTCCCATCCAAGAAATCAGTTTTCAGGCCTATCTCATAAGCGGTAATCGTTTCACTCTCAAATGTTGGGAAGACAAGCGGAGGTGCAATCGCATTCCCCATTTCTGCGTCCTCTGCCTCAGTAAATCCATATGTAAGATTACTACCGCCGGGTTTGAACCCTACGGTATATGAAATATATGCCATTGAATCTCCGCCGAAGTCATACTCTCCCGCAATGCGACCAGTCATTTCATCAAGGGCCTGATAAATTCTGACTACTGGAGAAAAAAAGTTTGAAACATGGCTCTCTACTGTGTCTTCTGTATATCTAAGCCCAGTAATTAGTCTGAAACTATCCGAAAAGCTGTAAGTGGTTTGCCCATAAAAAGAGTGCGACTCGCGAGTTGGCACAGCATCAGAAATAAAGCCCCACTCTCCAGGAATGGTGATGCCAAGAGTGGGGTCATCAAATGACCCATCGAAATTTCCATCCCAACCGAAATCTATGAATTCCCTTATGTGATTCTCGTACTCAAAATCATAGTAAAAAGCCCCCACAATCCAATCCAACGATCCAAATAACGGTTCATTAGAAATGAGATTAATTTCTGCGGTTTTAGTATTCACGATCGCTGATTCAGGATTAAATTCCGACCTTAAATATGTGTTTCCCTCTTGGAACCAGTTATGACGATCATTATCGCGCACAACTCTTATATCGTCCTCTTGCCAGCTTACTAGCGCCTTAACCGTTACCGATCCGAGATCTGATTCAAGTATGCCAGCCACTACCTTGGACTCTAATTCGTAATCCGATATCGTTTCTTGCGACAATTTTCTGGGATCCGGTGTAGGGTCATCAATTCCTTTAATCGCCGCGCCATTGTTATCAGCTTCAAAATACTGAGCAAAAAAACGCAAGTTAGTGGCTTCGTTTAAATAAAAAGACCAGTCGGTTCGGAAACTAATATGGCTCGCATCGTCAAGTTCTTGTCCTGTATAAGTGTTGTCGCTAAAGCCATCGCGTTCAGTAATCGAAATCGAGGTTCGTGTAGCCGCTGTATCAGAGATTGGAACATTGATGGAGCCTCTCGCCTTAACCAAACCGTGATCGCCAATGGTCAAATCAGTTTTTCCGCTCATTTCTTCAACTGAGGGAGGCTTGCTGATTACATTGATGGCCCCACCGGTGGAGTTTTGACCGAACAAAGTACCCTGCGGGCCACGCAAAACTTCAACCCTCTCTACGTCTATGAAATCGGTTTGCAATGAGAACGGTGAGGCTATGTAGATGCCGTCCATATGATAAGAGACCGAAGGCGCCGCAATTGCGTTCTGGTTTGTTTCGTTACCCACTCCCCGAATAGAGATAATTGTTTTAAAACCTTCATTCTTAGCAACCGTGACCCCTGGTGCGATAGCGCTAAGATCGACAAAGCTGTTAATGTTTTTCGCATCCAAATCTTCCCCACTCAGCGCCGTCACCGCTTGCGAAAGGTCTTGCAAACTTTCACTTCTTTTTTCCGAAACCACGATTATTTCCTCGAGCCGCGCATCCGCACATGCCGAAGAAACCCAGCAAAAAGTGAAGCACGAAATAACTAGTGAACTTCTTTTTAAACCCAATTTCCTTAGCCTATTCATTCGTCAAATTCCCTTCCAAAACAAAATTTAATTAGACACACAAGTGCTATCACGCTCTACGCTGCAGATTTCATGCCATAAAATCTGCTCGTTTTGACTTGCTCCTAAAACACTAACAAACCAAAGAAAAAAAATTATGACTTTTAAAGACTGCCGGTCTTAAACAATAATAGACACAAAAATGTTTCTTGGTGGTGCATATTTAATTTGTGAGGTCCTTCCCAGTGCAAAAGTAAGTGATATTTTCTAAAAACTTGACATCAGGAATTTACCGCAGAATGCAAAAATAAAGCCCCGGTCTTAACGAATTGCAAACGGGCTTTACCGACTCGAAGTCATCGACATATTGGTTTGTCGGGGGATCAAAACAATCCAAGTATTAGCTTGTGAAAGCAAAAAAGCCATCCACAGTATTTTTTCACCACGACTAAAAATGCCCTCTAACAACGTGCGTAGATTATGTCTAAAGATTGCTAAAAAGGTCAACAACTTTATCATGGGTTTAGCGGACTAAAGCTCATATCATGACTAGTATTTTTTCCTTATGTCATAAAAGAAAAATCCCAAATTAATTGATTTATGAAGCCTTTCTCTGATAAGCCAATGCAGCTCAATCTCAATATGTTTGTCCGATATCAAAAATCGGATCTGCACATATGTTTATAGCCATTTAGGGAAAACGCTCCAACTAGGTATGAAACCTCAGTATCAGGCGCCTCCCCCTTTCTAGGGAGTTTATTACTAAGCGCCACCCAAGATTTCTTACATATAAACGAACTTTGTAACAAATAATCCAGTCATTAGCCAAGCCGCCGGCGTGAGTTTTTGCCATTGGCCGGTAAAAATTTTTATCGCAAAGTAAGTAATGAATCCGATTGCTATGCCGTCTGCAATCGAAAAGAGCAGGGGAATGAGCACAACAGTTAACATGGCCGGCAGCACCTCGCTGCGATCGGACCAGTCTAAAAACTCTAGCCCACTGAGCATGAGCATGGCGATATAAATCAGCGCTCCGGCCGTCGCATATGATGGTATAACCGCAGCAATTGGAGACATAAATATGGCCAATAGGAATAAAACTCCAACTACAATAGCAGTGAGACCACTTCTGCCGCCTGCAGACACTCCAGCAGAGCTCTCAACGTAGCTCGTGACCGGCGCACAACCGACAAATGCACCTAAAACACTTGAGGCACTATCTGCTTTTAATGCTCGATCGAGGTCCCGAATCTCACCTTTATCGTTTGTTAAGCCAGCGCGGTTGGCTACAGCTAATAGCGTTCCTGCAGTGTCAAACAAGTTAACAAACAAAAATGCAGCGACGACACTAATCATTGCAACATCAAACGCTGCTAGTATATCCAGTTGCATAAACGTGGGCCCAAGGCTGGGGGGCATAGCGACTACGCCCGTTAATTGAACCAAATCAGCGCCTAAAGCAATTAGAGTTACAACAATAATTCCTGCAAGTATTGCGCCCGGAACAGCGCGGATTGACATTATTGCAATAATCAGGAAACCCAGGGCAGCCAATAATGTTGTAGGATCAGTTAAATCGCCGAGAGCTAAATAGGTGGCGTCATTTGGCACAATGAGACCACCATTTTTAAGTCCTATGAAGCCGATAAAAAGTCCAACACCGGCACCCATTGCTATTCGGAGATTTAAAGGGATACTCTCAAGAATCCATCGACGTAGCGGGGTGATGCTGATTATGAAAAAAAGCACACCAGCCAGAAATACGGCGCCCAATGCAACCTGCCAGTCATGACCCATCTCTCCCACGACAGTGAACGTGAAAAAGGCATTTAGTCCCATCCCAGGAGCTAAGCCTACGGGCCAGTTAGCATAAAAACCCATAATAAAGCAGGCTAAAGCTGCTACCAGACATGTTGCAACGAAACTTGCACCTAAGTCCAAACCTGCATCTGACATAATCTGAGGGTTAACAAAAATTATGTACCCCATCGTCAAAAAAGTGGTCAGGCCTGCGAGTATTTCCGTACCCACAGTGGTGCCTCTCTCTCTCAATTTAAATAATTTTTCGATCATTTCCGCCCTCTAAACAATCATTTTTGAATTACAACTCCTAGGATGAGGCTTTGCAATGCAGCAACAATTCCTAACAAAAATTTGTAGAAAATTTATATTCTCTGAAATACGTTGTTGCATCTTACCTATGGTATTTCCGTAGAAAAAGCATTGCTTATCACTTCTCTCGAACCGATCAAATTTTACAATCGATTTGACCAAAGGACTTAGGAAACTCCCGAGTTTCTATGCAACAATGCGAACAACGCATAGCTCTCAATCTAGAAAGCTTTAATTATTCCACTATACAAAATCCAATCAGCTCGATTTAAATCTCAATAAAAAGGTATTGACGATCTATGCTAGTTTAATTTGCAATGCTTAGATGCGGTCAAGCATGCTAACATGAACTATTATCAAGTTTTATAAATTAAGGCCTAAATCTTTATGGAGAAGCTATACATTCATGCGGGGCGCCTATTAGAGGAATCTTACCGCCTAGCTTGGCAAGTCTATGAAAGCGGCTTCAAGCCCGACTATATTGTTGGCGTATGGCGCGGAGGAGCTCCAGTTGGAATCGCAGTCCAAGAATTTTTAGCTTTGCTCGGTCTAGAATCAGATCATATCGCTATTCGCACATCATCTTACAGCGGAATAGGTCAGCGTAATCCAGACATCAAAGTACATGGCCTAAATTATATTATTCGGCAGGTGGAATCGCATGATGCATTACTAATAGTCGATGACGTTTTCGATACAGGTTTGTCCATTCAGAGGGTCATCGAAGACTTAAAAAAAGCGTGCAAAAAAAACACGCCGCATATTCGTGTTGCAACGCCGTACTTCAAGCCGGCCAATAATAAAACATGTTATAAACCAGATTATTTTATCCATGAAACGGAACAATGGTTAGTTTTTCCCCACGAGCTCCAAGGACTTACAGTAGATGAAATAGTCAAAAACAAACTTGAATTAGTCGACTTAATCGACAAAATCGTTCCAATTATCCGAAATCACTGACACGTTTCCTCCGCTGCAACCGCGGTACTGGTTAGATGGTGCTTGCATCTCAGGACTCTCCAATGGATAACTGATGTACTCACCCGCTCACGTTCACTTAAGTTAAGAGTGATAGTTCATATGCTTCAAGTGTGTTGCGTTTTTGACTCACCGGATAAAAGTTGAGTGCCAGCGATAATTAAGTAGCATGAAGACGACCATTTTTTAACCTTAGCTTCAGCCGCTCCGACTAAATAATCTTAAAAGGCTGGGATATCAGTTTGAGTTCTGCCAAGAATTAATGCATGGATATCATGTGTGCCCTCATACGTATTCACCACCTCTAAATTGACCATGTGACGCATTACCGGATAATCATCAGAGATGCCATTGCCGCCCATCATATCTCTAGCTATTCTAGCAATTTCGAGCGCTTTTCCGCAGGAATTTCTTTTTATCAAAGAAATGAGCTCCGGTGAAATATTATTGGAATCCATTAATTGGCCAGCCCGAAAGCAACTCTGAAGACCTATGCTGATTTCTGTTTGCATATCAGCGAGTTTTAACTGAATCAATTGATTAGCGGCGAGCGGTTTAGAAAATTGCGATCTTGTCAAAACATAATCCCTAGCGACCGTCCAGCAGGTTTCGGCTGCCCCAAGTGCTCCCCAAGCAATTCCATAGCGAGCATTATTCAGACAAGCGAATGGTCCTTTCAAGCCTTCGATGTTTGGTAGAAGTTGGGCATCGCTAACGAATACTTCGTCCATAATGATTTCACCAGTTACAGACGAACGTAGAGCTAACTTACCTCCAATCTTTGGAGACCTAAGCCCTTCCATTCCTTTCTCGAGAATAAACCCTCTGATCTTGTCCTCGACAGTCTTTGCCCAAATAACAAACACATCCGCAATAGGACTGTTAGAAATCCACATTTTGGATCCCGTTATCTTATAACCGCCAGACACCTTTATTGCCCGAGTAACCATGCTCCCCGGATCAGAACCATGATCTGGTTCTGTTAACCCAAAACAACCAATCCACTCTCCGGTCGCCAATTTTGGCAAATACTTCTCCCGCTGCTGCTCCGAACCGAAGGCATAAATCGGATACATTACCAGAGAAGATTGCACACTCATCATAGAGCGATATCCAGAGTCTACTGCTTCTATTTCTTTAGTGATGAGACCGTACGAAATGTAATCAACCCCGGGGCATCCATACCCTGTGATAGTGCAACCTAGCAATCCGATTTCACCCATCTCTCGAAATATAGCTTCGTCTATATTCTCATTCCGAAATGCCTCTTTGACTCGGGGTGCTAAGCAATTCTCAGCATACTGCTTTGCACTGTCACGCACCATTTTTTGATCCTCAGCAAGCTGGTCCTCCAAGAGAAAGGGGTCTCGCCAGTTCATCCGTTGCCACTTTTGTCTGTTTGTCATAGTTAGTCTCATAATGCGCATGCTCATGGTATCAAACGGCCGAACATTTAAAAAATAAAATCTGTGGGACTTTCGAGATCCGAGCGAACCCATAAAGCCCATAAATCTTGTCTTACATCGATCAAACTGGACTATTCCAAGTAAACCAGAAAATAATTTTCACAATGGTATTGCAAAAAATTTTGTTAAAATATATGAATGTCAAGAAATCGCATTAAGAATACAAAATTCCATTTAGGCTTAGGGCAACTCTATGAAACCGATGCCGTAAAAGCCGACAAATGGGTTTTCGATCGCAGCAGCTGTCCTATTACTCGACGAGGTTTCCTATCAGGATTATCAAGAATGTCTGCTGTTCTTGGCGCCGAAATCGTTTTCAGTCACTTTATGCCCAGCGGTCTGATCCCAGCAGCACTGGCGGAAGAAGCGGGCCCCTTCAGGATTGAAGGGAAGCATCCCCAATTAGTTGTACTGAATGATCGCCCAATCAATGCTGAAACACCCGCGTACCTTTTGGATGATCGAGTCACCCCTGCTGACAAACTCTTTGTCCGAAATAACGGTATTCCGCCAAAATCGGTGGATGCCGAAAATTGGAAGTTGACTGTTGATGGTGAGTCAGCAGTTAAGCCAATGACATTTTCAATCGCTGATCTAAAATCTAATTTTAAACATTATGCGTTTCAGCTGACTTTGGAATGTGGTGGCAATGGGCGCTCAGAATTTGACCCGCCAGCTCAAGGAAACCAATGGAGTACTGGTGCCGTCGGGTGCCCAGCATGGAGCGGAGTGCGTTTGGCGGATGTCCTGAGTGCTGTGGGTGTTAAAGAGGATGCTGCTTATATCGGATACTATGGTGCTGATTCGCATATATCCCTTAAGCCAAACAAAGTATCAATCAGTCGAGGAGTCCCAATAAGCAAGGCAATGGAAGACGAGACACTTATTGCTTGGGCTATCAATGGGCATGATCTCCCCGCAATGAATGGTCATCCTCTGAGATTAGTTATTGGAGGATGGCCCGCCTCCGTTTCAGGAAAATGGCTAAAACGAATTAGCATTAGAAACAGAGTGCATGATGGTGCAAAAATGGGCGGTTACTCTTACCGCGTTCCTTGTACATCAGTTGCTCCCGGTGTAGATGTAGATGAGCAGGATATGTGTATCATTGAATCTATGCCTATAAAATCACTAATTACATTTCCTCGTTCTGGAGTATTGCAACCCCTGAGGGATAAGATGATATTTAGGGGACATGCATGGGCAGGAGATCTTTCAGTGGAAAGAGTAGATATCTCGATTGACTTTGGGCAAACTTGGAAGAGAGCGCATCTCGAAAAACCAGCAAATCGTCTTGCATGGCAACATTTTTCTGGGCAAATTAAGTTTCCTCAAATAGGTTATTATGAAGTCTGGGCTAGAGCTTCAGATCAAAATCAAACGGCACAACCAATGGTGGTGCCTGGCTGGAATCCCAAAGGGTATCTGAATAATGCATGTCATAGAATTGCCGTCAAAGTAATATGAAATTGCTACTGCCACTAATCATTATTTTTAATTCATCCCCCTCAATCGCATCGGATAACGACCCTGCAACTGGATTGATCAATAGGCCAGGCATGGAGTTGGTTCGAGCCCATTGCACTGCATGCCATTCAGCCCGACTGATTATTCAGAATAAAGCAGATCGCCTAGGATGGCTTTCTACAATTCGATGGATGCAAGAATCTCAAGGATTATGGCCTCTAGGTCAAGTCGAAGCGACGATATTAGATTATTTGTCTGCGAACTATGGCCCTAAAAAATTCGGAAGGCGCAAGTGGCTTTCTTCCGATCTGCTGCCTCCATAGCGGGTTGAGCAAGGTTGCTATAACTTGATTTTTTTACTCCATCGCGCAAATATTTAAAGCCAAGATTATGAATGAAATAAAAAAAAGCATCACCGGTCTAATTCTCTGTGTCACGATTTTCGCAGCCGCATACTTCACAAGCAATTTAATTAGTACCATTTTATCGGGAAATCAGCACAGTCCTATCCCAACCGTGATATTTGCTGTTCTTATTGGCATCATCACAAAGAACATCTTCAAACCTGATGCACGTTTTGAACCCGGTGTTAGTTTTGCGCAAAAAAATATTTTACGGCTAGGAATTATTTTTTTAGGCATACGTATCAGCTTGAGCGATGTATTGGCATATGGAGCGCTCTCTATACCACTAGTAATCATTTGTATACTAACTGTGCTATCTGTGATTAAACTTACCAGCCACCGGCTAAAGATTTCCTCCGAAATGAGTTACCTGATGGCGATAGGTACCTCCATTTGCGGTGCGAGCGCAATAATTGCGCTCGCACCAGTCATCAACGCCAAAAAAGGAGAAATCACCTATGCCGTAGCCAATATCGTTCTATTCGGACTCATCGGGATGTTTTGCTATCCCTACCTTGCCGAGACACTCTTTGACGGCAATCAAAAAGCTATTGGTCTTTTTTTGGGTACTGCGATACATGACACTGCTCAGGTGACCGCGTCCGGACTAATTTACGAACAGCAATTTGCCGGTTCAACCACTCTTGAGGCAGCTACTGTCACAAAATTGGTGCGAAATAGCTTTTTGCTCCTGCTTATACCAATCTTTGCATTTGCTTACATGAAAGATAACCAAGGAGAGAATTACTCTCTGAGAGAAATATTTCCATTTTTCGTGCTTGGTTTCATTTTTTTTGTCACTTGCCGAACAGCCGGCGATGAATTAATAGCCAGAGGCTTTTTTATGATTTCTGAATCGCACTGGCACTATGTGATATCGCTTGTGAAAACCGTTTCAAGCATTTGTCTAGGAATTGCCATGGCTTCTCTCGGTCTGTCCACCGATCTTTCGGAACTTAACGCAGTTGGCTACAAGCCATTTTTGGTGGGTTTTTTAGCTGCAACCGCAGTGGCTTTGAGCAGCTTTATGGTAATCAGGTTCTATGTAGATTTTCAATATCTGACATAAATTAAGGAATGCACAGTTACACCAAGCAGCAGTTCCGTGTCAGCCACAAAGAGGCTTCTTTGCAAACATAAGCTGTCTGGCTAACCAGTCTTAGTAGTAGCAGTCAACCATTCTCTTCCTTTCAGCATTGCCCCCCAATAGACTGCGGGCAACACAGATTTTTTTAGAAACCATGCAGAGCGTCGGGCCTTCGTTGAATCCCATGGGAAAGTAGGCATGACTTGTCCGCCATATCCAAATTCGGCCAAAATTATTTTTCCATTCTCAACGGTGAGCGGACATGAGCCATAACCATCATACAAAGGTTTTAGTTCGCCACCTGACAAAAATGAAATCACGTTTTCGGCAACAATTGGAGCCTGTTTTCTTGCCGCCGCCGCCGTCTTTGCATTTGGAGTAGCCGTAACGTCCCCCAAGCCAAAAATATTTTCGTACTTATTATGCTGCAACGTTTCATGATCTACATCCACCCAACCAGCTTCATTAGATATTGAACTATCTGAGACAAAATCAGGGGCCCTTTGAGGTGGGCAGACATGTATCATATCAAAGCGACGCTCTACCAACTCTGCCTCAGCGCCCTCCTCACTAATACGAAACCATGCTGTCTTGGCGGAACCGTCAATCTTTATAAGGTTAGAATTGAAATCAAGGTTAATCCCATACCGCTTGACATATTCCATAAGCGGGGGAACGTAGGTAGCGCAGCCAAATAAAACCGGGCCTGCGTTACAAAAAGACACTTTCATCTCAGATAGTTGGCCACGCCTTTGCCAGTGGTCGCAAGAAAGATACATAGCCTTTTGCGGAGCTCCTGCGCATTTAATAGGCATAGGAGGTTGAGTAAAAATTGCTTCCTTGCCCTCCATCTCCCTCACGAGTCTCCAGGTATAAGGAGCAAGATCATAACGGTAGTTCGACGTAACTCCATCCTTACCCAACGAATCGGTCAAGCCCTCGACAGCATCCCAATCAAGTTTTAAACCTGCAGCTACAATTAAAATCTCATAACCAATTCGTTTTCCATTTTCCAAAATAACGTGGTTATTCTCTGGCTCAAAACTCTCGACTGCGCCCTTGACTCGACTAACCCCTTTTGGCCAAACATCACCGATATCTCTGCATGTTTCCTGTTTATCAAATACTCCGGCTCCTACCATGGTCCAACCTGGTTGATAGTAGTGCCTGTCTTCAGGCTCTATAATTCC
Organism: uncultured Cellvibrionales bacterium; assembly: GCA_913044275.1. Taxonomy (GTDB): domain Bacteria; phylum Pseudomonadota; class Gammaproteobacteria; order Pseudomonadales; family Porticoccaceae; genus TMED48. The sequence goes on from CAJWMT010000038.1 coordinate 17,956, forward strand.
GATGTCCAAAGATGTATTACGCTTTTTCAAACTCGATGCTGTCGCCAGCCCCGCAGCTCCACCCCCAACAATTAAAAGTTGATATGAAATGGACATTGTTCTCTCCAGAAAGTTTTTAAAGTTTGTTGATCGGGATTTTAAGATAGACGTTCCCATCGTTTTCCGCTGGCGGTAGTTTTCCTGCTCGCATGTTGACTTGGATCGACGGTATTAGTAGCTTGGGCATTGACAAAGCCTCATCTCTGGTGGTTCTCATTGAGACGAACTCTGTTTCAGTTGTGCCTCGGCCCACATGAATATTGAGTTCTTTCTGCTCGGCTACAGTCGTCTCCCAGCAATAAGAATCTCGACCAGGTGCTTTATAGTCGTGGCAAAGAAATAATCTCGTCGAATCGGGAAGCGCAAGAATCTTATGAATGGAGTGGTAAAGTTCTGTCGCAGAACCTCCGGGAAAATCAGCACGAGCAGTGCCAAAATCTGGCATAAATAATGTGTCACCGATAAAGGCAGAATTACCAATGATATAAGTCACGCAGGCAGGCGTATGTCCTGGAGTATGCATGACATCGACTCTCAAACCTCCAATAGTGAAATTATCACCGTCCATAAATAGACGATCAAATTGGCTTCCATCCATTTCAAATTGAGTTCCTGCATTGAATACTTTACCGAAAACCCTTTGAACCGCATTGATGTTTGAACCTATACCAATTTTTGCTCCGAAACGCTTGGACAAGTATGGCGCGGCAGACAAATGGTCTGCATGGACATGAGTTTCTATTACCCATTCAAGCTTCCAATTTTTGGAAATAATCTCATCGATCAATCGATCCGCGTGGGCTGTATGCATAGTCCCTGAAGCCAAATCAAAATCCCAAATGGAATCTATGATGGCACATGATTGTGATGCAGGATCTTTAACGATATAACAAGCAGCATTTGTTTCCTCATCAAAAAAACAATGCACCTCTGGATTTTGTGTGTTCATTTACCGGGTCTCAACATGCTAAAACAAATTCAATACCGCGTATTTCTCAATATGATAAAGACTCCGCCCTTGTGGCGCGTGCCTCCCAAAAACCCAATACCTCTCAGCTTCATGGGAAAACAACTTCAATTGATATTCTGCAAGTCTCACAAAACGAAATAGACAAGTCAATATGGTATATTGTACAAATAATTTTGACATCAAAATTAATGAAAGATGTGCAAATTTCGATTGAACGTAGTTGTAAAGCAGTTAATCCATATGAATGCAGTATTTTTTGAAAAACAGGCTCGCTGAGGGTTAGAATGAGCTGAGTGATGCTCACAAATAGGAGGATTTGAAAATGTCAGAAAGTATGAACAGCTGCTGTGCAGGCCCCGGATACGCCTCACCACAGGATGCTGTAAAAGCACCTCGTGAAAAGATCGTTTACACGGTTTGTATTTATACCGGTACTGGTATAGAAAAACCAGACTACTTGGCGACTATAGATGTTGATGAAGAAAGCCCCTCCTATGGCCAGGTAATACACAGGACGGAGTTTGGCGTTATTGGAGATGAGCTCCATCACATGGGTTGGAATGCCTGTTCGTCATGTAATGACGACGGGAACATGGAACGAAAATATTTGATCATCCCAGGCGTACGAACAACCAATTTCTATATCGTAGATACTGCTACAAATCCAAGAAGACCCTCCCTTTTTAAGACGATTAACGGTGAAGAAATAAAGACAAAAACTAACTTGTCTGCACCACACACTGTGCATTGTTTAGGAGCGGATATCATAGTGTCTATGCTCGGCGATGCGAACGGTAATGGTCCCGGCGGCTACTTGCATCTAGATAAAGATTTCAACATTGTGGGGCGTTGGGAAAATGATACAACAGGTATGAAGTTCAGCTACGACTTTTGGTATCAACCACGCCACAATATGATGGTCTCTACCGAATGGAGTGCGCCTAATACTTTTATGCCAGGATTTGATCTCGAAGACGTTGGTCGAGGCAAATATGGACAACAAATCCACTTCTGGGATTTTAAGAACCGAAACATAGAAAAAACTATAGATCTCGGCGCCGATGGCTTAATTCCATTAGAGGCTCGCTTCCTTCACAACCCTGATAGCACGCATGGTTTTGTAGGCGCTACGTTGAGTTCAAATATATTCCATTGGTTTAAAGATGAAACGGGTGAGTTAAAAATTGAAAAAGTGATTGATGTCGACGCTATTGATGTGGAAGACTTCCCGGTTCCAATGCCCGGGTTAATTACCGACATCCTGATTTCAATGGATGACAAGTACCTATACTTCTCAAACTGGTTGCATGGGGATTTGCGGCAATATGACATTTCTGATCCATCAAACCCTAAATTGACGGGCCAAGTGTGGATGGGTGGACTGCTTGGTAAAGCTCCTGAGGTCAATGGGCGAACAGTGGATGGTGCCCCGCAAATGATTCAATTGTCCCTCGATGGTAAACGTCTTTACGTGACCACATCACTTTTCTCAACGTGGGATAATCAATTCTACCCTAATATGAAAGACAAAGGCGGCATAATGCTTGTGGTAGATTGTGACATAGAAAATGGCGGCATGAAAATCCGAAAAGATTTCCTTCTAGACTTCGGAAATGAGCCCAATGGGCCCGCCAGAGCGCATGAGACCAGATACCCAGGCGGAGATTGTTCTTCAGACATTTGGGTGTAGTGTTACAGACCGAGGTATCAATGACCTCCAAATTTAGGCATTATGTTGGAACGAAAACCCACATATAACATTAGACTTAGGAATCGCCAAAATCTAACTCTTCATGTGAGAGAGGATGAATGCATCATCGACGCTTCAGAAGCTGCTGGATGTGTTCTGCCAGTCGCATGCCGTTATGGCGGATGCATTACCTGCGCAGCCAAGATAATAGCCGGGAGCGTGCGTCAACCAAATGGAACCGCTTTAAATAAACGTCAAACGCGCGAAGGCTATGTTCTGCTGTGCGTAGCTAGACCTAAAGAAGATTGCATATTCGACGTCGGCGTCGAAAGCCATGATTCTTTATATCAAAATCCGTTTGCTCAACAACGTGCACGCAGGTTACTTGAAAAAGCAAGAACACTATAAAAGATCATAGTACAGCGATAAAGAAATAGTTGACCCTATTTAGAATATTTTACTAAGCCTCCCAAGTCATGCCCCAAAGGTCTTTATTTTCTTATCCTTTTGAGTTCAACTCGGATAAACTTATGTTAATGCTCGAAACCAATTGTGCTTGAAACTAGAAACTGGAATAAGGAATAAGGAATAAAAAATGCAAAATCTTGTCGTAGCCATTTTTCGAATCAAGGCTGAAAAAATGAGAGAGGCCACAGATTTGTTGATGCAAATTCTGCCAGAAACTCGCGCATACGAAGGCTGCATAAGCCTGCAATTGTTTCTTAATGAAGAAACCGACACATATACGCTGGTTGAAGACTGGAAAAGCCTAGCGGATTATAATAAGTATGTTGAATGGCGCATGGAAACGGGTGTGTTTGACATGTTCGATCCATTGATTGAAGGCGGAGCCGCGGGTATTGATATCCAAAGGCATGGAGAGAGTATCGCGAGTTACTAAGCTCCCGCTCCAAACTCTAGTTGCTTCACACTCAATAAATTTGTCATCGCGGTCATATTGTTCAAGGATTGTAAATCTCCTACACAGCATCAAAACTCACCAACTTACTTAACTTTTCTTTATCTAAAATCCGAAATTTGAGTTGCATTCCAAAGTTTGAAAAATTAAATGTGCCTAC
>CAJWMT010000039.1:0-21281 GCA_913044275.1 uncultured Cellvibrionales bacterium
GCAGAAGCTTATACGCAGGACGAGACGGCGCGCAGTAAGGCTGTTTCATGAAGATGTCCGGTATCACCGCCGCGACCGCAGCGCAGGTGCATGCGGAAAGAATAAAGCCTCAACAACATCGAGCGATGGTAGTGGCGCGATAAATTTGGCGTGTGTGAAAGCACCTGATCAATGAGATTGCGCAATCGCGAAATCGCGCTAGGGCCAAGTTTTTCGAGAGTTGCCTTTGCGCTTTCAGTCATTCAGGCGATACACTTGAAACGTTTTACAAACAACGTAGTAGCCAAATCAGTGTATCAACAAAATCAGTGAACTGAATTGTTCGCGATGAGAATTATCAAAGTCGTCACTTTTTTTTTAGCTTCAGCCCTCATGATGTCATGCGGAGTGCCTAAAGACAAAACAGAGGAAATGCTCCAGGGGTTCTGGGTAGAATCCACTGGCGAATCTCATGCACACGTTTTTGGCAAAACTATCACCTTTAGCTCAATTTTGCGCTCTAACCCAAAGCGTTCCTTTAACATCATGCCAATTAGCATTAACAAGTTTATAATTCTAGACGGGAAAAGTAGCTCTATATTATTGAAGGACAATCTACTTTCGCTGACTGTTTCAGGAGTTTTCGAACAAGAAAGTAAGACCTTTTTCAAGGCCCCATATGTTTCATCAGATCAGCTAAACGGCCATTTTCAGTCATATGTGCAATACGATGAATTTCACACGGACTGGTCTGAGATCATCGAACGAGAAAACGACACGGCCACAGTAGACCAGTTGATCCTGTATCACCATAATAAGGAATTCCGTAGAGAACGCTTTTCCGAATCAATCATGATCGAGCATGGTTTCATTTTGATTACAGAAAAAACGCAATCTGCTTGGGGTGGTTCCATTATTGACGAGTACTATATAAAATCCTTGTCGGATGAGAATCTCGTTTTATTCAAACCTAGTAATGCGATGCAGTTTCGAGAGATCCGGCACGAACGGTCCGCTAATCCGCAGCATCCCCCGATTCCCGAGGGTTATACCCATCAAATTTTTACCCGATAGAACTTTTGATTAACCCGCACACTTGAACTAGTGCTTAAATTGAGAGGATCACATATGTTGGAATCTGAAAAGCTAAGAGATATAGAGGCAGCGGTTTTCAGACGTCTCATAACTCATCTTGATGAAAATAAAGACGCTCAAAATATCGATCTTATGATCCTTGCAGGTTTTTGCCGCAACTGTCTTAGCAAATGGTACATGGCGGAGGCCGAAAAGCAAGGAGCAGATATCGATATTGAACAGGCACAAGAAGCGGTTTATGGAATGCCGTACAGCAGCTGGAAAGAAAAGCATCAAAAACCAGCCACAAAAGAACAATTAAACGCGATTGCCGCTCGCGGTTTAAAGTAATTGTATGGGTTACTCGACACGAAAACTCTCATACGTTAGAAATTTTGTGTTCGCCCCGAAGGCTAAAATAGCTTGAATATTTTTTCGATCGCAATCACATGTAGCGTAATTGTTTTTATATTAGTCGGCCTCTATGCAGGCAGAAGCGTAAAAAAATTAGACGACTATTTTGTCGCTGGCCGTCAGGCTCCAACCATTCTTATCGTCGGTACTTTAGTGGCAAGCGTATTTAGCGCATCAATTTTCCTCGGCGAGGCAGGGTTCACTTATGATGGCCAATTGGGGCCCTATATATTAATGCCGGGCATTGCCGTAATCGGATATGTATATGGCGCACTGTTTTTTGGCACGTTTCTGCGGCGCAGTCAGGCGCCAACCATCGCTGATTTTTTTGGGCAACGATTTGATAGCCACAGAGTTCAGCAGGTTGCCGGACTAACCATCATTATTGGCCTCGGGGGGTACCTAGTTGTGGTCACTCAAGGCGCAGCCATCCTCCTATCTGAGTTAACCGGGTTACATTATTTTGCAGCAATAGTGCTGGCCTGGTTGAGTTATACAGTATTTACGATGTACTCCGGCTCCAAAGGAGTCATTTTAACCGATACACTGATGTTTCTTTTATTTTGCACCGCAACAGTTTTTTTTGTCTACTACGTTGTTGAAGGAATGGGAGGAACCGCACAGGCCGTCGAGGACTTAACTCGCATTAAAAGTAAACATGACATCGCAAGTTGGCATGGAACAATAGGATCCGGCACTGAATGGGAAACACCCATTGATTACCTTATTTGGAGCCTCGTCATGGATATGTCATGGGGCTTTGTTTATGCGGTGGGGCCTTGGCAAGCCAGCCGGCATCTTATGGCACGGGACGAGCATGTGGTAATCCGGGCCGCCATATACGCCTGCTTCGCAGTCGCTCTGATGCAGATTCTAATCTACGGCGTTGGCGGATTGATCAATGTGGCTAACGCCGAGATATCGCCGGCTGAGACTGTAATAATTTGGGCAGCCAAAAATCTGGTTCCAGAATTCCTAGGCGCCCTTTTACTAGCTGGCATTATGGCAGCAGCACTATCGTCCGCATCGACTTTTCTTTCTCTCGTCGGTTTCAGTGTTAGCAATGACTTGCTATCACGCAAAAAGGAATTAACCCTGGGCTCCTCGAGGCTTGCTATGCTTGCGACCGGTGTCGTTGTCCTTCTCCTCTGCCTTGTTTTCCCACCGAATATCTTTTGGCTAATGCTTTTCATTGGCACTGTTTTCGCTTCAAGTTGGGGGCCGGTGGGGTTCATGAGTGTCTGGAGCAAATCAATCACAGCGGAAGCAGCCTTTTGGGGCATTATTGCAGGCTTTTTTGGAAACGTAATTCCAGCAGGTCTTGATTTTTTAGGCTTTATTCAGTTACCTAGTTACCTCAATCCAGCCATTCTGGGTGCGGGTTTGAGCATAACAACTATTATACTCTTGTCCAGAGTAGGCACGGTGACAGAGCGAGAAATTAACTACCGCAAGCATTTGCATAGAACCCCGAATGAAGATCATGATCCAAAAAAAGCCAAGGCAACAATGCTTGCCTCAGGCTTTTTGATATTGTATGGCTTGTTGATGCCTCCTCTCCTAATAAACTACTACGTCATCCCCTATCAGATAGGTATGGGGCAATTGTTATCCGACGGCTCGGTGAATTTACTGAAGGGGGAGTCAATCTTGGCAATGCTGACCGCGCCAGTTTATATTATCTTGGGACTGATAGTGGGTAAGGTTGTATCGAATCGATATCACCTTGCAACCAGAAGATGCTGAGACCGGCAGTGTTGTAACCGTTGACACAAAAGCGTCATAAGCAAACGTGATTGAATTTCACAAATAGAAGCATTATTAAAATTTATTCTGAAGTCAATAAACTGTTAGTAAGATATTAGCCCAAATGATGCGTATTATTGGTGCTGGCTGCTAAGCATCTGATGAATTGCTGAGTGTCCAGCGTTTCCTACTGATAGTGAGGTAAAAAATGAGAGCGTTCATGATTGCTGTGTTTCTAATTTTTTTGAGTGGCTTTTGGCTCCTTTCCGGCCTGGGTTTACCTGTTTGGTTAGCACCCTAGCGGGCAGCATCAAAAACTAATGGGCTCACTTTGCTTGTTCCAAGCATTATTGTTTGCAGAAACCATCCCAAAAAGGCATTAAGCGATCTTGAGACAGCTCATTAAAACAAGCACTTCGAGTCGATTTCAAACGATGGCATGTGCTCTCTCAGCCGATTTGACGACTTACCATTTGTTCAGCCGCATAACTTCATGCAACGGTCTTCGTGGTGCCGACTTAAATTTTGTTCCCAGTGTGTAAGCAATCGGGATCATGGCTATTTGAGTAACCTCTTGAACTGGAATCTCCAAGATGCTCCCCACTTCCTGTTCGAACGGCAAATGTAAGGTTGTCCAGCATGTGCCCAAACCCCGCGCTCGTGCGGCAAGCATAAAGTTCCAAACCGCTGGGATAATTGAAGCATACATGGTGGCTTGATATTGGACGTTATAAGCAACATCAACTGAGTCAAGTCGCCCCAGAATACAGGGGACCATCAATGCAGGGATATCCTGAAGATTTTCGGCGAGATAATTAATAGAACTCAAGACTCGGTTTTCTGGAGAGGAGACATCTTTGGATTCCCCTTGCAATAGATTTTTCCTGATGATGAAGAGGTCGTGCCCTTTTTTATACCATTTGGCTATCGCTCTTTTCTTATCGGAGTCTGTTACAATCATGAAACGCCAGTTTTCACCATAAGTACTAGTGGGCGCCTGCAGCGCCAAGTCCATGCACTCCTCAATAATTGCCATCGGCACTGGCTTAGTAAGGTCGAGCCTCTTGCGCACTGAACGGGTTGTTTTTAAAAGCTCATCTGGCGTAAGATCAATTAATGGCATATTACTTCTCCTCAAGTTTTCTCGGAAATGACATGTTGTCTTGTTAAGTAAGGAACCTACGTGACATTCGCGTTTTTGGGCTATCAAATTTGTTGCCAAACCATTTACGAAATTCTGTAGCAAAGCAGCTTTCAGCCCCAAACGCGTTGGATATGCACTGCCCAAGCCTAACCAACTGATCTGATGCAGCTCAGAGAAAGTACCAATGATGGTATATCTTTTTAGCTGGATGAAGTGTTATGACAAAAAAGTGCAGGTTGCCACACAAAATATGCACTAATTGTGGTCTGAGTTTCGCTTGGCGCAAAAAATGGTCCAGATGCTGGGACGAGGTCACGCATTGTTCAAAACGCTGTAAATCGAACTCGAAGACAGCAAGGTTGCTAAACCACTAGTGCCAGAATATCAAAACAAGTATCGTTCGTCGCTTAAAAGCCCAGTGCCATGTTGTCTGTCGGCAGCCGCCCATGTTTTAAAGCACTACCCTCGCCTATAGGTTTCTAGCAAGTCTCCTCACTTTCATCATGTGACGTTCGAACACATCGGCATTCATGCTTGGGAGCACAGAGTAGAATCTCAGGTAATCGGTTTTTAGCCCTCCCAGTTGGAACACTGATTTTTTAATCCTCCGGTAAGGTATATTGTCAAAGAGCGAAAAATTAAAATATGTCACCATTGGGCCACCATAAGTGATAGACACAATGCCCAGCTTTCCTTTCATGGCTCCCGCAATCGGGTATCCGTAGTTTTTGAAAAATTTGCTGTCCGGAAAAATAGAACGGTAGTTGAAAAACCATGGCGGATGCAAAACCCAGTCAATCCAATTTTCGAGGATTGAATTAAGTCTAAGATTATGACAAGAACCTATGAGCAGCATAATGTCGCAGTTGTCTAATCGTTTCTGGTAGTCCACAACGAGTTTGGGAACGGGGTTAATTTCACCATTATAAAATGGGAGTTTTTCAGTCTCTTCGAAGAGATTTACCAAATCGACGTCATGTCCACATGATACTGCCTCTTCGACAAAAGTGTCTCTGATAGCGGCATTGAAAGATGTCGAAGTATTATGATGTCCAAAAACGACAAAAATCTTTTTTGACATTGCTAACGCCTATCCTAGACTAGATGAGAAGAGAAGAGCTTTATAATCTACCGGCGCCAATGCTAAGTAAATCTGGATATAAGCAGCCAAATAGCACGCAGAGAAAATAAGTTTCCAATCACTCCGACCAAATAAGTCAGCGCTGCCGCTCGCAACACAGAACGGCATGCATTGTGGTAATCCTCGGGAACCTTTTCTCTGATAATCGGAAGCGCTCTGTTAAAACTAGCGTCTAGTTCGACATCGAGAGTAATAAGATGGATAGCTAACCCGATGATCGCTGAGAGGATTACCAAAATTAAACATACCTTGATTAGCGAATAGGAGCCAGAAGCATATATAGCCGGTAACCCAAGAAATAAAATGGCACTGCCCGCGCGAGAAATCCATGCTGTACGCTCTACAATCCGAGTGCGCTGCTCTAGAGGCCTGTATTTTTCAGCATGCTGAATGGCGTGACCAATCTCATGGCAAACTACCGAAATAGCAGTGAGACTTTTCCTAGATAACCGTTGTCCGACAATTCGTACCTTGTTTTCTCTCACATCAAAGTGGTCCCCACCGCGTGTCTCTTCGATGCAAACACCCTCCAGACCATTCTCCCGGAGAACATCTTGCCCTAACTCTCCAGCCGTAAACGGCATATCGACCAAGATCTTATCATGTCGATTGAATACGAAGTTTAACCACATGCTTGGCCCGAATACGAGCAGTAATAGGAAAAGAGCTAACATCATTGTTTTATGTTCAAACCGCGAGTGATTAAGTTTCGGTAATTTTTACGTGCCGAAACCAGTATTTGTTCAAAAGCAGATAAACAGGATCTGCGGCTCCGCCAATACCGGCATCACGGAACACATACAGAAACCCATGAGCCCAACTTGTTTTATGTCCATCTTTTTTGAGTCCCTTTATCGTCCATTAATGCTAATTTGCTTGAAGCTAAAAGAAAATCAGAATCAAAATCAAAATAGACCAAGGACAAGCGCCCACTTCGCAACCAGGCCTGGTTGAATTTGCAAGCCTATTCCAAGAGTTACCAACTCAAATTATGGACGACCGGTTTTCAGCAAATGAGCCGCACCATGCACATCATTAATTGAAGCTGACGCTCCAAACAAACGCTCCTTCATAGCTCGATATAGTTGGCGATTACTACCCAGATGTGCCAATGATTCTGCTTTTTCTATAGCCTTAGGGAGAAGATCCGGAAGATCAACCGCCTCTGATACGATGCCTGCATGAGCAGCGTCAGGGCCCGTCCATCGTCTGGCCAATTGCACTGTTTCGAAAAAAACGTTCGCAGGCAGTTTATGTTTAAATAATGCCAATTCAGGCTCTGGGATCAACATACCAATTTCAATTTCATTAGCGCAGGCAAAGCCCCTATCTTTTCGCATGAACCTAACATCATGGCAGAGGGCCAGCATGAAGCCCGCTCCAAAGGCATGGCCATTAATGGCGCAGACGGACGGAATAGATAATGTAATAATGTTGCCCATCAAAGCCATAAACTCCGGAAGAAAAGCATCCCTATCTGGTCCTTCTGCCTTGGTAATCCAATCAAGATCCAATCCATTAGAAAAAAATTTTGAACTACTTGAGATTGTCACAAGTGCTGCAGCGCCCTTTGAAGCTTCGATTTCGTCGATCGCTTCACTGATGATGCGAACAAATTTGGTGTTCCATCGATTTTCTTCATTATCAAGTGTTAGATAAAAAATATTATTTTTTCTATCAAGTTTAATCATATTTCATCCTTTGTACGTCGGCTCTTTATTCGCTAAGCATCCCTCTCCTTATGAGATGCAAGTGTACTCTAGATTCTCAACCAGCCACTACTATAAAGATTTATTAAAAAGCAGGTCGAATCTTGAAATAATCTTTGAAACCCAATTTGAGCGGATCGGTCCCGAACAGATTTAATTGTTGATCAAAATATAAAATTTATGAGAAAGAGTCGAGAAATTTTTGTCGAGTGAACTCCCCATGCAGTTTGAAATTCAGTGCGACTTGCGGAAAAAATGGGTCAATTTGTGTTTATAATTAAAACATGATTCAGACAATAGACCACTTAATCGTTGCTGTAAGCGATATAGAACTAGCAGAAACTAATTATACTAAATTGTTCGGCGTGCCCCCCGTTTGGCATGGGACTCACAAAGAATTGGGAACAATCAACTCAATATTCAATTTCGAGAACACTTACCTCGAGCTTTTATCAGCGGACGGACAAGGACCTGGATCTGTTTTCGTTAACTATGTGCTAGAACAAAACGGCGAGGGTCTTGCCGGATTGGCATTTGGAACGAAAAATATGGATCAAACAGTAAGGGCTCTAAAAACTAAAGCGCATGGTATTTACGAATCATCAATAGGTGAAGGACAAAATTTCCTAGATCGCACAACCAGAAAATGGAAGACTCTCTTTTTACCACCCAAACTGAGTAGAGGTCTATTTTCCTTTGTCATTGAACATGTGGAAGGAGAACTTCCTCTACATCCATTAATTGATGAAGCAGCAGTTAATCGGTTAGATCACGTTGTTTTGAAAACTAATGATGTGAATGGTTTTATAACTATTTTTAGAGATGTGTTAAATATAAGATTAGCACTTGATAAAACAGTGGACGGGTCAAAAAGTAGGATGCTGTTCTTCAGATTAAATAAAACCACGATCGAGGTAATTGAACAGAATAATAATGAATCCGGGGATAAGCTCTGGGGCTTGGCATGGGCAGTTAAGTCGATTGCTGCAACTCGGGATAGACTCCTTAACGATGGGGTTGATGTGACACCCATCAAAAGAGGTTTGAAAGAGAATACCTTGGTGGCAACCGTAAAATCACACACTCATAAAGTACCCACCTTACTTATAGAACACACAGCTTAAGATCTTTTAAACATCATTTTGTTGTTTGGTCGGAGGAGGATTACTTTACAGGCTGCATATGATCATAAATCTGTGCGATTTGCGGATTACACTATTGGATCATATTGGAGTGATGACACAATTTCATAGCCTTCAATTGATCGGGAGGGAAACAAACATGCATCAAAAATATAAAGGACAATGTCATTGTGGAAGCATTGCGTTCTTAATTAACTGTCCCGATCCAGTAGACATCTGGAAATGCAACTGTTCTATATGCGCAATATCAGGATATAAGCACTTATTTATCCAGCATGCAGATTTTGCGTTAATTCAAGGCAGTCAACTGCTCACTCCCTATCAATTTGGGTCGAGAAACGCAAAACACCTATTCTGTTCGCTTTGCGGGATAAAAAGTTTTTACCAACCCAAATCTCACCCTAACTCATATAGTGTAAATTTAAACTGCTTGTCGAATCCCCCAACAGTGAAAACAGTCACATACTTTGACGGGAAAAATTTCGACGAGAGCCTAGCAAAATTGATGAAATCCAATTAACCAATACCCAATTTCTGATCACTCTTTTTTGAACAAGCGGGGCTTCTAGCGCATTTCAATAACAAATAAAAAAAATGTTCGCTTCCTGTTACCATGGAATATATGCTCATCGGTTTCTTTTTAAGGGTGGACATCGGGACCTTTTCTGATCGCACTTTAATTACATTCGCTCAGGACAAACAGTAAATTGTTCTAACCGTTCTAAAACGGAGAATAATTCGGCATTTGATTCAGCGAAGACAAATATCTTTGATAATTTTAATCATAAAAAGCGAGGCAGGACAGGCGCAATAGTCCAATTCCAAGCTGATTTGAGTATCTTCAAATTTGCTCTATTAGGTGGTAGTAAAATCGGATCATATTCAGATAGTTATCCACAGATATGCGCTCATTTATTCCATGGATTCTACTAAGATCTTGGCTATCAATTTCGATAGGATTGAATCGATAAACGTTCTCTGAAATACGTTCATAGTGTCTCCCGTCCGTTCCCCCCATCAACATATATGGAGCGGTTAGAACGGATGTATCATTATCATTAAACACCTTAACAATTGTCTTCTCGATCAGATTGAAACCGTATGCAGCGTGATCTGAAATCTCAGATGGGTTGCTGTAAAAAGCATCGACAAAGTTTATCGTAAGCCGATCGTCATCAATAAGTTCCTCAACGCGCTGTTTAACGAATTCTGCTGTGTCACCCGGCAGTATCCGAAAGTTAACTACCGCGTCTGCCACAGATGGTAAAACATTATCCTTGACACCTGCTCGTACCATGGTTATCGCGGTAGTTGTCCTCACCATGGCGGATGTACTTGGATCTTGATCCAGAATCCGAACAATCAATGATTCAAACAACCACATGTTCGACAGCATTACTTTCATGGGAACACTCAATTCCGGGGCTAAATATTGCAGGTTTTTTTCAAGGGTTCACTCAATCTCAATGGGTGGGTTTTCCTCTAACTTCACTAACGCTTTATTCAACACGCCTGCAGCCGTCTCTTTTGGCGGTGTAGATGAGTGTCCGCTGCCAGCCTCCGCACGCAGCAGTAAAGACACGTAGCCCTTCTCAGCGATACCTATCATCGCAACCTCTTTATCCAGCCCGGGCATAACTCCTGACACAACAGCACCGCCCTCATCAAGCACAAATGAAAGCATTATGCCCCGGTTTTTTAGCGCCTTGACGACTGCTTGAGCACCCTTCGTTCCTCCAACCTCTTTATCATGACCGAAAGCAAGATATATAAATCGTTTTGGTTTAAAACCATGTGAAAGTAGAAGCTCAACTGCCTCCAATGTGCTCATTGCAGCTCCTTTGTCATCAAGAGCCCCCCGTCCATATATATAACCGTTTAGAATATCGCCTGAGAAAGGATCAGCATCCCATTTTTTCCAACTCGCCTTCTCCACTGGGACTACATCGAGATGGTGGAGCAGTGCAACCGGCTTAAGGCCAGGGTCTGACCCTTTCCAATAAAACAACAAAGTCATGTCGTTGACAATTTCTAATTCGAGCTGGTCGTTAATTTTTGGGTAGCTAGCAAGAATGTGATCACGAAGTTTAAAAAACATCTGTGTGTCAAAAAGCGTTTCGTCATCATAAGATATGGTCTTCAATCTCAATGCGGTTTGAAGTCGTGAGACCACACTATCCTCGAGCAAAGCCTTGGGCCCCAGAGTTGGGGCGACCAATTGATGGCCGGTTATTATTATAGATCGATATGCCAATACACAAGGTATCACGAACAATGCGATGAGAAATAATTTCGCTATATTTCCCATCACCAACCAACTATTTAGAGTTCAGCATTTGCTAAAACAACAGATAGGAATATCAACTGCTTTCAGCTTGATACAAGCTAGCTTCAGTGCATTTTGACACTTCGTCAAATTGATTCTCAAAGGTGTCGAGCGCCCCATCTTCCATTCGCGATCTTATCTGGCCCCAATGAACGGGATTTTCGTAAATATCGATGTAGCGAAAAGATTCCATTTGTGAAGAAGCTACGGGCTCCAGAACATAACTCTGTACTTTACTCTCAGACAGTTTGTTCACGGCTATAACCCAAGCGGTGTTGATCTTCTTAACGTCGTCCATCGCACCGCCTTCAAGCATTTCGCAAGTCCAAACAACCATGGTCGAGGCGTTCACCACGAATGACGACATTAAGAACAATATGCACAGTAATTTTTTCACAAAGGTAACCTCCACTCATTCTGATTAATTCTAGTTGGATCAGTATATTGATCGCTATCAGGCAAGTCCATTTGCTTGCATTTCAGTAGTTGCCTAAGATGCTATGACCAACGCACAGTAACCGCTATTTTATGCAGTCGATAACCTTACAAAAAAGTTTAATTTATTAAGAATAAAAGCAGCCTATAAATTTACTTAACCACAAAAGTTTGATGCTAAGAGCGCACCTTGGCTTTTTTGGGATCGTAGAATGGCTTCTCAACAACGGTTGCGGCAATATCGTTTTTTCCAATGTTCACGGATAAAGCGTTTCCCAGATCGGCGCAATTGAGCTCTACCATAGCTAGCCCGATATTTTGCTTCAAGCGAGGTGAGTAGACGGCTGACGTTACCTTTCCGACGACACGTCCCTTGTCATAAATCTGCCAGAACTTAGTATTGGGATTGGGCAAAGGCGGCCCTTCAATAAGAAGGCCCACAAGTTTTCGGGTAACGCCCATCTTCTTAATTTTATGCAAGGCAGCCTTGCCGATAAAATCAAATGTGTCATGTAGATCAATCAATCTGTCCATTCCCAATTCAAAGGGGTTGGTATTAATATCCATATCTGCATGGTATGACAACATAGCTCCCTCTACCCTTCGAATAGTGGAGGTATGGCCCGCCTCCAGACCCAAACCCTGACCAAATTGCATGATCTTGTCATAGAGCTCATTTCCCTGCGAAAAATCTAAAAGGAAAATTTCGAAACCAAGCTCACTTGACCACCCAGTTCGCGATATTAAGACCTCTATATCATCAAGCCGCGCGGGCTTGAACCAATAGTACTTCAAATCAGCCACTTCATTTCCGAAAAGCCCCCTTACTATGTCACGAGATTTAGGGCCCTGAAGTTGCAGAGGTGACGCATCGGGTTCCAAAATTTGAACATTGTGTGCCTGTGAAGCCGCCAAGCCCTGCGCCCACAAAATTAAATCGCTATCAGCCGTGGAGAACCAAAACCGGTCGCGGGCAATTCGTAACAGGATTGGATCATTTATGATACCCCCATGCTGGTTGGTGAGAATGACATATTTACACTGACCCACTGCCATATCAGTCAGATTGCGCGGCGACATCATTTGAACGAATTTTTCTGCGTCTGGACCAACTATCTCGACTTGTCTTTCGACCGCTACGTCGCAAAGAATGGCATGATCAACCAGATTCCAAAAATTCTTTTCTGGGTCACCAAAATCTCTTGGAATATACATATGGTTGTATACTGAAAAGGCCTTTGCGCCCCATCGGACAGTGGCCTCAAAAAATGGACTTTTTCTTATCTGGGTCCCAAAACCAAAGTCGTCTTCAATAGGTTGCTGAAGATTAATCTGCGTCATTGATGATCCGCTCTCCCTCGTTAGCTTGAAAAACCGTCTGTGACTCTTACTGAGTATACCGCTACCAATGTTTCGGTCGACTTGATTCAACCACCGTAGACCCCTCCGACGTCTTTCATGTCTCTCAAAGATTATTGTACTATTGTCTTTTAAATCTTAGAAATTAAACATGAGGAAAATCCTTTGAATAAAATAGTTGGAACATTAGTTGCGATGGCCTTTCTAGCTGGTTGTGGGCAGGAAGCAAACGAATCTAAAGTTGCTAAAGATTCCGCCTTTGAAAAACAAGTGGGCACCCCCTTTGTCTTAATCGCTCGCTTGCATGCTTTACCTGAAAAAGCAGATGCACTCATAGAACTATCCAAGAAAGTAGATAGGAAAGTTGAACAAGGTGAGCCGGGAATGTTGCTTCACACATTTGATCAGGATCCGGATGACCCTCTGGGTTTCGTATGGACAGAGGTATATGCCAGTAGCGAGGCCTTTGAATACCATCTGCAAAATCCCGATCTTATTCAGTATCTAGAGGATACCGCACCGATAACTGATAGCTTCACCGTTGAGGTTTATGGCAGCCTCTCTGAAGCCGCATGGTCAGCTGCTCAGGCCACAGGTGTCCCGTTTAAGCATTTTAAAACTAAAGCGGGTTACATTCGTGATCTAACCCCCTAGTTATCGGTGCTTAAGTTATAGATCAACCTAGTCAGCCATATAGCAAAAAAATATTTTGGACTTATTTTGCACTACTTGCCTGCAGATACTATCCACGTTGCGCTATCGAACATAATTCGTCCATCGATTTGATGAGATAAAAATAGATTAGCTAACCGGTTCTGTATGTTTTGCTTTCCTTCGTCATCAAGCTGGGCAAGGCCCTCACTAATGATCGGATTGATCGACAAGTAACTCGAAGCTGCGCAATTCGAGTCTTTACCATTGAACCACACGATTTTCTTCTCAAGAGATTGGATTTCTATGTTGCGAAAACCTGCGGTTACTAAAATTTCTTCGACATAATCTCTTTCTTGGAACGCAAAAGGGCTGGGTGATCTGGGCGGCGGTTTAGGGATATCAATATATTCAGTGACTACTTCCATGGACAAAGCGTGCCAAGGGTTAACCGCAGGTGATTGCCAGCAAACAAAAGAGAGGGCGCCGGTCGCGCTCAAGGCGTTATGAATATTCGAAAAAGCTTCCTTGGGGTCTTCGAAAAACATAACCCCGAATCTCGAAAATGCTGCGTCGAACACAACATTACCCAAAGATTCAACTTGCACGTCCACGCAAGCAAAGCCAATATTTTCAACTTCTTCCGATTTTGCCAGCATTTTTGCTTTCTCCAGCATAGGCTCAGAGATATCCAATCCAGTTGCCTCACCGTCAGCCCCCAGACTTTTTGCGATATCGATCGTTGTTCTTCCGGTGCCACACCCAATATCGAGCACTGAATTACAGGAGAGTAGATTTAATTTTTTGAGCGCTGCTTGACCTAGCGGAGCGAGAGTGACATCTAAATCATTCTGATTCTCTACCCAAAAATCGCCGCCATCCCCGGACCAAAACTGTTTTGCTTTTTCGTTTACTGATTCCATAGCATGTTCTCTAAATAAGTTAAATTATCCGCATTTTTATTCATTATATTACTCTAAAAAACCATAAAAACACTATATTCACGAGCTATAAAACAAGCAAATCAATAACTCCAGTGTGATTTTTTTAATTCTCAGCTAGAATAGTCCAAAACGGCTAAATTGTGATCGTTGGCGATGGAGTCTAGTAGCAACATAAGAGCACTGACGAAATGAATATAGGCTTATTAGAACAATCTTTGGTAAAGGTGGATGGCAATGCTGAGGAGACTCTGGCTGAGTCGTTGCGACTTGCCCAGATAGCAGAAAAAATAGGATACTCGCGAATCTGGGTATCTGAACATCATGACTCTGAGGCCATCGCTGGCAGCTCTCCTGAGGTACTCCTTGCGGCCCTCGGTGCCGCTACGAAAAAAATTCGATTAGGATCAGGTGGTGTCATGTTGCCTCACTATAGCCCACTAAAGGTGGCTGAAAACTTCGCCGTACTATCAAATTTGTATCCCGGAAGAATTGACCTGGGTATCGGCCGGGCACCCGGAGCAGACATAAAAACAGCAATTGCACTAGCCACTGACGCCAAACCAAAATTCGAGCGCTTTCCTGACCTCGTGTGTGAGCTAATTGACGCTTTGAATAACCCAGAGCACTCGCCACGGGTTTCGCCACCACCTGTTCTCCCCCTGCCAATTTGGATACTTGGTAGCAGCCCCGATAGCGCGCGATTGGCTGCAGAGCTTGGTCTGCCGTATGGGGTTGCCTTGTTCATAAATCCGCAGTTCGATCCGCATATAATTGGGCTCTATAAGAAACATTTTAAGCCCTCGGCTCAATGTTCAGAATCAAAGGTAATGCTTTCAACGCAGATTTTTGCGGCCGACACAGAAGATAAAGCTGCCGCTTTGTCACATGCGGCAAGTTTAAGTTTTGTTCGTTTCGTCACTCGCCGAGGAGCGCCAGGCACTATTTCTCCAGAGGAAGCATTGCAGTACCGTTTTTCAGCTGAGGAAACCCTATTCGTGAAGCAAATGTCGGAACGAAGGATTGTAGGCACTCGAAACCAGGTGCAAGAGCAGGCAGGTGAACTCATTGACGTTTACCAAGCAGACGAAATGCTGGCGGTATGCAACGCATATCACTTTCAAGACCGCGTAAGATCGTTCGAGATATTTGCGAATGCCATGGGTGTGGCTCGGAATAGAGAAAACACGACTGAGACCGCAGCGGCTTAAGCCATCCAAAACGAGACGATTTCTGGCGCACTAAATATAGCGGTCGTAAAACTCCGCAAAACTTTTAAAAGTGAAATCGCACGCCGCTTTGCTTATCGCGGCATTTGGTGTTACCCCATCGAAGCCGTGAAAGCAGTTCTCAAATTCCTTATAGGTCACGGCTATCCCTGCATCTCTAAGAGATTTGACATAAGCTTTAGTCTCCCAAAAGAACGGCTCCAAGGTGCCAACAAATGTAATAGTGGGTGGGAAGTTTTTGTAATCGTCATTTCGACTTGGAGCGGCATAGGTTGGAATGCTAGTGCCATCGCCATGCAATTCCGCCAAGTATGCTTTCCAACCAATGCGATTCTTCTCCGTGTTCCAGATAGGGGAATCGATATCGCGTGAAGGATCATCCGGTTGCTTATCATCAATCATGGGATAGATCGGCATTTGAAAAGTGATTTGCGCTTCCTTAGTATCCCGCAGCTTAAGTGTCACCGCAGCAGCCAAACCACCTCCAGCGCTGTGGCCCGCGACAATGATGCGATCGGCTCTAGCACATAAACGATTTGCATTTCTAGCGGCCCAAAGCAAGGTTTCATAGCAATCATTGAAACCTGCTGGATAAGGCTTCGTATATGCCTTCCTGTAGTCGGGCGCGATAACGACGCAGGGCCGGGTATTGATGAATTTCTTAATAAGTTCATCGGACATTTCAGGGTTGCCCATAATATATCCACCGCCATGAAAATAGACCAAGATGGGCAATGGGCCATCTTGGACCAAAGGCCTATAGATCCGTGTCCGGATCTCCCAACTCGCTTCACTACTCGGAATAAACACCTCCGCACAACTTAGTCCATCAATACTCCTGCCAGCGGCGCGCCAGTTTATGAAGAAGTTGGTTAACTTTGTTAACCACTTTACCTTTATCAATATCGAGAGAAAACGACGACTTTTATAATGTTTTTGCAAGTCAGGGTGCAGCATAGATAGGGCAACTTTCATCGGATAATCAACTCATCTTGTCGGGAAAAAGCACTTGAGGTTTGAACTTATTACGGCACTTCATCGGCGCAGGTTAAACGATTCTTTATTTTTTTGCAGTGTGTAATTTAGCAAAACACCATCTAGAGTTCACTGTTTCAACACCGACATCTAATTCCGTATAGTTAAGTCTGGCAGTAGAGAAAAGTTTCTAGTACTGTTTGTGTTCAATATAAAGAGAGCTAGGTTTTCCTCAAATGTCCAGCCAGCTAACGTTATTTCCTCCAATTAAACCCTATGATAGTAACTTTTTGTCTATTGACGGACATGAAATTTATTATGAGCAGTGCGGAAATGCATATGGTAAACCAGCATTGTTCTTACATGGCGGACCCGGAGGCGGCGGAAGTGAGGATGTGCGACGTTTTTTTGATCCCGACATTTATCGCATTGTTGTTTTCGATCAGCGCGGTTGCGGAAGAAGCAAACCTCATGCCCTCCTTGAAAGAAATACCACTTGGGATCTCGTTGCTGACATTGAGCGCATCCGGAGGCAATTGGACATAAAAAAATGGTTGATTTTTGGCGGTTCCTGGGGCAGCACACTGGCTCTAGCTTATGCACAAAACTATCCAGAAGCTGTCAGCGAAATGATTCTGCGGGGAATATTTTTACTCCGTCAAAAAGAGCTCAAGTGGTTTTATCAAGAGGGGGCAAGCAGAATATACCCCGAGGCTTGGGGTGAATTTATCGAGATCATTAAGAAAGAAAAACGGGATGATCTGATGGATGCATACCGCGTAATCTTTACTGGGCCCGACAAGAAAAAAAGTCTCGACGCTGCAATAGCTTGGTCTCGTTGGGAAGCTGCATGCAGTAGCTTGGATTATTCTGAGAAAAGGATGGAAGAATTTTCAGATCCCGAGTTTGCATTGGCTTTTGCATTAATAGAAAACCATTACTTCAGCAATGCAGGATTTTTTAAAAGTGAAACTCAATTGCTTGAAGGAATTGAAAAAATTCGGTCCATACCAGCAGTAATCATTCAAGGTCGTTTTGACATAGTATGTCCCGCTGAAACTGCACTCGAGTTGGCAAGTCGATGGCCCGAGGCATCGCTAAAAATTTGTCCATTTTCCGGCCACAGCGCCTTCGAGAGAGAAATAACTCATGAACTTATAGAAGCAACCAACAATTTTGGGTCAACGTAATATAAAGAAGATTCACCTATGGAGAATAATGATGCTTTCAACGCGAGGTCCGAGGTTAGGAATTGCTTTATTTGGCATGCCAGTGTTTTTAATTATGATAATTTCGCATACTTTCGCTTCAGAGCCGACGGCAATCTGCAATATTTACATCAATTCAGACACCGATTCCATTATTGACAATAATTGCTCTCCCGGCAGCGTGGTGAGGGTCATCTATAAATTTAAATCTGATGCATTTGACCTTAAAAATCATCCGTCGGCAGTATGCGATCATTCAACGACAATCTTTGCACAGACGAATTCAGAGAAGGCGCCGAGTGAATATATTGTCTCATGCCTTTACGTTGGCTCTTCGGATCAGAAAGGGAGGTTTTTTGAACTAATCAAGGGAAATCCAAAGGATAATGAAGAGAGTGCAGCCTGGAAGTACCGTAAGAAAGGGCCATAAAAACCAATGCTCTAATAATACTTTAAGGTAACCTTTAACTTATCTGATATGCGTTTGAAATAGCTTTTTTTAAGGGGCTTCGTTAATAATTTCCTCATCAATTACCTCATTAAAAATTTTCCGGCTATGTCTCTTGTTTGAAAAATCTATACATACCGCTAAGAGGTTACTATCCAAGCGTAGCACCCTTACCGTGATTACTGAGACATAATCTTCAGAACCTTTTTATCTGGCGTATTAAAAGCCTATAATTTAAAGTAAGTCATAGAATGATCCTATACGGGATCTGTAATTTTTTCCTGGTACTGGAGTGCTTCGTTGTTTTTTAGATTTTGGGGCGTAAGAGGGTCGATTCCGGTGCCGGGTGCTGATACCCTAATATACGGAGGGAATACGACTTGCATTGAAATTCGTGGAAAACAAAACGAGCTCGTTATTCTTGACGCCGGGACCGGTATTTATCCTCTGGGTCTTGATTTGCTATCAAGCGATCTTTCGGTTATCAACATCTTTATTTCGCATACCCATTGGGACCATATTCAAGGTTTACCAATGTTCCAACCAAGCTTCTCGCACAAATATAAAATCAATATTTATGGGCCGAGAGATCCCGAGTCAGGGCTCGGAATTAAGGAACGTCTTGCCACACAAATGGATCGTCACTTCTTTCCTGTCCAGTTACACGATTTGGGTTCCCGGATCAATTTTTTCGATATTGAAGAGGGAGAAAAAATAAGAATAGGCTCTCTCATGGTTTCCGGCTTCAAGTTTCATCATCCTGTCGTAAATTTTGGGTACAGGGTCGAAGACGACTTTAATAGCATAGTATTTACAGGTGACCACGAGTGGTGGTCCAATGATTTAGAGCTAAATGACCCCGGATGGGAAACTCAGCAGAAGAAGATTGAACTAAGAACGCAAAAGACCATCGAATTCATGAGAGACACAGACGTGCTGATAATCGATACCGCATATACAGTTGAGGAGTACAAAACCAAAAAGGGTTGGGGACACGGCAATTTCGATTCAAGCATAGTGGCTGGTCGAGAGGCCAATGCAAAACAAGTGTATTTAACACATCATGAGCCCTCAAGAACCGATACCGCGCTAGAAATTTGTTTTCAGGATGCGCTCCAAAAGAATCGAACAATAAAGAAGCATCCTGTTTTTTTCCTAGCTAAAGAGCGTGAGAAGATTAAAATCGAGTGAATCAAGAATCTAGGCATCATGCTAGCCCGATCGACGTCCCCCGAATCGCTCTTTGACAAAAGTGTATGTCATCGAGATATCTTAGATGACCCGAGGAAAAATAACGGTCATTGCTCTCTGCATGCAAAAGTCTCTGGCTACGAGCTATCATGAGTGTGAATCATAGTTTACGCCTTCAAAGTCTTCACTAAAAAGTTTTTCGGCTAATGCGGGACTGGTGCGAGATACTTTTCCAGTGTAACGCGTCAGTTTGGCAATACCGCCCTCGGCACTCCGACACTCACGTAAAATGTTACCTCTGACTTTGTTATGGAATGCTGATTGTCTGGCATACATCACTCCTCCAAATGTTTGCAGAAGCCTCATCGCTATTTTTGGATTGGCTTGTATTAATTCATCAAACTTTCCTCGGGTCAGCGTATAGCAATCCGCTTCCGACATTGCTACTACAGTTGCAGTTCTCTCAGCATCAGTCATTATCGCCACTTCGCCGAGAATAACTGGGCCAGGGAACGACGCAGTGTGAAGCACGACTGGTTGGCGGTTTATCGAAATCTTTTCGAAAACCGAAAACGAGCCATTCAACAGAAAAAACATATCCTCATCTTTGTCACCTTGCTTGATAAAAACATGGCCCTTGGCCGCTTTAAATTTAGTCAAATAGGGAAGTAAAGAGTCAATGCCCGAGGCCATCAGTTGTGGCAATAGAGCGGCAAGTTGTGCTTTTGAATCAGCTTCGGTCATTTAACGATCTCATCAATTTAAGCTGCATAGAGCATTATCTCTTAGATATAACCATAGCTCAATGCCAGTGGACCAATTTTACTTTCGCAAAGTTTCACCCGTGGTATTGATGAAGAAACATGTCAAATACACATGATGTTCAAATTAGACTGTTCTTACAACATTGAGCAATTGATGACTAAAGTGCACTCCAGTTGAAAATTGTGTAAACTCAGTAGCACTTGATGCACTAAACAAACCTTTCAAAATATAGTTTGGGGACACAGAATGCGAAATATTTGCACACTCTTTTCATCGGCGATTCTACTTGTCGGTATGTCGTCCGTTTGTAATGCGGATGGCCAAGGAAACCCGGTGGATCTAGCCGTCTTGAATTCACTCAATGTTGAGATGGGATCAGAAGTGGATGAAGACGCTCTTGCGTCCATTATGGATATGGAAGGAGCAGAACTAGAATCCATGACAACACCGGAAGCACAATGCGATATGGCGATTAATATGCTAATGGCAGCCGATATCGATCCTGACATGATGACCGGTCTTGCCGATGGCGATGATCCTGCCGAGACATTGTCTGAAGTTATGGGGGACTCAGAAGCAGCAGCAATCTTGATTGCAGGTCTTGAGCAAACCAACGCTGACCTTGATGAGTGCTTTACAAATTTAGCGACGAACGAATAAGGAAGTTCGAAGGGTATTTATCTGAGAATATTCCGTTAAATGATGCCTCTACGCGGAACTTTTTATCCGCTGATTGCCAACGCAACATCGCATGAGCGTCCGTCCAATCAGGTTTTTCAACGGACACCAAATTTAAATTAGTACCGTCAGTGACTGAGTTTACTCGGTAGGATAGAGTTTCTGCTTTTGTAGCATGTTCTACGAGTAGAGAAAGCTCCAGATTCGCCACCGGTACCCATGTCACGCCCGAACGAAAATAATGCTTCGGGAACGCTCTAGCTTTTAATAAGTCGCTCCCCTCCCGCTCACATTCTTGCTCTGATACTGCCGATGAGAGGCATTCGAGAGCCCCAGAAAGAAAGGTTGATGCCCCCATTGGAACAACATCAGACTCCTGATGATGCAAGTACATAAGATTCGCCGAAAGATTGGGTGACACTATGAAATTGCCAGCGAACTCCAGTTTTGTATTTTGACGACAATTCACACAAAGCTGATTTTCATATGGCCCCACGGTAGTGCCTAGTCCTCTGAGCTCGTTGGACCGCATTTGATCAAAAACATTACTAGTAAGCCACTCAGTATATCCTTTAGTGCTTGGCGTAACATAAGAGCCACCCCACCCTGAGTTATCACTAATTTTCTCTGGTCGAATCCTGCTCGCACTCAGAGACATTCGAAGTAAAACCTTGTCATTCAAAACAAACCTTGAGCTAACATGATTGGTAGACACTCGGGTATCGG
>CAJWMT010000040.1:0-20061 GCA_913044275.1 uncultured Cellvibrionales bacterium
GACTCAAGTGCATCTTGCTGTCGTCATGGCGATAGACGTTGATCTATTGGTTCTTGACGAGCCGACACTTGGGCTAGACATCATCTACCGTAAAACCTTTTATCAGAATCTTTTGAATGATTACTGTGATCGGGAGACAACAGTAATAATAAGCACGCATCAGGTCGAGGAAGTAGAGTCTATATTGACACATTTGCTTTTCCTCAATGAAGGAAAGATCATTCTAGATTCCAGAATGGAGCAGCTTCCTGATGTGTTCAAAGAGGTGTTGGTTTCGTCCGAAGATTTTGAAAAGGCGGAGGCTTTAGGGCCAATTTATATCCGTGAGTGCCTTGGCAAACGAGCCATGATTTTCGAAAACACGCCAGCGCCTATGTTAGCGGAATTTGGACAGGTGCAGACACCATCAGTCGCAGATCTTTTCTTGGCAAAAATGGAATGAGCAGAGTAAATATAACGAATAAAATCGCTATCCTTGTGCGTCGAGAATTTTGGGAACATCGGAAGACATTTCTAATCTTGCCTGCTGTCATTACGGGCTTTATTCTGACCTTGATGTTGCTTGGTTTGTTTTACGAATCGGAATCGATGTCGTTTGATTTAGAGGCGGACATAAATGGTACGCTCAAACAACTTTCGGCAAGCGCAGAAAATGGCGGAAACTGGGCCCATATTGCTATTCGTGAACTGCTGGCAACGCCTGCTGAAATGCGCATGACCTATCTCGAGTTAGGCTTTAAGGGTATCACAGGTTTGCTGTCATTTATTCTCTGGATAGTCATAATTACGTACCTATTGAACGCGCTTTACAAAGATCGAAGCGATCGCAGTATATTGTTTTGGAAGTCATTGCCTGTGTCAGATACGCTTACTGTCATGGCCAAGCTATTGACTGCGATCGCTGTCGTACCTCTTTGCTATTTTTGTGCTGCTGCTGCACTGCAATTGGCTTGGATGATGCTGCTAAGTTTCGTTGCCATGGGTCTTGATATCTCAGCCTGGGATGCGGTTTGGACGCAAGCGCCGTTTGCGAGGCACTGGTTTCATAACATTATATTATTGGGTTTCAATGGTGTATGGACGCTTCCTTTAGTTGGTTGGTTATTGGCAGTCTCTGCTTTCGCCAAGGGAACGCCGTTGGTGTCTGCAGTGGGTGCTCCATTGGGTCTCATTATCGCTGAAGCGATGCTCACAGACCAAGGACATCTTCGTGATTGGATAGCATCGCATTCAATTCCAATGACAAATTATGAAACTCTTCCTTTGAATATAATCAGCAGTGAGCTGCTATCAGCGTTGCTCGTGGGAAGCTTTTTCATCGGCACTGCGATATTTTTCAGGAGCCGGGCGGAAGATTTTTAACTACACAGGTAAGTTTCGATTCTAAGTACTTGGATCAAACAACCTCCTCTGAGTTCGGACCCCTATGACTAAGTAACATTTCTTTCTGATCTGGTATGGAGATCTGCCTTGCTTCACAGTGCTGTCGGATCATTACTTCGATCATATTAGCTACACTCCGATGCTCTTTGTCAGCAGCGATCTTGAGTGCCTCCTTCAACAGAGGATTGATCCGTAAATTTAATGTTGTAGTCTTAGTTGCTACCATGAGCCGATAATATGTTGCAAATGTACCGCGTTTGTATCATATTGCGCTACCAGTAGGCAAATATTTAGTTTAATGTATGAACGAAAAAATCCTCAGAGCTCTCGTTGAAGCTGGTGCAATTAAGAAGATTAAGATCATAGCTGAAGGCTCTACAATCTTTGTAGAGGCATACACGGGCACTGAAGCTAAAACAGCAGAAACAATGAAAGGAAAACTGAAGACATGGAGCACCCTTGACGCTGCTGCAAAGTGGGTAAGGGCGCTTGGTGTTGGGCGTGTTTATGTCGATTTAACCAGTTGGCAGCCTGAACAAAAAAAGCTCGATATCTGAATGACGCTATGAAATTACCCAAGGAATTCATCTTTGTGGTCCACTTGGTTTGCCTGCATGCCAATCCCAGTATGCATCCTGAATTGTCTATTCCGCACGCGATGTGCTTGACAAGATGAAAAAGCTGCTCATGTTAATACTCGTGGTTGTTTTCGGTTTTTGCATGTTAGTGGTTAGCAGGCCTGACATGAGTGAGGTTGGTATTCCTTATGCAAAACCGGCTCATGCGAACGCAACCTTGACCGCTAGATGGCTGGGTGTTGCAACGTTGCTGTTTGATGATGGCGAAACACAAATAATGACTGATGGTTTTATTTCTCGTCCATCGTTTTTTGATATCTTGCTAGAGCGTCGGATCGCTCCTGATCTTTCGGCCATTAAGAGCGCAATCGACACCCATGATATTAAGCGCCTAGCTGCTGTAATGCCACTCCATTCTCACTATGATCATGCCCTTGATAGTGCTGATCTTGCGCGATTTACGGGAGCAGATATTCTCGGCTCACCGTCGACCGCCAATATTGCTCGAAGTTCACTTATCGATCCAGCAAGCATTAAAATAATAAAAATGGGTGAGTCGTATTTCTATGGAAAGTTTGAAATTACTTTTTTTGAGTCGAGGCATGCCCCATTGGGTAGCAATACAAAAATAAGTGGGGAGGTTAGGGCGCCTTTTCAGATACCCGCACCCTACACTGCTTGGAAACAAGGTTCTTGCTACTCGATACATATTAAACACCCTGATGGTTCGATTTTAGTGCAGGGCAGTGCTGGCTTCATTCCTGACCAACTCGAAGGGTTGCAAGCCGATGTTATTTTTTTGGGTGTCGGTGGCTTTGCCCAGCTAGATTCAGCCTATATTTTCGATTATGTTGGAGAGACAGTGCATGCTGTTCAAGCGCGTAGGACATATATCATTCACCATGATGATTTTTTTGCGCCTTTTGGAACGGTGGAGCAGAGTAAGCTGTTCCCTTCTTTTGATGAAACAAGCGCATTTAATTTGCTACAAATGGTCATGCCTGCTAAGTTGATGCAGCCGTCGTTTGGCATTTTTATAGCAATTGACGATTAACAATTTTCGGACCACTTTTTTTGGTGTGATTAATAGAAGGAAAAAAGCGATGCAATATGCCGATATAAGAGACGCCATCGAGGAACAAGGCTTGCGAATTGTAATCGTCAAACAGCTGCCAAGCCCCTGGGGGGTAGCGGCGAAGGCTATGATGGAGTTCAAAGGGCTTAAATTTGTGGTAGCTCATCAAATACCCATGGGCAAGAATCGCGAATTACTTGAATGGGCTGGCGTCAATTCTGCTCCGGTTGTTGCATGGAAGGATGAACCGCCCTTGAACCGTTGGAATGATATTCTTTTTCTTCTAGAAAGACTTGAGCCTCGGCGCCCACTCATTCCAGAGGGGCCAGCAGAAAGAATTCTCACCCTTGGACTGAGCCATGAAATCTGCGGTGAGCTTGGTTTCGGGTGGAATAGGCGGCTTGATTTTGCGCGACCAAAGGATGGAGAAGATGTCTCTCCGTTGGGAAAGAAATGGGGATATCGCGTCTGTGATGCGGAGATGGCAGATGCACGGATAGTCGCATTCATGCGGCAACTTGCAGACATATTGATTGCTCAACGCGAAATTGGAAGTCGGTTCATTGTAGGCAACGCGATAACAGCTGCTGATTTTTATTGGGCCGCGTTCAGTAACCTCGTCGCAATTCAACCTCATTCCCAATGTCCAATGATTCCCGAGGCTAGGCCTATATTCGAGAACACCCCTGAAGAAATAACTTCAGCCATCGATCCAATCCTAATTGAGCATAGAGACTTCATTATGCAAAACTACTTCAAACTTCCCCTTGAACTATAAGCGACGACGCACAAGATGGGATCACAGCCTTTTCGTTTTTGTTTGACATTTAATGAACTTAAGCCGAATGAAGTGCATATCCAGTGCCTAGGATGTCGAATGGTTCGCCCAATTACTCTGCTGATTTGTGTATTCTCGGTTGCCAGCTAGTTGTTGATTTTATATTGTGTAATCTTTAATTATGGGTAATGAGATTAATGCCGATGCGTTATTTCTTTTTAATAGCTTCAGCGCTGCTTGTCATTTTGGTTGGTTGTGAACCAAAGGAAAAAAAAGAGAAAGACTTAGCGATCCGATCGCATGCCAACCTCACTGAGGGATTGGCTTTTTTGGAAAGAAACGCCAGCCGACCAGATGTAGCCGCTACTGCTAGCGGTCTTCAATATCGAATAATTAAAGTAGGGGACGGATCCATCCCTTCAGACGATAGCACCGTTGAGGTTCACTACGTAGGACGTTTTTTGGACGGACGAGAATTTGATAGTTCAATCAAGCGGGGTATACCTGCGCAGTTTGGTGTCAGGCAAGTGATAACTGGATGGAGAGAAGCGCTAAAGATGATGCCAGAAGGCTCTAAATGGGAACTTTTTATACCAGCAAATTTAGCCTATGGATCGGGGGGACAGGGACCCATTGGCCCTAACGCGACGCTAGTCTTTGAGGTGGAATTGTTAAATGCGAACATTCATTGATTCCTGGTGGCCAGACATGTCCAATGAAGAAAAATTGACTTTGATAAGGGTTGAGAAGGCTCATCAGATGGATACCCTTCGATGAGCAGTTTGAGGCTTAGGTTTTATGAGCGGTCGCCGGGTCATCAGCATCTATCAGATTCTGATCGATATCTTCTAAAGAGACCTGTTGAATCCAAAAAGTTGGTTATTATTGGTACGGGTACCATCGGTCAAGAACACATGTATGTTGCTTCTTTGCTCGGAAGAATGATGGTGCATGGAATCTACGATACCGAGCTCGAAAGCATGGACGCTGCGGAAGCATACTCAAGAGTTTATAGCGCACAATCGCTTGTGCGTTATTCAGGGCTGGAAGCAGCTTGTAATGACCCCGACGCTGATGCCTTAATTATCTGCACTCCGAATCATACCCACTTCGAGGTCCTCGAGGTTGCGATGCAGTCTGGGAAGCCGATTTTGCTGGAGAAGCCCATGGCGACTACATTGAGCGATGCGGCAGCAATTGTTGAGGCAAGCGAGTCTTACAGTTCCTTCATTCAAGTTGGCCTTCAGTATCGTTACAAGGCACAGTACGTAGAAGCCTTTCATGAGGCCAAAACACGCTTATCATTAGGGGAAATTAAAACGATCAGCATTAGCGAGTATCGGCCGCCGTTTCTTGATAAAGTTAAACAGTGGAACAAATTCAATAAGAAAAGTGGGGGCACTCTTGTCGAAAAATGTTGTCACTATTTCGATTTGATCAATCTTTTAGCAGAATCGACTCCCATCAGGGTTTACGCCTCAGGAGGTCAGTCAGTAAACTTTCTGGATTTTAAATATGAGGGCTTGCCGGCGGATATAGATGACCACGCATTTGTTATCATTGACTATAAAAACGGGCTTAGAGCCAACTTTTCTTTGAACATGTTTTGTAATGAATTTACAGAAGAATTGGTTTTGGTAGGCGATAAGGGATCACTTAGGGCGTCTGAGACAACCAATCCTAATGATACAACCCTGTCGAAAGCGACTGTTGTTATAGGGCAAGGTGACCCTTATGGATCTAAGCGGATTGATGTGGGTTATGCGTCAGATATTCAGAGAAGCGGACATCATGGAGCCACTTTCTTCGAACATCTCGCTTTTTTTGATCAGCTCCGAGGTAAACGTGTGCAATCAGCCACACCTTTGCAGGGCCTCTGGTCGATGATAGTCGCCAGCGCAGCACAAACTTCTATTCTGACCAGGCAGGTTGTGGATATCCCGAATTTTATGTCTGACAATAACTTATCGAAGTATTTGGAATGAAATGGATTTGTGATGATGCAAGTTGTTAATGTAGCAGGAGAAAAGATGCCTGCCGTAGGTCTGGGTTTATGGAAGTTGGGGCATGAAGAGACAGCCGAAAGCGTCTACAACGCCATTAAAATTGGCTATCGACACATAGATAGTGCGGCCGATTATGGCAACGAACACAAAGTTGGTGAAGGAATAGCCCGTGCAATTGGTGATGGTCTTTGTGGCCGAGAGGATCTATGGATCACGTCTAAATTATGGAACACATTTCACAGGAGAGAACACGTAACACCAGCTTGTAAAAAGTCTTTGACCGATCTTGGACTCGATTATTTGGATTTGTACCTTATTCATTTTCCAATTGCTTTAAAGTATGTTGATTTTAGTGTTCGTTATCCGCCCGAATGGCTGCATCCGGATGGTGAATCGTTACCGATTATGAAAACTGATGCGGTACCTCTAAGCGAGACCTGGGGCGCGATGGAATCTTTGGTTGAACTCAAATTGGTCAGACATATTGGCGTGTGCAATTATAGTTCTGCCCTTCTGCATGATCTTATGACTTACGCAAAGACTCCACCAGCCGTGTTGCAGATAGAATCACATCCTTACCTAACGCAAGAGTCTCTTATTCGAACAGCACGATCCTATGGCATGT
Source organism: uncultured Cellvibrionales bacterium (assembly GCA_913044275.1). Lineage (GTDB taxonomy): Bacteria > Pseudomonadota > Gammaproteobacteria > Pseudomonadales > Porticoccaceae > TMED48. The sequence continues at coordinate 6,446 of CAJWMT010000040.1, forward strand.
CTGTAACGGCTTTTTCTCCGCTAGGCTCCCTTTCATATGAGGCTTTGGCAATGGCGAAAGCGGAGGATTCTGTGTTAATGGAATCAGTCGTTATTAATGCTGCTCAAAGGGCAGGAGTAACCCCTGCTCAGGTGATATTGCGCTGGGGAATCCAACGAGGGGTTGCCGTAATCCCCAAGAGTTCCAAACAAAAACGTTTGTACGAAAATTTTTCGATTGCTGGATTCAGTTTAGACGAAGAAGAGATGAATGCCATATCAGCCCTGAATAAGAACCGCCGTTTTAATGACCCAGGCATATTTTGTGAGGCGGCTTTTGGAAGGTTTCACTCGATTTATGACTGAAGAAAACAGCGCACCAATGGACTAACATTGCGATGAGGAAGATCAACATTGATCGCCAACAAAACTATCAGGATGTCCCCTTCCCGATCGTTTATGCGTTGGAGAGCAAAGCTGAAATATTTGCTCTGGAGGACTGGATCGGGCGACACAAGCAGGAGATGGAAGCCGAGCTGCATTCCAGTGGAGCTATTTTGTTTAGAGGGTTGAGCATTGTAAATGATCAAGATTTTGACAGATTTATTAGAGCATTTTTCTGGCCGAGCTTTACTTACAATGAATCACTTTCCAACGCGGTCAGACGCAATCTTACCGAACTGGTATTTACTGCTAACGAAGCCCCGTCATCGTTATCAATTTTTCTTCATCATGAGATGGCACAAACGCCGATTTATCCTTCAAAATTATTTTTTTTCTGTGAACGGGCATCCGATGTTGGGGGTGCTACCCCGGTCTGTCGCTCGGATATACTGTTATTACACTTGCAACGAGAGCTTCCCAAATTCATAGAAACCTGTGAGGAGAAAGGCGTTCGCTACTCTCAGATTATGCCGTCAGATAACAACTTGCTATCGGGTCAAGGCCGCAGTTGGCGCAATACGTTGAGCGTTAATAATACTGAAGATGCTGAATCGAAACTCAAAAAATTGAATTATACATGGCATTGGGAGTCTGATGGAGCTCTCAACATTACTACGCCTGTATTGCCGGCAATAAAGGTTCTAACGGATGGTCGCAGAGTATTTTTCAATCAGCTGATTGCTGCTTACAGAGGTTGGAAGCACAGCACAGCTGTCGCAGGAAAGTCTATATGCTTCGGTGATGACTCGATTATTAGCGACGATGATATGACAATTGTATCGAGGATTGCGGATGATTTGACTTTCAATATTTCGTGGCAAGCGGGTGACGTTGCATTACTGGATAACTTTCTTGTGATGCATGGTCGGCATCCATTTGAGGGCAAACGCAGCGTCCTTGCCTCATTGGTCGCTTGAAAAGAAGCGTCTGTGAATACTATGTCAGATGTGAAAATCACGCACTTATTAAAAATGGACCGTTTAAGCCAAGGGTCAGCGAAGAACTGTTCAAATTTTGATAGCCTAGATTTTTCAGGGTGCTGAACTTTTAAATCGGCCTAATGCTTTATTTGAACTGAATATGATTCCCATTAGGGCGAGAAATTAAAACGGGAGCTCAGATGACTCACCAAGCCTCACCAAGCAAGCGGTACCGATCCCTAGCGCTTATGCTGTTGACTGTGGTTTATGGGTTTAATTTTATTGATCGGCAAATTGTTGGAATTTTAGCACCTTTTATCCAAGCGGATTTGGAACTGACAAACACACAGCTGGGTTTGCTCATAGGACTTGCCTTTGCCACATTTTATACAGTTGTTGCTATTCCGATAGCTTGGTTGGCCGATCGATACAATCGCGTCAATATACTTTCGATTGCGCTGGCGACATGGAGTGCCTTTACTGCTTTGACAGGCTTGGCCGGTAATTTTTTGCAGATTGGTCTGGCAAGGATGGGTGTTGGAATTGGCGAGGCAGGAGGAAGCCCACCGTCGCATTCAATAATATCTGACTTGTACCCTAAAGAGGAACGTGCTGGGGCATTGGGTGTTTATGCGATGGGAATCCCTTTTGGAATTATGGCGGCTTATTTTGCCACGGCATGGTTGGTCGGTGCCACTGATGAGACAGTCAATTGGCGGCGTATCTTCATTATTCTCGGTGTGGTTGGTGTCGGCCTAGCAGTGATAGTTCGCCTCGTATTACGGGAGCCAACAAGAGGGGCAATGGAGCTCCAAAATTATGATGAGGTCACGAAACCCTCTTTTAATGAGTCACTTAAAACACTAATGAGGATCCCTGCTTGGTGGTCAATGTGTCTTGGCATTGCCTTTGGTTCATTTGTTTCTTATTCATTTGCCGCATTTCAAACTAAGTATCTGGTCTTACTTGATGCGAATTTCAATTTTCAAAACTTAGTAATCCTTTTGGGCATAATCAACGGTACAACTTACGCTGGAGGGGCTTATTTCGGAGCAAGACTTACTGATTATTGGGGTGGTATGGACATTCGCGCATACGGGTGGTTACCTGCAATTGCAATTGCATTAAACCTGCCAATCGGTGTTCTTAGCTTTTGGGTGCCAACAATATGGTTTCATCTGATACTCACGACAGCTTTTTTGCTTTTTCTGGGGATCTATCTCGGGCCTAGTTTTGCAATTGCTCAGACCTTAGCACCTATAAACATGCGAGCGATGTCCACTGCTTTATTCTTTTTTATCCTAAATATGATTGCATTAGGCGGAGGCCCCACGTTTTCTGGATGGTTGATGGATGTTTTCATGGAAAGAGATTATTCGGAACTTGAATCGATTCGCTATGCGATGACGGTAACCTGTTGCTGGTTTCTTCCGTCAATTATGTGTTTTTTGCTGGTGGCCCGCACATTGAGGAATGATTGGGACGCAGCGGAGAAGAGGAATCTCGCATTGACTCGGTTTTAACCCAATTCGACTTTGAATATACTTGCCGACATTATGATTCGGTTTGTGAGGTGAGATTTTTGCACCTGCTTGTTCCAAAAGATACAGGGCAAAAAGCTCAGTTATCGACATAAGTATTTTTATTCAATTTTTATTCAATTTTTATTCTAATAGCTGTGTGAGTTTAGCGCCACTCTAAGCTTTGGCGTCACAGAATATGAAAGACAGACATAATATTGAGCAGGAAGAACTTTGGAATGATAGGCTCGGCGATGGCCATAAAAGCATCGTAAATTATATCAACAGTGTTTGGTGCAACCTTTTCCCGATATGGCAGTGAGTGCGCTGAATGCCAGCCTTTAGGACCTCATATGAGACCTTGGTTGTGGTTCAACTGGTTTGTTCTTTGCTCGTGCCGGGGCAATGGTCAAAGGGATTGATATTTCCAAAAAAATGATTGCCCAAGCAAGAAAAAATTTGAAGGGTGTTCCTAATCTTTCCTTTTATCTGCGGGATGCGGTCAGGGAAAACTAGCTTTGGCATATACTCACGTTTTCTTGCGCTTTGGTGTCATGTTTTTTTCTGAGCTTTTTTAAAGCGTTAAAAAACATTTATTCCGGAAAAAAATTCGGTGGGAAAATTACCGTTCTCTCCCGGTAATCACTGCCACAGGATGAATGGATCATTGCGTCACTCCAACTTTTCCGAAAGCCTGATCAAAGTCCACTGGATCCGTGAAGTCCAAGAGGGCTCGCTTTCGCTTATACAGATTATATGATGGATATTTTGACCGCTTGGCAGTTTATCAACATCAAGATCGCATCGCCTTGAACCCATTAGGATATGGCATCATAGATTGATGGAATCATGTTGTTTCATTTCAATTAAGAACTACTTTCTGGCATCCTAAGAGAATGGAGTGAATACAAAGGATTGGAGGCACAGCTGCTGTGACCGGCAAGAGTATCAAATTGCGCTGGTTCTAGATTAATCTATGCTTGACTTACGTTTTTGTGCTTTCATCTCAAAACCACGATTGAGTGGAAAGGTTGGCTAAATTTTTCCAAAAGCCAGTCGCTGATTTTTAATTTCTTTTATGCTGACTGCGCAAGCATTTATATCCCAAATCAAGCTAAAAAGATATTATGTCCGCAAACGGCATCTTCATGCTCGAAGGCGCTAAGACTCGCACCAGTGTTGTAACGATTTGCCCACAACAAGAGCTGAATGAATTATACTTATGCTAAAAATGGGTTAACAACTGCAAGATGAAAAATAGCGTCCTTTCTGCCTTTGGAGCGTTTTTGTGCATCACAGCACTAGCATACCTCCACCTCTTGGACCAGAGCAGCTTATGGCTGATACCACCATTCGGTGCGAGCATGGTTCTAACTATGTCTGTTCATGTTAGCCCATTAGCCCATCCAAGAAATATCCTTTTCGGTCACATCTTTTCTGCTTTAGCCGGAGTCCTTATTTCATCAATATTTGGATTTTCCGCGCTTAGCTTAGGTTTAGCAGTTGGACTTGCAGTATATATAATGATGGTTACAAACACGGTTCATCCGCCTGCAGGAGCGAATCCTATCATTGCCATTATTGGAGAAAAAGGGATAGGCTTTGTGATAATGCCAGTTGCAGTTGGAGCGTTATTCATAATTTTTTTTGCGATTAGCTATAACCGATTTTTGAAGAGGAAATACTTTACCCTAGCAGATTGGAGAGAGGTCATAGAGCTATAGCGGATGTTTCTAAATTTCATCATTAGTTGGTCGCAGTGAGCTCAACAAGTTTTCCGATCCGCGTTGGCCCTGCTGTGATGGAAAGACCCCAATTTTTTGATACCATTCCGCCTGATAATGCATTTTACACCTTCTCTAACGATTAATGTTATGTTCGATTCTGCGTTTGCTGCGTGGCGTTCTCAAAACCACAAGGGCTAATGTTGTGGTGCTTCAAATCGCCCTCTCTCGTATGATCTTTTAGAGGTAATTCAATTTTTTTGCACTACGCCTGAACTGCACTGAAAACTAGTATCTTAAGGTGGCCATATCATAATTGCAGTCAGCTTAGGCGCTCGTAGACTGATTCTTAAGCCAGAGTGTATTGGCTTTATGTTTCTGATTCCTCAAATCTCATGCAGTTGTTGTGCAGGTCCATACCAATGCACTTTACGTGTCCCCGACGTCTGTTTAATATAGAAACCACATTCAGGAAAATATATAGTAAAATCATAGAGAAATAAAATCAGGGAAACCGGTTGTTTAACATCACTTGTGTGCGTTACATTAGGACAGATTTGGCCAAAAATTTTGAACTGTACTGTTTTTAAGCTTAATTTGTTTCAGTAAGACTAATAGACTTTTATTTAAGGAATAAAAAATGAAAATATTATGCGTCCTCTACGATGACCCAACTTCAGGAATGCCTGAGAGCTATGCTAGAAATGATTTACCAGTTCTGGAATCATATCCGGATGGTATGGCATTGCCGTCCCCCAGCTCAGTTGACTTTACTCCTGGCGAATTACTTGGATGTGTTTCCGGTGAACTAGGACTCCGAAGATTTTTGGAAGATGCCGGACACACCCTGGTTGTTACGTCGGACAAAGACGGTGATGGTTGCACGGCAGATCGAGAGCTGGTTGACGCTGACATAGTGATATCACAACCGTTCTGGCCATACTATTTGACGAAAGATAAGCTCGATTCTGCGAAAAATCTAAAGATGGCAATCACCGCTGGCATCGGATCTGACCATGTTGATTTGCAGGCAGCTATGGATAATGAAGTTGATGTTGTCGAAGTTACGTATTGCAATTCGAGATCTGTTGCAGAGCACATTGTGATGATGATTTTATCATTGGTGAGAGATTATCATAATCAGCACGCCATAGTGAAAGGAGGTGGCTGGAATATAGCAGATGCTGTTCAGAGATCCTATGACGTCGAGGGCATGCATGTTGGCACCGTAGCAGCGGGGAGAATTGGTTTAGATGCTTTGCGGAAGATGAAACCATTCGATGTTCATCTTCACTACTTCGACATTCATAGGCTGTCTGATGAGATTGAGACAGAGTTGAATCTTTCATATCATGACTCTGTGGAATCACTTGTTTCCGTTTGTGATGTTGTTACTATCAATTGCCCTCTGCATCCCAAAACAGAGCATCTTTTCGATGACGTTATGATTAACAAAATGAAGCGCGGGGCTTATATAGTCAACACTGCTCGAGGTAAAATTTGCGATAAAGATGCTATAGCTCGCGCCCTAGAATCAGGGCAACTGAGTGGATATGCCGGCGATGTCTGGTTTCCTCAGCCGGCTCCCAATAACCATGTGTGGAGATCAATGCCAAATCATGGTATGACTCCTCATACTTCAGGAACCTCATTATCAGCACAAGCAAGATATGCGGCGGGGGTGAGAGAGATTCTAGAGTGTTTCTTTGATGATAGGCCCATTAGGGAGCAGTACTTAATAGTTAAGGATGGAGATTTAGCTGGAATGGGCGCACATTCCTACACGAAAGGAACAGCCACAGATGGGTCTGAGGAGGCTGCTGAGTACAAAAAATAAAAAAATTTTCCCGCGGTCGCGAGGGCCTGGAATTTTAAATACACAAGCATGGGGGTTATTCTGACGGAGACTGTCTGCATGAGTGAGCCGAGACGGCCGTCCACTTAATTCTCTGAGTGATTCCTAGACCGGAGTTATTGGATATTCGGGACAGTTGACGGTAAGTAGGTGCTCATTGCCGCAAGAAAAGCCTTGGATAAAATTTGTTTCTTTATAAAGCCAGCCCAAGGTATCAATATCCCGATTAGTATCAATATCGCTTATGGCTCAAGTAAGAAATAGTCTGGCAAGACGGCAGACGTGGCTGTATTTGTGAAATCATATGTTGTTTAAAAGCACCAAGGCCACAAAGCTCCCCAAGCAGATTTCCTCCCAGATTCTGACAATTCTTTCATGGGCCCAAATGTTTTGGAAGGTAAGCATCAGTTGGATTTTTTTTGCATTGCTCCCCAATGTCTTGTAGTCAGTTTATTCAGAGCGGTTGTCCTGAGCGGACTAACATCGTTGCGTTAATCGGGCTCGGTTCTCCAGCTCTTGTAGGGTTTTTCCGATCAGCAAAATGATTAATTACAAAGTCTTGCGGTTGAAACTGTCGAGGTGAGCGGGTAGTGTATAGAAAGGTCATAATGAAGCAATGTGACATTGATTTGGCCAGATGCAGGCTCCCTTCAATAAATTGGATGCGCATTAGCCCCTAATTTCACAGGCTAGACTCAAGACCAGTTTTTTGGCCTGAGATTTGTCTCTAAGCGCTTTTGGCACAGAGAACTTACAGCGAGTTCAACTTTTCGAGGCTTTCATGGAAAACAACAGTGCTCTTCTAAAAAAAAGTATGACCGAATCTGGTGTCCTGAGGCTTATCCTTAGCGATGAATCTCAGAGAAATACGCTATCTAAGGCAATGTTGAGAGAGATTTCTATTGCGCTTCTCGATGCTGAGGTGGATAAGGGGGTGCGAGTAATCATTATTGCTGCCACTGGACCAGCATTTTGCGCCGGTCATGATTTAAAAGAGATCACTATAGCTCGGTCCGCCAGAGATGGAGGAAGATCTGACTTTGAAGATCTGTTTGCGTCATGTGCATCTGTCATGAAATCAATAGTAGCAAGCCCGAAGCCAATCATTGCTGAGGTAGCGGGTGTAGCCACTGCTGCGGGTTGTCAGTTGGTTGCAAGTTGTGATCTTGCCGTTGCGGCGGATACGGCAAGGTTTGCAACGCCCGGAGTAAATATCGGACTCTTTTGTTCCACTCCCATGGTCGCGCTGTCGCGAAATGTCTGTCGTAAGCACGCCATGGAAATGTTATTAACAGGAGATATGATCAGTGCAGTTAGTGCTCAGCAAATTGGTCTCGTTAATAGAGTTCTTCCTCTAGAGGATTTGACCGCTGGTACTATGGCCTTGGCAGAGAGGATTGCTCAAAAGTCTTCAATGACGTTGGCAATGGGTAAGAAGGCATTCTACGCTCAGTCTTCCATGCCGCTCGCTGATGCCTATGAATATACCTCCACAGTAATGGTCGACAATATCCTAACATATGATGCTGAAGAGGGTATACGAGCATTTGTTGAAAAGCGTAATCCGAAATGGCAGGACAAGTGAAGTTGATTTTTGACCAAATTTTCAACTTGGTAAAGTCTATGGATCTTCCATGTAGACAAGAAATAAACATTCAGGCCTTTAATACGATCAGTGCTTTAGATAGAATGCCGCGGCACGCGTTCTAGGCTCGATACCCCCGCACACTATTTTCATTCGTATATATGTTGCGGTTTACAATAAAACAGTAAACGGCAAACGGGTGCGCAAAGGGCCAAGCTCATTTCCTGAATCAGAGTTGAGCAATGGATAAAAAAACTGGAGCGCTTCACGGAGTCGTATCTCTATTGCACGACTCTTTGCAGAACAGATGACCAGAGTGTCGGCGGCGACTGGCCAAGGGACCGATAAAACCTTGCTAGTATCAAACTTTCCGATCCGCCGCTAGTCAGTAGTCCAGTCAACGAAAAAAAGGGAATTATCTATGGAATTCGATCCAAGACGTCAATTGAGTCCGCTCAGGAACACAACATCTTCTAGTGGTGCTGGCGAGCTTGCTTTAGAGCAAGCTCGTCATTTTGGCATAGACCCGGAGACAGATTTTGGTCGCGCTCTTATACAGCTCGCGCATAATCTTTATGATGTAAATATAGCAGCCCATGACTTGGGAAAAATTACGTTTGATGGACTTGCTCATATCGATCGCACTGATCGAATAGCTTGGTTCAACGCCAAGCGTTTCATCAGTTTCCAGTTGGCCAAAGTATTAGACACTTTGCAGAATCCCTTGCGTGCATCTTATCAGTCAATTACAACCGATAATCCTGGATTTGCATCAAAGGGTGCTTACCCGCTCTTCGACAATGTGGCAGCAATCTTTTCTTCGACGCCTGTCATAACAAGGACAGCCACCTATTTGTTCGCTTGCACCGAGTGGGTAGAGGATGCTTTCTGCGGCAGAGAACCCTTGCATGATATTTACTCTAGATTGTTAAACCCGACCTCAATAAGCCTGGCCAACCATATAATCGATCTTGAATGTGGGGCAGAATCTAATCAATACATGGCTTGGAACTTCAATTCTGGAATGGCTGCGATTGACGGGGTAATGAGTCATCTTTTGAGTCGAGACGATATTATTCTCTCTTCTCGAAATATCTATGGTGGAACATATCAATTACTACATGATTGGTTTGCTAAAGAATCGAAGTTGGGCGTGGCACTCGAATGGTTCGATGGCTATGACTGTCAAAGTTTTTCGGACGCCCTGGGCAGAGTCGCAGCGCAGTATGCTGACAGAGTGAAAAATGGGGCTAAAATTTTTATCTATCTTGAAAGCCCATGTAATCCCCACGGCTATGTGCTTGATGTGCCCGGGATTTGCAGACATGCTCACGAGCGGGGCCATAGGGTTATCGTGGACCCAACGGTAGGAACACCTTTTCTGCAGCCCCTTCTAAAGATTTCAGACCGCATGGACAGGCCAGATTTTGTATTGCACTCATATACTAAAGATTTGGCTGGAACAGGCACAACTACTGCGGGAGTTGTAATTGGTCGCAATGAGGACATGTTTGTCCCCAAGAACAGCAGTATTGAGGCGACATGGCCGGATGGGAGCAAACGTCGGGTGAAATGGGACGAAAGCATGTTTTGGAATGTGTACTATATTAAAGGTGGTTTTCTCGATGCTGACAAGGCATTTGAAGTTTTAAATGGAATGAAGACTTATGAGATGCGTGTTTTGCAGAAAGCAATTAACACGGTTGTTCTAGCCCATGTGCTTGCTGCCCATCCAAATATCAATGTGTCCTGCCCTGTTTTGAAAGAGAATACGAACCATGCTCTATTGGAAAATCACATGTACCTCGGGCTGCCAGCGCCTCTATTTACAATCGACATGGAGTCCTCTGATGCGGAATCTTCGATAAGTTCTGCCGTTTTCAAGCGCTTCTCCGACTCTTTGGAACCTGCGATAGGGTTGCAGGTCAGCATTGGGCAAACAAATTCTCTGGCACTTTGCCCTGCTATGACAACTCACTCGGAATTATCTGACGCAGCCTTGTTGGAAGCTGGTATACGGAAAACGACGATGCGTATCTCAGTCGGATTGGAGGACCCTCGCCTTTTTCTTGCGCATTTTATTAGTGCGGCAAAGATAGCCATAGAGCCGGAACATCCTGGGTTTACCGATGCTTTCCCGAAATTCTCGGAAATTGATAATCTTTATATTAACACTTTCAAACGCTACACGTCTAAGCATAATCAAGCTCTACCTGGAATTGCAGAGCTTATGGAATAAGACGCTAGAATTCTCATAGAAATTGCTGATATGGATAATTACAAAACAGGGGGAGGGGTTGATCCCATACTCGCAGCAAAGTTTTATCCAAGTGGAACAAAAAGTGAAGCGACGTCGATTTGTCTGTGCGGCGCCGTGGAGATTCGCATCGTCACTGAATCCCCCCTGTTTTCGGGGTTCTGTCACTGTCAGGCTTGCCGCCGAGCGCATTCGGCTCCGCTCTACCAAATGCTTTTTGTCGAGACCTCGAACTTCTGCCCTAAAACTGGTCGCCTTAGGAAGGGGGAATACGAACTCACAATTACGAAGGGATATGAAAAACTTAGGCCCGCGAAAATGGGAATAGGTAACCCGAATTTCCAGTCATTGGATGTCCATCCTCATATCGGTGGGCTGGGTAGAATATTTTGCAAAGATTGCAGTGTAATCATCATGACGGCGGTGTTTGCCAGACCTGGCAGTGTATTCAATAGCGGCGATCACGATAAAGAGATGGTGTGCGTCTTTCCATCAACTTTTACTGATAATCTGTCGGAGTTTATTCAAGCTTGGCAGCCTAGTCTTCATGTGAATTGCAGTAGTGCAATTTTGCCACTATCCGCCTTCAATGATGGATTGGCTAAGTGGAGTGAGTGGGCTGACGGGGTTCCCTGGGTCCATGATTAGGCACTCTAAAATTAAACCACCCAAAGGTCGTAGCCAATTTAACATTCGGGCGTTGCAAGGAGTCTTGGCCGAGGGGCTCCTACACGAATGGACTCCAAAAGAAATGAGGTTGGGTATGTGCATCTACCAAGGGAGTAACTGATTGATGAGTGCCCTGTCTGGCCGACAGAATTTTGGATTATCTTTGGCATTTGTCGCCACGATTATGTGGGCTATATTACCAATTGCATTGGTTCAGCTCATGCAAGTACTCGATCCAATTACTATTACTTTTTTCCGTTTTTTCCTGGCTGCAGCTATTTTAACTATCTATTTATCTATCCAAGGCAGATTGCCAAGCATATCGAAATTAAATTGCACCACGCGAATAATGAAATTTTTATCTGCTGGAACTCTACTCGCAGCAAATTATGGACTATTTATATATGGGTTGGAAAGAACTACATCTGAAGCTACTGAGGTCATTATTCAACTTGCTCCTATGCTTTTTCTTTTAGCCGGAATACGGGTATTCAAAGAGCAGTTTTCTGTGTTTCAATGGATTGGAGCTGCAATCTTCATAACAGGTTTGATTTTATATTTCATGCATCGAGTTGAAGATCTTTTCGTTTCCTTCAGCGACTATGGTGAGGGTATGCTTATGGTAGCGATAAGTGCTCTGTTTTGGGCGGGTTATGCCATTATTCAAAAGTTTCTTATGAGCGAATTTAGCTCCGAGGAGACCTTGATCATAATTTACTGGATTGGCGCTGGGTTATTTTTAATTAAATCAGAATTTTCCACCTTGCTACACCTCAACACGTTTTTTTGGGGGTTATTGGTATTTTGTGGTTTGAATACGCTTATAGCATATGGAAGTTTTACAGAGGCACTTGCGCATACTGAGGCTTCAAGAGTCAGCGCAATTATGGCCCTGACTCCTGTAATTACATCAACTATAGTTCAGATTTTTCCCATGGAAGGCGTTCATATCGAACCCATGTATCTCTTGACTATAGTAGGCGCGATAATGGTTGTTCTTGGTTCAGTAATAGTTGCGATCGCAAAAAAGTAAGCCAATTAAAATAGGTCAGCTATGCAGGATCAATCGTCACAGATTTTTAAAAAGTCTTTCTTTCATTGGATTTTTTTTGTGAAAATGATTTTTTCTGCACGACTACTATAACTTATCTAGAGTAAATTTTCTTTTTTAAACCAAAAGAGTAAAAATATCTCCGGTTTATTTAATGAAGAGATATGACAACGACATCATAACAAATGCTCTTTATATTCGATTTTAATCGATGAGATGAGGATACAGAGAACACAAAAATATGGAATGTTTGCTGCAATGGGTTCCATTGCTAATCCTAATGGTCATTTCTGGAGCTCTCGGCGGAGCTTTAGCAGGTATGTTGGGAGTTGGTGGTGGTATCGTTTATGTGCCTGCCCTGGATCTCTTGTTTTCACTAGTTGGTGTTGAATCCGATGTAAGCATGCATGCCGCGGTGGCAACGTCCCTCGCCATTATTGTTCCAACGTCGATTTCCTCCTCCTTGGCGCATCATAAGAGAGATTCTGTGGATCTCGATATAGTCAGGTTGTGGGGCCCGACAATTCTTTTAGGTTCTATAATCGGCGTTGTAGCTGCCAGCCAGCTTAAAGGTTCTATTTTGTCATTAGGCTTCGGGATGATGACATTTTTTGTTGCCATGAACATGTTGTTGCCGAACCAAAAGATTATTTTTTTTAAGCGAATTAGTAGCCCGTCCCTTGGCATAGCAGTGCCTTTTGGACTTGGAGGTTTTTCAAGCATGCTGGGCATTGGAGGGGGGACGTTCAGCGTACCAATCCTTACGATGATGGATAGATCTATTCATCGTGCGGTGGGCACAGCGGCAGCGTTTGGTTTGCTTATAAGTTTACCTGGAGCATTATCTTTCGTTATATCTGGTTGGGGTGACGATCGAATGCCAATAGCTAGTTTGGGTTATATTAATCTTATCGCATTGGTTTTCATGGCACCCGTGACCGTGTTAGCTGCTTCAATGGGTGCCGCGGAAGCTCATAGGCTCGAGCAGCGGCAATTAAGGTTATTATTTGGTTTCTGTCTATTCTTGATTTCAATTCGAATGATTTTTAAAACCTTTCTCAGTTAGTTAGGCCCATTAGATTTTCTAGCATAAGAATCTCGATTTTTTGGAAGCCTTTCCTCAGGCACTCAATGTTTTGCTTAAAAGTACTGAATCGAAGTTACAACTGATCACTTAATAGCAACGGATTGCAGTCATTGCCCTCACTGCATTATTTATCTAATACCTCATAATTTTTATAGCCATTTGGGATCTAAAACATTAAGGAGATTAATGTGTCATTATTTCTGCACCACTCATAATATTTTTTAAATTTGATTCATGCTGTTGCGAGGGATCGTGTAGACTATTGCAGAAAGTATGATTTACGGTAATACCGAGGTAATCTAAATGATGAGATTTTTTCTTTTTTGGAGCATTTTTTTTACAGCATTAGGGTGCAACGCCGATGAGACTTTGACAGAAGAGGCTGAAAAACTGCTTACAAATATGGAAGCCCATATTAGGGTTGTGTTGCAAAGATCTAGCAATCAGATGCTAGAAATGCAGATGAATCAGAGCCCATCTCTTGCTCCCTATAAGGATGTCATGACGAAGTTTTTGGAAAGACATA
>CAJWMT010000041.1:0-19836 GCA_913044275.1 uncultured Cellvibrionales bacterium
ATCGAGGAACCAGTTCCTACTATTAACGGAGGGAACTTGAGGGTAGACTTCGATTCAAATGGTCAAGCCATAAAGTCGGATATGTGCTTTGGGGATTATCGGATGGATTCCAATGATGATTGTCTTCAAATGGCCAGTCAAAGAGCTTGGTCGTCACCGATTTATGTGGATTTTGAAGAATAGTCCGTGAGGAAAAAAATAATGCCAACTGCTCTTGTAACCGGGGCCTCAGATGGGATAGGTGCAGAATTTTGCAATGTTCTCGCGGAACGAGGTTATAATCAAATCTTGGTCGCTAGGCGAAAAAATAGATTGGAGGATCTTGCCAATCGACTTCAAGAAAGGTTTGGCATCAAATGCAACTCTATAAGTCACGACCTATCAAAACCACAAGCCGCTCGTGACTTATTTGATTCGATCTCAAAAATGGGGCTTCAGGTCGATTTTCTAATTAACAATGCAGGTGTGTTGCAGAATGGTTTTTTTACAGACATTGATCTGACCAAACAAGAAAGCATGATGATGGTTAACATGATGAACCTCACTGCCCTCACGCATCTTTTTGCTAACGACATGGCTGAGAGAAAGTCAGGTCATATACTCAATGTCGCCTCCCTGGCGGGACTAATGCCTATCCCCAACCAAAATGTTTATGCGGCAACAAAGGCCTACGTGTTGTCATTCGGTCGTGCTCTTCATAACGAGATGAAAGCTCAGGCAGCTAATGTAACAATTACGACTCTGTGTCCTGGATACACAGCCACGAAGATGATGGATAATCCCGAGCAGGGAGCAAAGCTCGCGATTCCTGTAACTATGATGCAGTCGCCCAGACAGGTCGCTGAAGAGGGCATAGCTAGCTGCTTTGCTGGTAGAGACATGGTAATCCCTGGGATCTCAAATCGAATTGCTGCCGTTGCAGCGAATCTGCTGCCAAAGGGCGCTTTGGTTTCCGCCCTAGGGCGCTTCTACAGGGCCAATATGAAAGCATTTGAATGATCTGAAAAGGCGTTGACCATGACAAAGTCACAACGAATTAAGGTGCTAATTACTGGTGCAAATGGTTTTATTGGCGGTGCTCTGATACGTCACTTTGAGGCACATGGCATGTCACCGGTTGGCGTTGATTTGGTTGGGGGTGCCGCAAATATTATTTCTGCGGACATATCTGAGCCTGGGAGTTTTTTGACGGCTCTGGATGAATGTGACGTTTTAATACATGCGGCGGCATTGGTTTCTAATGCGGCGTCAGACGCTGATATGTGGAAAGCGAATGTGTTGGCAACAAAACGATTGGCTGATGCTTCTGTGAACTGTGGTGTTAGGCGATTTATTCATATTTCGTCAATTGTTGTTTATGGAAACTCGGCCAGCGGGGAGCTAGACGAAACACAACCAGTTCATGGCGATGGCGGAAGTTATGTGTTGACCAAGCTTGCAGCAGAGCATGCGGTTCTCTCCAGCACTTCCAACAGTTCAATGGAGACAGTCATCATTCGGCCGGGAGACGTTTATGGGCCTGGAAGTCGACCATGGGTAGTGCTTCCGATTGAAGCAATCAGAAAACGCCAATTTATATTACCAAGCTATGGACGGGGATATTTTCGACCCATTTATATCGATGATTTAGTATCAGGTATCGCACTAGCAGTTGAACACGACGCTGCAGCAGGTGAAATCTTTAACCTGTCCTGTCCGGGTTATATTTTAACCAAAGAATTTTTTAGCCACCATTTTAAGTGGATGGATAAACGCGGTCCTTTTTCAATTCCGACCCCTTTGGCTTTGCTCGGTGCATCGGCAGCCACCAAGATAGCGAAGTTGTCGGGTGGTATTAATGAAGCATCGCGAGCCACCATTATGCAGTTGAGTACCAAGAGCTGGTTTAGCATCTCTAAAGCCGAGAACCTATTGGGCTGGCGACCAGAAATGTCATTGGAGGAGGGTATGAAACTTTCAAGACGTTGGGCTCAAATGGAGGGGCTTTTGGACTAATAAGCGGTCTTGTAGAAAAAAATTTAACCGATTTTATATTCATTTAACACGATAAATCATAATAGTTAGCTTTTAAATGGAGCAAAGTTTGCAGACAACGCCAAAAGACAAAATTTTACGTTATCAGGAACGTGGCTGGTGGGGTAGTGACACTTTAATATCAATACTGCGAAAAAACTTAGAGGAGAATCCTGATCAGGAGGCGCTTATCGACCCGCCTAACAGAACCTACATGGTTGGAGGGGTCCCTCTAAGACTATCTTTTCGAGCAATAGATAAGCTTTCTGATATGTTGGCGCATTTACTGTATGAATTAGGATTAAGGCAAGGTCATAAAGTTGTTGTCCAAATGCCGAATGTGGCGGAGATAGTGCTCGCCTATTTTTCCGCAAGTAAATTGGGCGTTATCTTAAGTCCTGTCGCGATGCAGTATGATAAATTTGAACTAGCACATATTGATGAGATTCTTAAACCTGATGCTTACGTAGCTTTTGAAGAATTCAGGGGTGAGGGTTTTGGCAAACTGAAATCAGAATGTTTTCGCAAAGAATGCAAGAAATTAATTCTAGCTGGGGGAAGTTGGATCTCAGAGGAAACGGCCGATCAAACAAATTTTAAATCCTATCTAAAAGGTTTAAGAGTAGATGCTAATGACATTTTTACCATCTGCTGGACGTCGGGCACTACAGGCCGTTCTAAGGGAGTACCGCGCAGTTATAATCATTGGTTGTCTTCTACGCTTGCCAGTGAGGATGCCATTAGATTGCGTGAGGGGGCAATAATGTTAAATCCTTTTCCATTTATCAATATGGCTGCAATTGGTGGATTCCTCTTTTACTGGCTGAAGTTGGGTGCAAAAATGATTCTCCACCATCCATTTGATGCCGAAATATTGCTCTCACAAATTCAAGAAGAGCAAGTCCAATACACTGTTTTTCCGCCAGCCGTGTTGGCTCAGTTGCTTCATGCTAAGGATCATGTCAATAGCAACTTTGATTTGTCGCATCTCATTATAGTCGGTTCTGGGAGTGCACCACTGGCTCCGGCAATGATAGCCGGATTCAAGTCGGAATTTGGTATCGAAGTGGTTAATATTTTTGGTTCGAACGAAGGAATGAGTTTGTTGTCAGATCCTTTTGATGTACCTGAGCCGGAAGATCGAGCCACCTTTTTTCCTCGTTTTGGACGCTCCGAATTCAAATGGGATAATAGAGTTGCAAGACAGATTAGCACTAAACTTATAGACATCAATTCAGGAGAGGAGATAGTCCATCAAGGTCAAATCGGCGAGTGCCTGCTTAAAGGTCCGACGGTATTTGACGGTTACTATAACTCACCAGAAGATAATAAAGAGGCTTTTGCTTCCGATGGTTATTTTCGTTCGGGCGACCTCTTCGAGATCGTGGGACAAGAGAATCAATATTATCGTTTCGTTGGCCGACTAAAGTCCCTGATTATTCGTGGCGGAGTCAACATCTCGCCAGAAGAACTAGATGAGATTTTGAGTCGGCACCCATCAATTCTAGAGGCAGCCGTTGCAAGCTACCCTGACCCTATTTTGGGAGAAAGGATAGGTGCCTTTGTTGTTCTGCATGAGGGGCAAACATTCTCAATTGATCAGCTGCGTGAATTTTTAGGTACATTTGGAGTTGCGAAATATAAGTGGCCTGAAAGACTAAAGATTATAAATGCCTTGCCTAGAAACGTAATGAATAAAATCGATCGACAAGAACTGCAAAGAAAAATTAGTGTGTAGCGTCGTCAACTGCGCTTACTCAGCGAGATATGCTATAGTCCAGGTTGTGCGAGAGCACTTAAATAGTGCAATATATGCCTAAATAGTTTTGAGGGAAATGTTTAAGTCACATGAGGGGGATACATTATGTCTGTCAAAGTTAAAATCCTAATTGCTTTGTTCGGAGTCGCAATGAACTACGCGAATATTCTTTCAGCGCAGTCGTTGGAAGAAATTGTCGTGACTGCGCAGAAACGTGCCGAGTCTCTAAGTGAGGTTCCGATTTCTATTTCTGCGGTAACTGGTGAAACGCTGGACAACAGGAGTATTGATAGTTTGGCAACTCTCTCCCAATCGATGCCAAATGTCAATATTTTTGAGGGGGCTATCGATTCCACAATTCAAGTGCGGGGGGTAACTACGGGTAACAACAAGGGCTTCGAGCAGTCTGTTGCCATGTACTTCGATGGGGTCCCATATGGCAGAGCTCAGCTTGTTAGGACGCCACTGGTGGATCTCGAGCGCGTTGAGGTTCTTCGCGGCCCCCAACCGACTATCTTTGGAAAAAACGCCATAGCAGGCGCTATCAGTGTTATATCTGCCAAGCCAACTGATGAGTTTGAAGGCAAAATTTCTGTATCTTATGAATCTGAACATGAGGAATCGCAAGTGCTGGGGGTTGTTTCGGGACCTTTGTCAGATTCATTAAGAGGACGACTAACCGTCTCCTATCGAGATATGGATGGCTGGGTAAACAACACTCAGCTGCAGCGCTTGGAACCTCAAAGGGAGGAGAGTTATGTGCGCGCCCAACTGGCATGGGACGATGGTGAGGATCTCCAAATAAATTTTAAAGTGGAGACGGCAGACTTCGACAGCCTGGGCTACTCAATGGAGAACTTAAATCCGCAGGGGCAGTTTGGTTTGGTTTTTGCGGGACCCATCGGAGTTGAGCTTGAAGAGAACTGGGTGCGTGCAAGTGGTGATGTGTTTTCTAACAACAAGATGCAAACGTTTGTCTTGACGGCCGAGAATGACTGGAACGGTCACTCAGTAACTTCTGTATCAGCTTACGTTGAATATGATAGCACCGAGGTCTTGGACGTGGACTATACTAGAAACCTCATTCTGGATGGCACCAACCAAACGGAGGACTTTGAGCAGTTTTCTCAAGAGTTTCGCATTGCGTCACCCGGCGGCGAGCGATTTGATTACATCGGAGGACTTTTCTTCCAGACGGAGGATATCCACGTAACTGATGGTGTTCCGCTAGGGAGCTTCTTTGTACTCGCTGGGCCGCCGGTCTCGTTGGTAAATGGGACTCGGTGGGCAAGACAGTATGAACAGAGCTCCGATCGCTGGTCAGTTTTTGCGCAAGGAGATTATGACATTACCGATCAACTGAATCTGACCGTCGGAGCGCGTTATTCAAAGGAGGAAAAAGATGCTAGGCGTGCACTGTCAGTTTTTGGCTCGGATGGCAACTTAGCTAGCCCGCCAATCTTGGGGCTATGGGCAGCGGTCTTGAACGTTTATCCTCATGATATTTCGGACTCTCGCGAGGAGAGTTCGTTTGACCCATTGGTTCGCTTGCAGTACCAAATGAGTGATGAACTTGCCTTCCATGTCTCCTATACCGAGGGATCAAAGGCTGGAGGTTTTGATATTCGAAGCAACTCGGCACCTGGAACAGCAACAGTTACCGGCGCGCCAGCGGGAACTTTCGAGTTTCAAAGTGAAGACGCTGAAAATATTGAGTTGGGGCTTAAGTATGCTTTCGACAGAGCTGAATTCAACCTAACATTATTCAAGACTGAGTATGAAAATCAGCAGACTTCCGTGTTCGATGGCGTGTTAAGCTTTTTTGTAGGCAATGTGTCTGCGTCTGAATTAGAGGGAGTCGAATTGGATGGGCGGTTCTTATTAGCAGAGGGGCTCGAGCTTTATGCGAGTGCTGCCTCGATTGACTTTAAATATACTGATTATAAAACCGGAACCTGTGGTTATAGTGAAACGCCGGTAAATGGGTATTGTGATAGAAGTGGTTATACGAGCCCCTATCTTCCTGATACGACCGCAAATTTTGGAATAAATTATGAAACAGCTATATCCTCTGGATTAATGTTAGATGTAAACTTAAACGCTAACCACTCGTCTGATTATCTTCTTTCTACAGCGCATGATAGCCTTCATACTGAAAGTGGTTTCACTAAACTCGGTGCGCATATAGGTCTTTCAAGTGCCAGCGGCGCTTGGCGTGTATCTTTGATAGGCGATAACTTGACGGATGAACGTGTCAAAGTGGCCGGTGTCGGGTTACCACTTGGCAGGACTTTCGTAAGGCTTGCTTCGGGGGGGGCTTTGGACGGAATAGCTTACTATTCCTTTTATCAGCGCCCGAGGAACATAACACTGAAGCTTGATTATAATTTCTGATTAAAAGGTGTAAGCGAGGGGGGGCAGATCAGGTTGGCTGGTTTGCCCTTTCTTGTGTGAGTCGGCTAACTCAGATCTAACTAGGGAGGATAAGTAGTAAGTGAAGGGTAGGGGTGCAGCTGCCCCACTTTTGCGTTCAGAGAGTTATCGTCTTCATCGACACTACTGTGCACAGCAATTTTGGTAGGCGCAATGCCGTTCTCAACCCAATCCTCCATTACTTGCAACATATTCATGCGATCTGGCAGAGCAGCTGGAAGTTCCCAGCAGTGGCCCATTGATGGCACTAGAAACAGACGGAAAAAGTTTTCAGTGGATTGTTTGCCGAATTTTTTGACTACATCGTTATAATAGTCGATGCTTTGGTTTGGCAATACCAGAGGATCTGCCTGTCCATGCCACATAATCATTTTCCCTCCCGCTTCGGAAAAAGCACCGAGGTCGGGGTTCATTGCGTTTAGAAGCCGACCCTGAGTTTCGAGTTTTAAAAGATCATTGTCCAGATCAAATTCGATAGCACTGTAATTGGCGGGATCATCCGGAAATCCTAGGAAGGGAAGGTACCCCTCAGCGAGGCGAGTTCCGATAGATGGATTTTTTTTGTTACCTAAATGCCAGACAGCCCAATAGCGTTCACTGCCGGGAGGGATTCCATAGAAAAGTTTTTCCCCGACGGAATTTTTTGGGCCATCATAAAGCTTCCGGATCACAGTTTTCTCTTCCTCTGTCAGGCAAGATTTTGTTTTTTTCTGGCCGCAAGCTGGTATTTCATCAAGGGTAACGTAGCACTTTTCTGGCGACTGAATTGCGCCATCGGTGGTGCCATCCAATGCATCGCATTGCGCAATTGCATTTTGTTCAAGCATTGGTAATTTGTCTTTAAACTGGTCGTCAAGGATTGGGTTGCCAGACGCATCACTATTTGCCCGAAGAACCCAAGATGCAAGGATGCCACCGTTACCGGATAGATTTAACACTGGACACCCGGAGATAATTCCATTGAAGAGGTCAGGATACTCCTGAGCAGCCTTTGCTGCCAGCCGGCCCCCGTTAGAACAGCCTGAGAAATAGGAATAGGAAGGCTTTCTGCCGTATATTTCATTAATTAATTGAAATGCAGCGGCGTGTGTGTGCGGGATGAGTTCGCCTGCATAGATTTTCTCCACCTCTGGATTCGTAGCCCAGCTTGCATCACCTATATTATCTGACTGATGACCGCCATCGGTTGTGATGGCCGCATAGCCTCGCCGCAGCGCATGATTGATTGAATTGGAGTGCGTTTCTCGGTCAGGTAAAATCTGCCCGCAGTAACCACCGCAACCTGCTTGGAAGTATTTCCCATTCCACTCACCGATAGGGAACCTTGCCTCGAAACCTATGTGAGGTTTGATAGTCCCTTGTATTTGACAAAACGCGGGTAAATCGCTCTTTCCTGACACGGTTTTACTAGATGTAATTTGAATTTTCGGAGAAAGATCAAGCGCTGCGAGGGTTTCGCACTTGGCTGCAATATCTGGAGAGGACCCTGTAAATAAAGCTAGAATGAACATTTTGACTTCATTTAATCCCATGGCTATTAACTCCTATCTTTGCCATTCAAGAAAGTGGTGACGAATCACACCAACATTGTCTTTTTCTTGCGCGGAGAGTACTAACCTGCTACTGCCAGACAGTGCTGCGTGACGTCTTTGCTTGGTGCCGATAAAGTCTGGATTGAGCGAGAATTCAACTGAATGAACTAGGTCCTGATTCTGTTCGATAAGCCATTTGCCCGAATAATGAAAATAGCCATCAAATGCATAAGCTTTCTGATCTGTGGTCAGTCTGCGGACACTTTCTTGCTCAAATCGGGTTCTTGTTTTGCGCATAATGACCGCCGACATTCGGTGATCATGGGTGTATAGAATTTGGCCACATGCGTCTTTGCCGAAAGGGTGTCTGATCTTGCCGCCTTCATATTCGATTCGCCACTCTCTAAGTTCCCATGCTCCTTTGATGTCGTCAGCAGTTATGATAGCAGCGGCTCCCGAAACTGGACAATTCTGAATCTATCCGCAACAAAAGCTAAGTCAGCGAGACATGCGTTTCCTGACGAGTTAAGACCGGTTACGTGATAATCGCTATATGCTGCTGCAAAATTCATTGGCATGGGTGTGGTCATGTTGCACCATAGCGATGCACCAGCGTCCGCAAACGCATCTTTGGCTTTCTCCGTGTAGGCCTTATTTGAGCTGTAGAGATATGACGATATTGCGCCAGACTCCCGGACCAATGAAGTTGCGTTGGCAAGTGCCGACTCAGGACTCTTCTCTCTAATAAGGAAAGCAACAGGGGCAAAGTGTTCTTTATTGTAAAGTTTCCTAAGCTCCGGTTTAACGGTCAACACCAAGGGAGATGCGGTTCGAGCAAAAGGGAACTCTGGATGGTTATAAGGAAAACTGTCCAATGCGACAGAAGCTTTATCTTCGTTACGCAATTGATCCAGAATGGTCAGTGATTCATCTGCTTGAATAGCACCACATAATCCGGCAGCACGTTTTGGGTCGGCTACTCGCTCGTTAATTGCGGCTACCAGCAAATCTTTGAAACCGTCAAAAGAAATTTTACCCACATTCGTTTCGAAACCATGCTCGGGTATATGAATATTTTGAGGACTTGTACACATCTGGGCGGAAAACCCGCAGAGCCCATTGGCTAAGGCATTGATTAAGCCATCGATATTTTCAGTGGATTCGATAACGACCCCATTGCAACCCGCAGTTTCTGTGTAAACGAGTTTTTGCGAACAGTTTTCCTCAATCCAAATTCCGAAACGTTGACTCCCTGTATAGTCAATGATTAGGATTTCGGGGTGTTGTAACAACTCGATAGTTACCGGGTGCTCCCGTGTATCCGCGCTCATAATAAGGACATCGGGATCGAAGCCATTGTCACTGAGAACTTTTCTCATTGTTCTGATGGCGATCGCTACCGGGAGTATTCCATTGGGATGAGGCTTTACAATTGCGGAATTCCCAGTAGCTAGGTTTGCAAAAATTGCTGGGTAGGCATTCCACATCGGGAACGTTGCACAACAAATCACCGCAGCTATGCCGCGCGGTACTAGCCGATAAGACTTTGAGAGCGAAACGGTCCCTGCTTTACCAAATGGCTTCGTCCAACGTGCTGAATTAGGGACATCTCTCATGGCCTTTAGCGCATATGCGATTGCTTCAACTCCCCGGTCTAAGGCATTTGGACCGCTACCTGAATAGGCCATTAGGAACGCTTGGCCGGCCGTATGCATAGTGGCATAAGCATTTTCAAAGCATTGCTTTTCAAGAGCGAAAGCCATCTCAAGGCATATTCCTGCGCGTTCTTCGGCGCAGATTTTTCGCCAGCTTTGCCCTGCCTTCTTTGAAGCCATGACGATTTGTTCTGTATCGGATTTTGGGTAATCAACGCCAAGCGGTTGTTGAGTGTAAGGGGATACCTCAAAGCCAGTTCTGCCTATTTCACCAGGCTGATTAAGCTCAAAGCTTGTGTTAAGTTGACGCTCGAAAGCCATTTTTCCCGCTTCGTGAGCCCCTTCTGGATGCAGATGTCGACTAGGAGACTCTATAAAAGGGCTCCAGTAGTGGCGTTTTTCGCAAGCCATAATTGCTTCGTCGAGCACGGATTTGTGTTTTTGGTAGAACATGAGTTTAAAGCCTTTCAATAATCATCGCCGATCCGATACCGCCAGCAGCTTGGGCTACAACCAAACCGAGTGTGTTGTCACTGCGTTCCAATTCATGAACCAATGTTGTGAGCAGAATGGCGCCAGTGGCACCCATCGGATGTCCCATCGCTATGTGCCCGCCATTGGTGTTAACTTTACTGGCATCCGGATTATAAGTGCGAAAAAACTTCACCAACGGGGCTGCAAATGCTTCCATGAACTCAATTCTATCGAAATCATGAATAACAAAACCTGTTTGTCTTTGAAGAAGTTCTATTGCATCCAATCCCGCATCTAATTGAAGGATCGGATCCCCCGCTGTCTCTACGGCCGCTATGATTCTGGCTTTTGGATTAAGTCCAATTGCAGCGCCAGCAGCTTTTGTCCCGATTACAGTTAGGGCAGCCCCGTCCGCCATTCCTGGACAATTTGCAATTGAATGGACGTGCTGTATCGCACCAAGTTCAGGGTGATGAGACAGCATAATCTTATCAAACCCTGCTTTACCTTGCTCAGAAAAGGCTGGAGGCATATCTCTAAGTTTTTCCGCTGTCAAGTTCCCTCTTATAAGCTCATCACGATCCAGCAGAACTTTTCCAAAATTGTCTATGACTGGCATAACGTTATTCTGATAAAAACCGTTTTTCCAGCCTAGTTCGGCTTTTCTGTGTGATTCAAGAGTAACTTCATCAAGATCTTGTTTTGAATACCCTTCAATGGTAGCTATCAATTCTGCGCCCATAATGGGTGGCGCCCAATCTAGCGCTGCCCGCAGTTTTGGGTCTGTGTAGTAACTGGCCCTGTCTCCCAGAAACTGCACTGACGAGAGACTCTCGACACCACCGGCTATGAGGAGTCCTTCTTTACCCGCTTGGACTGCGGTGGCGGCGTCATTGACTGCGGTCAATCCAGAAACACAGTAATTATTCAAGGTCTTTACGGGGGTTTGATTTGGGATATTTGAGGCTAAACGACAAACCAAAGCAAGATGACCACCTTGAGTTTCCACTTGTCCGACGCATCCTAAGATTAAGGATGAGACATTGTCTAACAAACCGGGATTTCGTTTTTCTAACCCTTCCGTTAGTCCCACCACAAGTTCATGAGGCGCGCAGGATGCTATACTTCCACCCGGTTTGTCGTTGCGCGGGGCACGACCAAATCCTCTTGGCGTTCGAAGTGCGTCAAAGATAAACGGTTCGGTAAAATTCATGCTGTAGATATGATGAAAGAAACATTGGTTGTGCCAGAACCGCCCACATTGTAGGTGGCAACATTTCGAGCGCCATTCACTTGCATGTCCCCAGCAGACTCCGTCGTTTGCCTTGCACCGTCAAGCAGCATCCTAACTCCAGTTGCTCCAACGGGGTGGCCCTGGCCAATTAATCCGCCTGAGGGGTTTATTGGTATCTCACCGCACATGCCAATTTTTTCTTCCTCAATAGCTTTCCAAGCTTCCCCTGGCCGGGTAATTCCAAAGTGTTCTATGGCCATATATTCAGTGATAGAGAAGCAATCGTGTGTCTCAATAGCATCTAAATCGGCTGGCCCGCTTATATTAGCTCTTTGGTACGCATCGGTTATGGCTTTTCGTGTGAGCGGGAAGACATAGCCATTGGGTTCACTCCTTTCCATTTTTGTGGCCATTAACATGGGTGCAGTAGTGTGTCCCCAGCCTCTGATATATGCTAGATCTTGAATAGACAAGCCATGCTTTTTGCAATGAGCTTGCGCTCTGTCAGCTGTCGCTAAAACTACGGTCGCGGCACCATCGGTCACTTGCCCACAGTCCTGCTTTCGCATCCACCCTTCAATGACTGGATTTTGCGCGTCATCTTGCGTGAAGCTTGAATCGTTAAATCGCCACTTACGTGTCTGCGCATTGGGATTGTTTTTGGCATTACCAAAGTTAATTTTCGAAATTTCTGCTAAGTGGGCATAATTCAATCCGAAACGTTCCTCATATACGTCGCACAAGTCTGAAAACATTGCTGGCCATAAGTAACGAGCATCCTCTGCTTCACGACCTACCCAGGCTGCAGCCCCGAGATGTTGTGCTGCAATTTCACCACTTACATTGCGCATTAATTCGAGACCGGTAACGCATGCCGTTTCATAACGCCCGCTTTCAAGGTCCGCCATAGCAGCCAAGATTGCCAGTGATCCTGAAGCACAGGCGCCTTCATGGCGGGAACTAGGCATGCCATAGAACCCCTCATCAACATGCCCGAAGTAGCCTCCAATCATCCCTTGCCCGGTAAAAAGTTCAGCAACAAAGTTGCCTACATGACCGACATCAATGTCTTTTGCTTCAATCTTGGCGTCATCCAGCCCATCTTTCACTGAACCCCGAAAAAGGTCAAAAAGATTGTTATTTGAACGACTTAAATTTTGAGCAAAATCTGTTTGTGCTCCACCGAGAATATATATTCTGTCAACCATTGAATTACCTCCAAAACCTATGGTATCCATTGATAAAATAGCATGCAATGATTAGTATTGAAATTTGGGAGCTTGGGCGCTGTGGTGGCTATGAAGTCTAGACTTTTTAGGGATTTGCGTTTGCCGGTGGTTGTTGCACCCATGTTCCTCGTGTCCGGGCCTGAACTAGTCGTCGCTGGCTGTCTTTCAGGAGTGGTAGGTTCATTCCCTTTTCCGAATGCTCGAGACATTCCTACACTTGATGCCTGGCTCGACGAAATTAGTGCTGAGCTGAGAGAGGCATCTTCCTCGGCACCTTACGCAGTCAACATTACCACGCATCGAAGTTATGACAGACTTGAGGATGAGCTGGGTTTGATCAAGAATCATAAACCTAAGATCGTTATTACAGCTCTTGGAGGGCCTGATGCTGCCATTGATATTGTGCATAGCTACGGTGGGAGCGTGATAGCGGACGTTAATTCATTGGAGTACGCAAGAAAAGCGGTTAACAAAGGAGTGGATGGGCTGGCATTAATTGCGGCTGGCGCTGGCGGTCATACTGGGCATATTGCTGGTCTATCTTTCGTAAGCGAAGTGCGTGAATTCTTTGACGGATTAATTATATTGGCGGGCGGTATCGGGACTGGAGCTGCCGTGCGCGCTGCAGTAGTTGCCGGGGCTGATCTTTGTTATATGGGGACACGATTTATTGCTGCTGTTGAGAGCATTGCCAGTGAGGAATACAAACGGATGGTGATTGAGGCTTGCTATGAAGATCTCATTCTCACGGATAAGGTCACAGGTGCCAAAGCGTATTATCTTCGTCAGTCGCTAGAAAAAATGGGGCTTGACCCTCAAAATATTGATAGCGACAAAGGAATAAACCTCTCCGACTCACAGAATCAGATTAAGGCTTGGAAAGATGTCTGGTCAGCGGGACACGGCGTTGGGGCGGTAAAAACAAGTGAGTCTTTAGCTACAATCATTTCTCAATTACACTATGAATATAAATTAGCTTGCTAAGCAACATGATAGATTAAAAAGGATTGAAGCCAATGGCAGCCAATAACTCTCACCTAAACTCATTAAACCCATACCTTCATGGACCTTATGCCCCGGTTTGTGAAGAAGTATCTGCAAATGAACTTCAGGTTAAAGGCGAAATACCCAAGGACCTCGCCGGCGCCTACTATCGAAATGGTCCGAATCCTTTAAAGGCACCATCAGGGATGCATCATTGGTTTGACGGCGACGGAATGGTGCATGCCATTTATTTCGAGGATGGCAAAGCGCGGTACCGAAATCGTTATATCCGCTCCATGGATTTCCTTGCCGATGAACAAAACGCTCTAGAAAGGTCGGGAATCTTTAATCAAGCGGTCTGCGATGACAGTTCAACTGTCTATAAGAACACTGCTAATACTGACGTGGTAATGCATGCCGGCGAGTTGATGGCTTTGTGGTACATAAGTGGAAAACCCGTTCGATTAAATGCCCGAACGCTGGAAACGATTGGTGAAGAGGATTTTCAAGGTGCTTTGCCAAAAAATGTTTCTGCGCACTCGAAGGTAGACAATAACACTGGAGAATTCTTGTTTTTTGACTATGCGCTTTATGAGCCATGGTATAGCTTTGGAGTGGTCGACAAACATAATCAGTTGCAACATTTTACTCAGATCGAGTTGCCTGGCCCAAGATTGCCGCACGATATGGCCATCACAGAGCGTTATGCGATTTTGATGGACTTGCCCATTGTCTTTACTGATCAGGGTTTGCGGAAAAAAGTTTGGGCTATACATGAGGATAGGAAATTGCCGACTCGCTTTGGTGTATTGCCGAGGTATGCGGATGGTAACCAAATTAAATGGTTCGAATTTCCGGGCTGCTATATCTACCATGTTATCAACGCGTGGGAAGAGGGAGATAACGTTGTTTTATACTGCTGTAAGATGATTGAGAATGGTCTAGACATGCCAGTCAAGTATGGTCCATATGCTCCTATGGTGAATGTATTGGCTCTCCGAGCGGTAGTAACCAAGTGGACTATGAACATGAGAACCGGTGCGGCCAAGGAAGAACAGATTGACGATGCTATCAGTGAGTTTCCAGTTGTGAATCTCGAGTTTTCCGGAAAAAAATCCCGCTACTCGTATCATGGTGCTATTCCTAATACCGAAACTCAGCTCTTTGATGGAATATTGAAATATGATCTGAGCGATGGGAGCTATGTTCGTCACAGCTTCGGGAGAAATATCTATGGCTCCGAACCAGCATTTGCTCCAAGACTGGGCTCGAGCGAAGAGGATGATGGATATGTGGTGTCTTTCGTCACTAATGCCGAAACAAATCGCTCTAGTGTGCTAATACTGGATGCCAGAGATGTTGGCAGCAAACCGCTTGCTGAAGTTCTATTGCCTCAACGTGTTCCGCTTGGGTTTCATGGTACCTGGGCGAACCAGAATCAACTCTGACTATTTTGGACTCTGCTGGAGTGACCTTTTTAGCCAGTTTCTCCGGTGCCAAAGCCCCTGATGGGATTACCTAAAATAATGCTTGCTTAGAGGGATTCGTCTCAATATGATGCGCCCCCTGATGATCACACTGGCATGGAGGGGTTGTAATGGGACGTCTTTTCATAACACTATTAAGTCACATTTTTATTCTGATTATTACATCCTCAGGGGTGCGGGCAGAGATGGCAGATAAGCCTATTGATGCGGCACTTGACACGTTGCAAAAACCATTGTTTCAGCCCTTTATCGAGAGATATGTTCTGGATGAACTCAAACAACTTCGAATTGATCAGGCAAGAAGTAAACAGGAGATAATCCAGCAGATAGTTGACAGAGAAATTGCCTCTGTTGACAGGGGTGTGGAGTATGCTACAAGTACTATTACGTATTTCTTTTATCTCATTGCTGCTGCGACTTCCTTGATGGTGTTAGTCGGTTGGTCATCTTTGCGAGAAATAAAAGAGGGTGCAAGAAACTTTGCTGACGCAGAAATCTCGAAAGTGGTTCAGGAGTACGAGCAGAGATTAATAAGCATCGAAGATGAGCTTAGAGAAAAGCGTAGTCAAATTGAAAAGAATCGCGAAGAAATCGAGATGACTCAGGAGATTCAGTCTTTATGGCTGAGAGCCCAGCAAGATTCCTCGCCGGCCAATAAGATTGCAGTTTACGATGAACTCTTGAAACTTCGAAGTGATGACTGCGAGGCATTGACATACAAAGCTGACGCCGTTCTTGAATTGGGTGAGCCACAGTGGGCTGTGAATCTATGTCAACAAGCTTTGAAGATTGATCCCGATAATAGCCATGCATTCTACCAGTTGGCCTGTGCATTTACCGTAATGGAGCAATTTGATGAGGCTGTGCGATATCTGGCGGAAGCTCTCAATAGATCAGATAGTTATGTGGAGGAGATCCGACAAGATCCAGCGTTGGAAGCACTTGTAAATAATGAAGTTTTTGATCAAATTACTGATCTTTTAGATGCAGGAAATCCTCCTCTCCAGCAAGAAACGTGAGGTTAGTTGTGGATTTTTCGTTAGCGTTGCTTCTCCTCTGATAGCATCGACTGCTTTGAGGATGCAGCGGTGGTGATTAATCCTAGAGCTCATCTCGAATCAGATTAATTTCTTTTGTTCCAGACGGCATTGAAAAGGAGGTACCGTCTTGACCGACTGTGATTTCTGGAAAAATGGTTTCGGCGCCGTCCATAAAAATTGAGCTTTGGCCTGGGAGTATCAGAGGGGGCACGATGTGATAGAGGAGTAAGTGGCCGACGCCCGCTTCTCTCGCTGTCTCAGCGGCCCCCACCGGACTTGAATGGTAATCTAGGATATCAACGGTAATCTTGGACATCCCGCGGTTGCCGAGCTTTTGGGCGGCTTTATTCATTAGGTTAACCAGATTCGGGGCTAAGGCGTCGTGGATCAGCAGATCGATGCCGTCCGCGAAATGAATGATATTAGTCGACTTGTTGGAGTCGCCAGTGATGAGTGCAGAGCGATCCTTGTATCTGATCCGATAGCCAACCGCAGGAGATACGACGCCATGATCTACCCTTATGGCCTCTAGGAGCGTATTGTAGTCTCGAAACACTTCGACAGCTTCTCCAATGGGAGGTGTTCGAAATGGTTTGGCGATCATCCCTCGCCCACTTAATGGGGCAACTCCGTCTCCGTGGTGTTCATTCCGGTGTACGGCGCTCGCTGCGTATGCTTCATTGAAACCGGACACGACAGCCTCTACTCCCTCAGGCCCAAACACTTGCAGTGGGCTTGAGTTTGCAGCGCTAACCCACCTGAGAGTTGCCATTTCCCCTAGACCGTCGATGTGATCGGAGTGAAAATGGGTAAGAAACACTGCATCAATTTTGCCCACAGGATACCCCATTCTAACTAGATTCCGAGCCCCGTTTGTGCCAGCATCTATAACAAATTGTTTTGCGCCAGCAATTATGACCACGCAGGGCCCAGAAGCTTTAGGGGCGGGCATTGGTCCCCCCGCTCCGCAGAGCGATACATGCAAGCCATCTTCCAGATCGTCGATTTGGTTTCTGCCCATTTGAATCTCTGCCCCCCTCAACATGATTGAGGTGAGAATTTTTTCTTTTTGCCCCACAATTACCACTATCGCTGCACTTAATAGTAGGAGGGAAAATAGAATCTTCATGGTGGCCGACCTCTGCTTATTCGTTTGATTATATCCAACCTGTTAGCACATTTGGAGTATTTGATCTGGAGTTGCACTGCCATATTAAGTACTTATTTCAATGTGTTTTTTCTGCTATGGTCAGGAACCAGACCAAGACTTTTATTGTGGTTGTAGCAGCAAGTGGCATCCTAGGTTGTTGAAGGGGGCCCCGCTTTTTCCAAAGATCCATCAACATTGGAGATGAATAAGTTGCAAGCGGATCCTTTAATCGACAGTGATTACATCTCTCGGAGTGAGCAACGTGTCACTGGCAGAGCTGCTCGGCCTAGGGACTCCGCAACACTTATTCTTGTGCGAACCGACGGAAAGATTCCGCGGGTTCTCATGGGGAAGAGGTCCCAAAATCACGTCTTTATGCCAAACAAATTTGTATTTCCCGGCGGAAAGGTCGAGATCGCCGATGGTCGTTTGAGGGTGCCAAATCAACTTCATCCTGCTGTATTAAGACGACTCATGAAAGGTTGCTCTGAGACGAAAGCACGTGCACTCGCATTGGCCGCTATTCGAGAAACCTTCGAGGAAACTGGAATGATACTCGGAAAGTCGGGCTCAACAGTGACTAAAAGCCGATCTGATTCTTGGGCAAAATTCTTACGCCACGGAATGACTCCTCACTTAGAAAAGCTTTACTATGTGGCCCGTGCTATAACGCCTCCGTATAGGAATCGTCGATTTGATGCACGTTTTTTTATGGCATATGTTGATCAAAAAAGTTTATATGATGTGTCAACTGAGGCTTCGGGGGAGTTGCTAGAGATTCATTGGGTTACGCTTGGCCGTGCTCGCAAACTTGAATTGCCGCACATAACGCGCGTAATGCTTGATGAGATTGAGAGGCGCGTGGCTCATGACGATAGTTACCACCAGGAGGGTCCCTTTGTTTATGCAAAGCATGGTCGGTTTGTTAACGGAAAGCAATGAACTGATTAGGTGGAACTCAGCGCCAGTAATCCCGGATCCAGGTTGCCGGCTTAAAATGTCGATACCATTTGCCACTTTTTCCTGCCATTGCCTCGTGGGGATCAGGCTTGCCATGGAAAACAATTATTCTCGCGTCGTCAGGTAAAAGAGTGTCCCTAGATACTATAAAAGAGAACGATTTTATACAGTGTCGCTTGAAACTCCTGCACCAACTTTCGGGCCAATACGATAAAGCTTTTTTCTCTAACAGCGCTGCGGATAGAAATTCCTGTTCATTCCTATATATTTGCTTTGTCCTCTCGAAAGAGTTTTGAAATCGGTCTAAGATATCGACATGCGACCCGACTTCAAAGCGGTAGACGGATGAATTTCCCGTGCCATCCCTCTTGAGCCAGTCCTTGATGATCAAGACGTCGCCAGGGTGATCAAACAGCTCGTCCAAAGGGCCGGTCACAATAAGGTCGAGGTCTAAACATAAGACCTTTCCCGAAAGATCGTAAAGTGGTTTTGAAAATACAGCAAGTTTATTCCAACCCCGCTCAGGGCCATTTAAGTTGATCGAGAGCTCCGGTATCGGGAACGTTTCTATCATATTATTCAGACCATCTGGGTCTTCGGTCAGACATACGAATCTAAAGGGTCTCGATAGGTTTCTATCGACCATTGCATAAAGGGTATTGACGTATTCAGGGGAGTATTTTGTTCCCCATTTCATGCACAAGACGTTGACTGGATCGTTCGACATCGTTAAGACTTTTCAACCGGACTCAGTTTTGATTAGGCCTGCTCGTTTCGACCACTGACATTATATACCATTTCAAATGTTTGTTGGAATGAAAGCTGAGCTTAGTTCTCTCGGGTTTTATGCCAAGTTAATTTTTTTTGTGACTTTTTTTACACTGTTAACCGCTTGCTTGACCAAGTAGCTTGGTCTTTTTGTAGTTTCTGCAGCCTGCATGTCGCCGTCTTGAACCAATACGGTGCACAATATTGATTTTTTTTGATTGCCCCCTCATAAAGTCTTTATGCAAAACAGTTTACTTATTTTTGTGATTTACTTTTTTACTTTTATATGTCAATTTATCAACAATTTAAATATAATGTGTGAGCTGTTAATACAGTCAATTGCTTGGAAAGCTCGATTGTTTATCCAAGATCGCTAAATCACTGATGAAAAAGGGGGAGATGTAGTGACTCGTATGTTACCGAAAATCGAAAAATACCTATTAATTATAGCCATGGTTTGGCCTACGTTCTTGGCTAGTAATGCCTTTTCTCAGGAGGCTGCCAAGGCATTGGAGGAGATTGTTGTAACTGCTCGTAAGCGCGAAGAAAATCTGCAGGATGTGGGATTGGCAGTCAGCGCCCTGAGCAAAACCGAAATAGATCAGCAATTTACGAGAGACATAAAAGGGTTGGCAGGTGTCGCACCCAATATTATCTTAGCCGATACGAACCAGGGTCCGGGGGGCAATGCTGCATTCTATATACGTGGCATGGGTATTCAAGATGTTGAAAAAAACTATGAGCCAGCCGTGCCGGTTATCATAGATGATGTGGCAATCAATGCACACTCAGGTGCCATAATTCGAAGTATCGATCTCGAAACAATGACAGTGGCCAGAGGTCCCCAAGGTACGATGTTTGGGAGAAATAGTTTGGGAGGCGCCATAATCGTTACGAGGTCCAAACCTACTGGTGAAGCCGGTTTAAAAATTAAGGCTGGAGCCGAAGAGTTCGAAACCAGCTATTTTGAAGCGGTTGCCAATTTTGCACTGTCTGAAGAGTTGGCTCTGAAGGTTACCGGTGCGAGTCGCGAGCAGGAGAAGGGTTATTACTACAATGTCCATTGGGATAGGGATCAGGGTAGAAACGACTTCAGTGCTTATGGAGCCGCGATGCTC